>NZ_JADOGI010000025.1 GCF_015645445.1 Nonomuraea cypriaca | reverse complement strand
CCGTCCCGGCGATAGCTTGCTCGCCTTCCTGGAGAACTTGTAATTATCTCTGGCAGTCGCGCTGTCAGACCTTCGCTGGCCAGCCCTGATCCACCTTGCCCGGCATAACATCCAGCCCCAGATAATTGGCGGCGTCCGCTCCCTGGCTGTTCAGAGGCACATTGGTAGAGGTCTTAACGCTCTGGGTGTCGATCACGGAGGCGGTTGGGTCGGGCTGGCGGCCGGCCTTGACGCGGGCCAGTCCGGTCAGGTCGTGGTTGATTTGGGCGAGTATTGCTCCGCCGGGTTGCGGGCGTCCCTTGTTCAGCCTGAAGATCGCTTTGTAGTAGGCGCCCTTTCCGAGGTGCTGTTGGGAGATTCCCCACAGAGTTTCGCCAGATGCGACGGTATGCGTGCTCTGAAGCCGGGCCTGCTCCGGCTTGGACGGTTCTTTCCTGGCGTCGGCGGGCAGGTGCAGGATGCAGCCAGGCTGCAGCCACTCGCCTCGGTTGAAGGGTTGTCCGTCGTTCATGGTGCGGCCCTGGTTGAGGGTGATGATGTCCCGGTAGCGCATGGGGTCGCCGAGGTGGTTTTCGGCGATCGTCCAGAGGGTGTCCCTCGGCTGGATCACGTAGGTCATGTACGGTTTCGCGGTCTCAAACTTGGCTGGTTCCGCGGTCGTAGCGTGGTCGGGGACCTCGGTGGGGGTGGCGGCGACGGCTGCGGCTGGGATCAGGGCGCGGGGTGCGGCTACGGGGGCGGTCGCGGCGAGGGTGATCGTGGTGATCAGGTAGACGGCGAGTCGTTGGAACGGCAGGCGTACCTGGCTGCGCCGGGCGCGGACCGTGCCTACCAATTCCACCGTTACTGCGAGAGCGAACAGGGCCCAGCAGCTCCACACCGTGCCCGGGGTGGCCAGGTCGTCGAGGGTGGGCAGATCAATCGGCCAGAAGAAGGTCAGCAGGATGGCGGGGATCCCGGCCAGCAGGGCGGTGAGTGCCGCGGCGGCGGCGGTTCTGGCGAGAAGAGGGTGACGCGGCCCGTACATCGTCATGGTCGTCCTTGTTCGATGCCGTGGAACATCCGTGCGCTGGCGGTGGCTGCGGCGGTCACGGTGCCGAGCCGATCAGGGAGATCAGCGTGGTGGGGCGGGACACGGTGACGGTGATCCGGACCTGGTTGCCGGTCGTGGAGACGGTGCCGGTGTGGCCGGCGGCGGACAGGTAGGCGCGGGCGGCGGACAGTGCCTGGGTGGTGTCGATTTCGAATCGGCCGTGGGTGTAGGCGTGGCCGGTGTTCATCTGGCCAGCTCCGGCGCGGGCGGCTTCCTCGGCTGCGGCGTAGGCTTCGCGGTAGGCCTGGATCTTGGCGCCGCCGTCCACCATGAGCCCGGCGCACAGCAGCAGCGCGAACGTGATCACGGCGGTGAACACGGTGACGGAACCCCGCTCGCTGTTCCTGGGCTGATCGCAACCGGTCCCTGTCGCTCCGCTTGGTGTGTGCATCATGGAGGGGTGATGCAGTGGTTCCGCGCCTACTGGGATGACGAGGACATCTGGTTCTACCTCGAGGTCGACGCCGAGGGCTGGGTTGCCCGGCAGGTCGAGCTGCGCGGGTCCGACAGCATGCCCATCGCGGCGGCATCGCTGGCCGAATGGCAGGAGGCGCAAAGCGCAGAGCGTCTCGGCCAGTACGAGGCGACCTACGGGATGACCGCCGAGTCCCCGGTGCAGGAGTGGGACGGCTACGATCCCCAGCAGCTAAGGGCTCGGCTAGCCGATCATTACGCGATATTTAATCCGCCGCCCGACCAGCGCCGCAGTGTGCGCCGTTCCAGCGCCGGCTTGAGGGGCACGAATTCGTCGTAACACATGGGCACAATGCCGAACGTGTACTTACGACCCGAACTGCTGCCCCCGCCCGTTCCTCTTGAGCGCGTCGAGCAACTCGGTTGCGAAGATCAGCGCGCTCTTCCCCTCCGCATCACGGACGGGACCGCCGCATCCAGGCCGAGCGCGACCGTACGTAGATCCTGCGCCTGCACCTGCTGACCGACCGGCACATCACGAGCCGTCACCAGCACCCGCTGACTGGCCACCCCGTACACCTGCCAGGCCACCAACGCACCCAACGCCGTCAACCGCCGGACGTCTCAAGCCATCTGGCGCAGGCGCTCGCGCCAGGGATGTGTGGTGTGCTCGGTCTCCAGTGCCTTGTCCAGCCAGCGCCGCTGCCCGTCGCTCAGCATCGGGAGGATCGCCTCGAAATCGGTCTCGTCCTTCGGCCGCGCGCCCTTGGCCTTGTAGAGCAGTTGCACCTCTGGGACAAGCCGGTGGAAACCGTCCTCCTCGGTGGTCAACCCGGCCAGCGGGCGGCGGATCCGAGAGTCACGCCGGTAGATCCACTCCTCTCCGTCGGCCTCGTCGAGCATGAGCTGGAACCGCCATGGCCCGTCCAGATGCTCGCGTACCCAGATGTCGTGCGCCTGCTCGGGCAGCACCTCGTCGAGTGCCCATGGCCGCAGTGTCCCGGCCACGGCAGCGACATGAACGTCCCAGCCGCTCAGTAGCCGCCGCACTGCGAGCTGGTCCCGACGCAGCAGCGCGATATCGACGTCGCCATGCTCGCGATAAGCATGGCCCACGGCCAGCTCGATCGCGTACCCGCCGGCTACCCACCACGGTGCCGCCAGCCCGCGCATCAGCGTGACGACCTCGTCAAGCGGCGCGGCTTCCCAGGGTCCCCACGGCGCCTCGATCCTCATCATCCGGAAATCATGCATGATCGCAGCCTCCGTCGTTGCGCTCGTGGGGCCTGAACGCGCAGGTTGGGTCGTGCTACGTCCAGGAGGTGCCGCAGTGCGTCATGCAATTCGCTGTCAATACCCTCTCACCGGTACGGCTGCCACCTGACGGTCAGGTCGCGGGTTTTGAAGTTGCGCATGCGATGCTCCCACTGCGGCCGGATCGTCGGATTGCTTCGCAGGATGGGCAGCACGCTGGTGACCAGTTTGAGTTCGCGGAGCCGTCGCAGGACCGGAAAGCCTTCCCAGCGGGTCACGTCGAAGCCGTACTCCTTGGCCAGCGGGTTGTGCTCGTCCACGGGGTAGTTCATGCGCAGGCTGCCGACCGCCACCGGGGTCAGGTCCCATTCGCGCGGGCCGATGGTGGTGCTGTCGAAGTCGCACAGCACGGGGCCGTGCGGGCCGGCGATGACGTTTCCGAGGAACGCGTCTCCGTGGATGATTCCGGGGGCGAGCGTGTAGTTGAGGGTGGCGAGTTGTTCTTCGACGTCGTCGCATTCGTGCTGGAGGAAGGCATGGTCGTCGGCGGATAGTTCTTCCGGCTCGTTCAGACGTTGGCGGATCTCCGTCATGGGCCGCCATTTCGGCAGGTGCGGCGGGTCGGCCAGGGCGTGCAGGTCCCGCAGCAGGATCCCTAGGTCGGTGCCACCAGGGCGCGGGCCGACTTCCGGTACACACTCCCACAGGGTGATCAGGTGGCCATCCACGCTTAACGGCTGCTCGACGTCGGCCAGCAGTCGTACCGAGGGGAAGTCGTGGCGGGCCAGCCAGTGGGCGACCTGCACCACGGTCGGTACGCGGGTGCGTGTGGCCGCGGATCCGGCGATGCGTACGACGACAGGCGCCCGGCGGAGGCGGAAGACGGCGTTGTTGGTGAACTTGAGCAGCTCGGCCTCGCGGGAGGAGAGTCCAGTACTGGCGCAGACGGCATCCAGCAGGTCGTTGAGTCGTCCGCGGGTGAGCCCCTCGGTGGTCGTCTTCATGCGGCACGCAGGGCTGAGATGCGCTGGGCGAGGTCGCGAGCCTCGTGATGGTGATCGGAGCGTCTTACGGCGATTTCCTGCAAGGGCGCCAGGCGGTCGATGACCCGCATGGAATGGAGTTCCGTCGCCAGTGTGACGGCCTGGCGGCCGATGTTGATTCCCTTGGTCATCTCTCCTGCCTTCAGGTACACGGCGGCGAGGGCGGTCAGCTCGAAGGCGCGGCTGCGGGTCATGCTCGGGTCGCGGCCGGCGACCGCTTCGGTGAGGTGGTCGACGGCGGTCTCCAGGTGCGCGGGACCCAGGCAGGCGTGGATCATGCCGTAGGTGGAGGCGAGGTCGGTGTAGCCGAAGAAGGTCACCCAGGAGGGAGCAGAGTGCTCGGGGGCGCGGTCGAGCTCATCGCGAGCCCGGTTGATCGACTTGAACGCCAGTTCGGCGTTGCCGAGCAGCGCGTATGCCCAGGCCTCGTTGGCGCACAGCATCGCCACGGTACGTTCGCAGCTGGCGTCTTGGGCGCAGATCTGTCCGAGCTGGAAGAAGCGCAGGGTCTCCTGTACGCGGCCGCAGTGCAGGTAGACGCGGCCCATCCGGTAAAGGACGTTGGCCATCAGCGAGGGGTCGTTCGCGTACCTGGCCTGTTCCAGCGCGCGGGCCAGGTGATCTCTGGCGGGGCCGTAGAGGCCGACGTCGAAGGACGTCCATCCCGCCAAGTTGTGCTGGTCGGCCAGCGCTCGGTGAAGGCGCCGCGCGACCTCCGGGGAGCACGAGGCGCGGAGCAGTTGCTGTGACCACGCCAACTGTGCTGCTACCGCGCTGCGGCAGACTCCGCCTCCGTGCTGGTAGTCCAGGACGCGTTGCGCGCAGGTTGCCGATTCCACCTGCGCGACGTCGGTGATGCCGATCCGTTCCGGTACGGGGGTGGCGACGTGGGGGAGCGGGTCGGCCCACTGCTCGACGCTGCCTTCGATCGCGCCGACGGTCACTTGGGCGGCGTGGGCCAGCAGGCGGGATGCCTGTTCGTCGTCCTCCCGCCTGGAGGCTGTCGCGGGGGTCGATGACGTGTCGTAGGGCAGGCCCATGTAGCCGCGGGGGATGCCGAGGCCGTCGGCGATGCGGCTGAGCACGTCGTACGCCATGACCTGACGGCCGCTCGCGACGATCGCGCAGACCTCCGACTGCGCCTGGCCGGTACGCGCGGCGATCACTCGCTGGGACAGGCCGCGCCTTGCCAGTAGGCGGAAGATGGCGGCTATGTCGCGGACGGCGAGCGCCTGCCGCATCGCTGGGTCTTCCCAGACGCGGCGGTCGATGTCCTGCCTGCTTGGAGGGCTGACGTTCATCGGTGACCTTTCCCGGCCAGGTGGCTTACGTTCAGCCTAACTAGGCCGGAGGCCGGCGAAGGGGTGTCAGCCGAACTGATCGGCCAAGGTGATCAGCCGCACTGATCACGTCCTGAGCAGGCAACCGTATAAGTGCCGCGTCTCGCTGTCTGCGCCGGTGGCCGCTCACCATGGCATGCAGGTCAGCTATCTGGATCCGTTCGGGAGGTGACGGTTCGTGAGTACGTCGCATGAGCGTCAGCTCTCGACGGAGAAGCCGGGGGATGAGAACGAGGCGAGGCGGGGCTGCCCCACGGGGGCGCCCGCCGCGTCTTGGCGCGGCCCGCTGTGATGTGGCAGTTTCAGCGGGCCGCGCGCTGCGGCGCGGGCAGACCAGGCTGCCCGCGCCGTCCAGAAGGCCCGCAGCCCACGCCAGGCATCGGACCCTGTCGTGGGCTGCGGTTCCAGCTCTCCCGAACCGATGCCCACACCCGACCCCGGAATGTGAGGAGAGTGATTCCGATGTCCCCACTGACTCTCGACGCGACTGACGTCCCTGCGGATGTAGTGGCCGAGGAGGAGTTCGAGTTGGACATGCGCGCCGTGGAGGCCACCACGCCGCTGGCGATCATGATGTGCGCCACCGGCGACGGGTTTTTCACGACGTGCAGCACCAGCGCGTGTAACGCGAGCTGGCGCTGCCTGCGCGACTCATGACCGATCCAGAGAGAGGGATCTCGGTGACCATCCCCCTGAGATTCGAGCACACCGGCTTAGCGGCCGCCAGCGGCGGAGTGCTGGGCTCCGCCCGCCAGGACACGCCCCGTCCCGGCCGCTGCGAACTGCCCCTCGTACTGATCAATGCGTTATTTCGAAGGGCCGGTCTGGACTGCTTCGAGCGTGGCGATGTCTTCGCCCGCGTAGCCGAGTTCCGCCCGGCACCGCCATCACCATCGAAGGCATCGTCGCCCACGCGGCCAAGTCCGCCCTCCTGCTCCGGAGCCGACCATGGACATCACCACACTGCACGCCGTACGCCGCTTCCCCCTCCTCGGCCGCCCGCTCCCCGCCTGCCCCTCACCCCAGGACCGAATCAAGGAGATCACCGAGAGCGCTGCCGAACACCCAGGCACGGACGGCATGCACCAGGCGGCTCACGCCCTGAACAAGGCCGCCCTGCTGGCCGGCGACTGCGGTCTCGCCGACCTGGCCCACGACCTGTGCTGGCAGCACATCAACATCTACCGGCAGGCCGGACCCCGGCTCACCGTACTCCAGGCCAGATACATGATCGAACCCGTACTCAACCTCGCCCGCCTGCACATCCGCGCCGACAACGGCGACCAGGCCCTGCGACTCCTCGACGCGCTGTATCAGGCGGTCACCGCACACGCCGATCTCATCGTCGAAGGGCACACCCTCCCGCTGGCCGACCTCGTAGGAACACGGCAGGAGCACCACAAGCTCCGCGAATGGGTGTGGCTGCAGTATCTCGCCGACGGCGTCCGCGCTCTGGCCATGGTCGGACGCTGGGACGAAGCCGTCACCCACGCCCGAGTCCACAGCGGCATCGGAACGCACCTGATGGAGGGGCGCCAGGCCGAGATCATCGCGCACTGCCTCCACGGCGCCCGCCAGACCGCGCGGATCATACTGCAGGAGTGCGAGCTGACCGAGCCCTGGGAACGCCAGGTCGCGGCCTGCCTGAACGTGATGTGCTCGAACACGAACGGCACCTCGGACAGCCGGGACGTCACCGCGATGGTCGGACAATTCCTCGGGAGCACGCCGGTGCCGGGCTACGCGGTCTACCGCGCCCGACTCGGGCTGACCGTGACCACCCTCGCCGGCGCCACCGATCCGATCGTGGCCGACCGACTGCTCGCCCGGACGATGGCGGAGACGATCGCGTCTGGTGACGGGTACGCCGCCCGCGACGTACTCGGCTCCGCGATAAGCCTGACCAGCAGACCCCGCAAGGCACTGGCCCGGCTGGTGACCTCCGCGGGCCTCGGAGCCGCGGTTCTAGCCGAGCCTCTGCTCGGCTCGCTCACCACCTCAGCGGAACTCGCTACAGAAGCGCTGGCCAGGTCGATGCTCGGCGCGGCTCAACGGACATGACAGCCCGAGTCCCCGTGTAATAGCAGCCAATTCGATCAATCTCGCTGACGGTGGGAGCGCGCGCAGAGGATCGACCGGCATGGGCCCCCGCGCCTTCGGCCTGCCCGCGTCCGCCGAGAAGCGCGGCAGCGGCCTGTTCCACGCGGACCGAATCCGGTCAGGTGTTCCACCGCACCGTGACCAGCCGGGCATTTCGATCTTCTGGACACCAGAACTGCCCAAGGTCACCCGAAACAGTCATTCGGGGACCTCTAGTCTCCTCAACATGGTCGTCAGCAAGATCGGATCGCACACATGATCGGTGGGCAGCAGTCGGTTGACCTTGACGTGGGCGTCGAGGAGCTGTGGCTGTACATGATGAACTACCAGAACTGGGCCGAGTTCGTGATCGGCTTCCAGAAGCTCAACGTCGTCGACGAGAAGCGCGCCATCTGGACGCTCCGCGGCGATGTCGGGATCCTCGCCCGAGAGGTCGACGTCCAGACCGACCTCGTCAAGCTGATCCCGAACGAGGTCGCCGAGTTCGAACTCACCGGCCTCACCGAGCGCATCACCGGCACCGGCTCGTTCCGGGTGGAGCGGCTGGACGCGGAGAAGACCGGCGACGCCGGTCCCGCGACCGCCTCGGCTCCGGTCATCGCGAGCTCGTCCTGGTGGCAGAAGTTCTGGTTCCGCGTGATCAACCGAATCCTCAGCCGCCGCTCCGGCGGCAAGGACAGGACGCCGAGCCCGGCCCCCGCCCCCAGCACGCCGAGCCCGGCCCGACCGGCCGCAGCCGGGTCGGGGGAACGCAGCCGGTTGACCTTCATCCTGGAGGTCAGCCCAGGCGGGCCGATGGCTCCCATGCTCGAAATCCTCATGAATCCGATGCTGAAGCCGGCGGCGGACGACATCTGCACACGCATCCGAAACGCTCTGGGAGGGGAATCATGACAACCACTGACGTCGTGGTCGTGGGATCCGGTGCGGCGGGCCTCACCGCGGCACTGACGGCGGCGACGAAGGGCCTCAAGGTCATCGTCGTCGAGAAGGCTCCGGCCATCGGTGGGACGAGCGTCGTGTCGGGCGGATCGATCTGGGCGCCGGTCAACCGCTACCTCGCCGACATCGGGAAGACCGACTCGCGCGAGGACGCCCTGGCCTACCTGCGCGAGATCACCATGGGCAAGGTGGACGAGGAGTTGCTCACCACCTTCCTCGACACGATCAACCCGATGCTCGACTACGTGATCGAGCACTCCGGGATCAGCTTCGAGGCCAACCCTGACCACCCCGACTACCAGCCGGCCCTGCCCGGCGCGCTGACCGGGCGGACCATCCAGGGCGACCTGTTCGACACCAACCTGCTCGGCGAATTCAAGGACAAGCTGCGCGCCCCGCACAGCGGCGTGCCGATCACGCGCCTTGAGGTGGACGCCTGGGGCCAGGACACGCTCGACCGCTGGGACTGGGCGCTGATCGCCGACCGGGTGTCCCGGGGCATCGTCGGCCTGGGCGCCGCCCTCTGTGGCCGGCTGCTCTACGGCTGCCTCCAGGCCGGCGTGCAGGTCCACGTGTCCAGCCCCGCCAAGGAGCTGTTCCGCGGCCCGGACGGCAACGTCACCGGCATCGACGTCGAACTGGACGGCGAGCTCACTCGCATCGAGGTGCGGCGCGGCGTGGTCCTCGCCTCCGGCGGCTTCGAGTGGGACCAGGACCTGGTCACCCAGTTCCTCGGCCGGCCGATGGAGTCGCCCGCCAGCCCGCCCGCCAACACCGGCGACGGCCTGCGCATGGCGATGGGCGTCGGCGCGGCGCTCGGCAACATGAGCGAAGCCTGGTGGACCCCCACCATCCACGCCAAGGGCGACACCTACGACGGCGCTCCTCTGTTCCGCCCGACCAGCAGCCTGCGCGCGCTGCCCGGCGGCATCATGGTCAACCGGCACGGCCGGCGCTTCGTGAACGAGGCGATGAACTACAACGACCTGTGCAAGGCGCTGAGCACCTTCGACCCGCAGGAATACCAGTACATCAACCAGCCGTCCTGGCTCGTCTTCGACCAGCGGTTCCGCTCCTCGTACTCGGTGGCGACCTGCACCCCCGACACGCCCACCCCGAACTGGATGCCGACCGCGGACACCATCGCAGAACTGGCCGAGAAGATCGGTGTCGACGTGGCCGGCCTGGTCGACCAGGTGGCCCGGTACAACGAGTACGCCGCCACCGGCGTGGACCCCGAGTTCCACCGGGGCGAATCGCCGTACGACACCTACCGGGGTGACGTCAAGGTCAGCCCACATCGGAACCTGCGCCCGCTGGAGGCCGGGCCGTACTACGCGGTCCAGATCGAGCTGGGCACGCTGGGCACCAAGGGCGGCCCGGCCACCGACGCCACCGGCCAGGTGCAGCGCGCTCTCGGCGGGCCGATCGGCGGGCTGTACGCCTGCGGCAATGTGGCCGCCAGCGTGTTCGGCGTGGGTTACCCGGGCGCCGGCGCGACCTTGGCCGCCGGCATGACGTTCGGCTACCTCAGCGCTGAGGCCCTGGCCGCCAGTGCCTGACCACGACCGCCTGACCCACCCGCCTGCGGAGCCGCGCCGGAACGGCCGGCGGCTCGACGTATCACCTGGAGTTCACCCGTGACGGGTATCGCGACCGGGGTCGACCACCCCGACATGCGCGTGATCAACAGCCTGGTCAACAAGATCGCCGACCATCCGTGGCGACTCGCGATCGGCGGCCGGCTCGTCGAGGCGGTCTCCAGCCGCACGTACCCGACCTATGACCCGAGCACCCGGAGCCTGCTGGCGCACGTCCCGGACGGCGACGAGGCCGACGTCGACCTGTCGGTCGCCGCGGCCACGGAGGCCGCGGCGCTGTGGGCCGAGGTCGCGCCGCGGGAGCGGGCCCAACTGCTCAGGGAGCTGGCCACGCTGATCGACGAGCACGCGCTGGAGCTGGCCGTGCTGGACGCCGTGGACCTCGGCAGCCCGCTGCGGTCGATGACCCTGGACGTCCACCGGGCCACGGATTCGCTGCGCTTGTTCGCCGGCTGGGCGCTCCAGCTCACCGGCGAGGTCATCCCGGCCTCGTCCGACCACCTGCATTACACGCGGCGCGAGCCGTACGGCGTGGTGGGCCGCATCCTGCCCTTCAACCACCCGCTCATGTTCGCGGTCGGTAAGGCGGCGGCACCGCTGCTCGCCGGCAACGCGCTGATCATCAAACCGGCCCACCAGACCCCGCTGTCGGCGCTGCGCTTCGGCGAGCTGGCCCAGGAGGTGCTGCCTCCCGGCCTGCTCAACGTGGTCAGCGGGCACGGGCCGGAGACCGGCGCGGCCCTGGTGGCGCACCCCCGCGTGCGCCGGCTGGCCTTCATCGGCAGCGAGCGGACCGGACGGATCATCCAGGCCACCGCCGCCTCGTCGGCGGTAAAGACGGTCAGCCTGGAGCTGGGCGGGAAGAACGCGATGATCGTCTTCCCGGACGCGGATCTGGACGCCGCCGCGGAGAGCGCGGTGCGCGGCATGAACCTGGACGCCAGCACCGGGCAGTCCTGCGGCTCCACCTCCCGGCTGCTGCTGCACACCAGCGTCGCCGACAAGGTCCGCGCCAACGTGGTGGCCGGCTTCGCCGCGCTCCGGGTCGGCCCGGCCCTGCAGGAAACCACCGAAGTCGGGCCGCTGGTGTCGGCTCAGCAGTGGGACCGCGTCCGCGAACTCGTGGACGAGGCGCTCGTCGACGGGGCCCACCTCGAATGCGGCGGCCCGGTCGAAATCGACACCGGCTACTTCTATCCGCCTACGGTGCTCTCCCAGGTGAGCACCGAGATGCGGGTGGCCACCGAGGAGATCTTCGGCCCGGTCCTCAGCATCTTCACCTTCGACACCGAAGAGGAAGCCGTCGAGCTGGCCAACAGCCTCGACTTCGGCCTGACGGCGAGCGTGTGGACCCGGGACCTGAACCGGGCGCACCGCCTCGCGCACCGGCTGGAGGCCGGCTTCGTGTGGATCAACGGTTCGTCCCAGCACTTCCCCGGCGTGCCGTACGGCGGCTTCAAGTCCTCCGGCATCGGCCGGGAGGAGTGCCTCGACGAACTTCTCAGCTTCACCCAAGTCAAGTCCGTGAACGTGATGGGGGCGTTGCGACCCTAACGCGATAGGGGCGCCACGTTTGTAAAGGAGAGCGATGGTCTACGACGACGTCGAGGTGCCACGCAGCCCCGCCAGCACACCGAGTGTGAAAGCCACTGTGAAACGAACGCGCGGTGGTGGTGTGCGGGCTCGCCGGTTGGCCGGCAAGGCTGTGCAACTTGTGACGGTGCTGCTGATCGTCAGCTTCGGCACGTTCATGCTGTCCGCTCTCCTACCCGGTGATCCCGCGGTGGCGATCCTGGGCGAAGGCCAACCTCCAGAGGCCTACGCCCAGGTACGCCAGGAACTCGGACTCAACGATCCCCTGCTCGGCAGATACGTGGACTGGCTGGGCTCAGTGCTGCGGGGGGACTTCGGCACCTCGCTGATCCCCCCGCGGAGCAACGTGACCGAACGACTGCTGGCCGCCTTCCCGGTGAGCTTGCAGCTCGCGGTGATGGCGCTCATCCTGGCCCTGCTGATCTCCATTCCCCTCGCCATGATCTCGGCCTACCGGGCCGGCGGCGTGGTGGACCGGATCGTCAGCGCGATCACGTTCGGCATCCTGTCGGTGCCGAGCTTCGTGGCCGGTCTGCTGCTGATCGCGGTCGCGGTCAACCAGTTCGAGCTGTTCCCGCGGGCTCACTGGGTCCGCATCACCGAATCCCTACCCGACAACCTGTATCACGCGTTCCTCCCGATGGTCACGATCGCCCTGCTGGAGATCCCCACCTTCACCCGGCTGCTCCGCAGCGACCTGGTGAACACGCTCCAAGAGGACTTCGTGCTGGCCTCCCGGGCCAAGGGAATGCCGTCGTGGCGGATCATGCTGTTCGATGCCTTCCGCCCGTCCTCGTACTCCATCATCACCGTGGTGGGGCTCAGCCTCGCCTCGCTGATCGGGAGCACGGTCATCGTCGAGACGCTGTTCTCGCTGCCGGGCATGGGCTCCCTGGTCGTCAAGGCCGCGGGTCAAGGCGACCTGCCGATCGTCCAAGGCGCGGTGCTCGTCATCGCGGTCACCTATGTCGTGATCAACACCCTTGTCGATGCCGCGTACAGCATCGTCGACCCGAGGATTCGCCGTGCCCAAAGCTGACCACATCTCCCCAGCGGAGACTTCCTCGCCCAGCACCCCCGCGTCGGCCGCCGGCGGCGTCGCCACGCCGCCCCCGGCCGCCCCTGGCTGGCTCGTCCCGCTGGTGGCGACGATCGCGGGTCTCGTCATCGTCGTGGTGGCCGCCTTCCTGGTCCCGGACCTGGCCGCGGTGGCCCGCGTGCTGATCGGGCTGGTGGGCGCCGGTGTCGCGTTCTGGGGCGGCTCCCGCCTCGGGCGCGGCCTGGTGGGCGCCGGTTTCGACCTGCTCAACTGGCTATGCGCGATCTGGCTGATCGCGCTGGCGGTGCTGGCGCTGATCGCGCCGCTGCTGACGCTCGGCGAGCACGAGGACTCGGCGCTGACGCTGCTGGAGCCGATCTACGCGCCGCCGGACCTGTCCTCCACGCACCCGCTGGGCACCAACGCGCTCGGCCTGGACATGCTCGCCCGGGTCATCTACGGGGCGCGGGTCTCGCTGACCGTGTGCATCAGCGCCGTCCTGGTCGGCATGGCCATCGGCGGCATCCTCGGCATCACCGCCGGCTACCTGCGCGGCAAGGTCGACATGGTGATCGGCGTGTTCACCAACTCGCTGCTGTCGGTGCCGACCCTGATCATGCTGATCGCCCTCGCCAGTGTGCTGCGGCCGACGCCGCAGAACATGGTGATCGCGCTGTCCCTGGTGGCCATCCCCGGCATGATCCGGGTGGCCCGCGCCCAGACGCTGGCGCTGTCCCAGCGCGAGTACGTGACGGTGGCACGGGCGCTCGGCGCCAAGCGCAGCCGGATCATCGTGCGGGAGCTGCTGCCCAACGTGGCGCTGGCCATCATCCCGCTCGGCATGATCTACATCTCGGCGCTCATCGTGGCGGAGGCATCCCTCAGCTTCCTCGGCATCGGCATCCGGCCACCGCAGCCCACCTGGGGCAACATGATCGCGGAAGGCCAGGACGGCAAGATGGAGGAGCACCCCTTCCTGGTGATCGTGCCAGCCTTCATCCTCTTCCTCACCGTCTTCTCGTTCAACCTCATCGGTGAACGGCTGCGCAAGGTGTGGGACACCCGGCAGGTGAAACTGTGACCACTGCTACCAAGCCCCTCCTGCACATCCGCGACCTGCGCACGGAGTTCCAGACCGCGCGCGGCACGGTCCCCGCCGTGGCCGGCGTCTCCTTCGATCTGCACGCCGGCGAGACGCTGGGCATCGTGGGCGAGTCCGGCTCCGGCAAGTCCGTGCTCGGCCGGACCATCATGGGCCTGGTCGCCCCGTCGCGGACCACAGCCGTGCACGGCACCGTCGAATTCGACGGCACGGACCTGCTGCGCGCCTCGGTCAGGGAGCGCCGTGCCCTGCTCGGCGCGCAGATCGCCATGGTCTTCCAGGATCCGCTCAGCTCGCTCAACCCGGTCAAGCGGATCGGCGTGCACCTCACCGAGACGCTCCGCCAGCACAACGAGCTCAGCCGGAGCGAAGCGCGGCGGCGCGCCATCGAACTGCTCGACACGGTCCGCATCCCTGAGGCGGCCCGGCGGTTCGACCAGTTCCCGCATGAGCTGTCCGGCGGAATGCGGCAGCGTGTCATGATCGCCATGGCGCTGTCCTGCGATCCGAGGCTGCTTATCGCCGACGAGCCGACGACCGCGCTCGATGTGACCGTGCAACGGCAGGTGCTCGACCTGCTGGCCGTGCTGTGCGAGGAACGCCAGATGGCGACCATCCTCATCAGCCACGACCTGGGGATCGTGGCCGGCCGCAGCGACCGGGTGGCCGTCATGTACGCCGGCCGGATCGTGGAGAGCGCCAAGGCGGAGGAGTTCTTCCGCCACCAGCGCCACCCCTATCCGCGGGGCCTGCTCGCCTCGACCCCCCAGCTGGAAAGCCCCGCGCGGACGGTGCTGACGACCGTGCCCGGACGGCCTCCGGACCTGGCGCGCTGGCCCGGCGGCTGCCACTTCTCGCCGCGCTGCCCGAACGTGCAGGACCAGTGTCGCCAGACCCAGCCGCCGGTCGAGCAGGCCGCCGACGGCCGTACGCTCGCCTGCTTCCACCCGGTCGGCGCGGCCGGTGTCTCCGAGGGAGGAAAGTCCGATGGCCGGAACGGGTAAGGCGCACCTGCGCGACGACGGCGCCCGGCTGACCGTCCAGGACCTGGTGGTGGAGTTCCGCACCAAGGGCGACCAGACCGTGCGGGCGGTCTCCGGGGTGAGCTTCGACGTGCTGCCCGGCGAGACGCTGAGCATCGTGGGCGAGTCCGGCTGCGGCAAGTCCTCGGTCGCCCGCGCGGTCATGCACCTGCCGGCGCCCACCAGCGGCCAGGTCCGGCTCAACGCCCAGAATCTCGGCTCGCTCGACAAGCAGGCGCTGCGCCGCAGCCGGGTGGCCATGCAGATCATCTTCCAGGACCCGGTGGCGTCGCTGAACCCGCGCCGCAAGGTCAAGGACCTGGTTCAGGAAGGCGTCTCCATCTGGGGGCGCGGCACCGCCGAGTCCCGCGACCAGGACACCCGCGACGTCCTCGACTCGGTGGGCCTGGACCCGGACGTGGTGTGGAACCGCCGCCCGCACGAGCTGTCCGGCGGGCAGTGCCAGCGGGTGTCCGTCGCCCGCGCCCTGCTCATGGAGCCGGAACTGCTCATCTGCGATGAGATCCTGGCCAGCCTGGACGTGTCCATCCAGGCCCAGATGCTCAACCTGCTCAGGGAGACCAAGGCTCAGCGGCAGCTCAGCATGCTGTTCATCGCGCACGACCTGGCCGTGGTGAAGAACATCAGCGACCGCATCCTGGTCATGTACCTCGGCAAGGTCTGCGAGGTCATCGACGTGGAGGCGCTGGACCGGCCCGCCACCCACCACCCCTACACCCAGTTGCTGCTGGACTCGGTGCCGTCCATCCACGCCAGCCGGGTGGCGCCGGCCAAGGCCCCGGCGGGGCAGGACCTGCCCTCGCCGCTGAACCCGCCGTCCGGATGCCGGTTCCGGACCAGGTGCCCGCTGGCCACCCCGCGCTGCGCCGTCGAGGAACCTCGGCTGGAGCGCAAGCAGGACGATCAGTTCATCGCCTGCCACGAGGTGGCCTAGCCCGGCGTCAGTCCTCGCCCCGCCGCGTTATCGCGATCAGCCGTACCGTCAGGACGGCGGCTCCGAGGGCCGCGGCGGCGGCCTGGTAGGAGGGCGTGGACTTCAGCACGAGCGCCGGCATGGCGGTGAAAGTGAGGCCAGTGCCGACCGCGACCAGGCACGAACTGGGCATGATCAGGGAATACGCGCCGGAGGCTCAGCCGACGGTCAGGTGCCCGTGATGCTCCGGCAGCGTCGCCGGTGCCCTCTGCGCCAGCGACGCTTCGATGGCGCGGGCGGTTCTGGAGAGTTCGTTGGCGATATCGGGAATGAGCGCGTCCGGGCACCGCAGCAGTGGGATGCCGGTCGCGACCGAGCCCAGCGGCTGACCCGAGGCGTCCGTCACGCAGACGCCGATCCCGATCAGGCCGCGCTCGCTCTCCTCGTCATTGACGGAGTAGCCGTTCCGGCGGATCGTAGCCAGCTGCCGCTTGAGCGTGCCCATGTCGCAGGGGCCGGGGCCGTACGTCAACGGAAGCCCGCGCGGGTACAAGGCCGCGAGCTCGGCCGGGGTCAGACGGGCCAAAATGGCCTTACCGGCCGCCGTGCAGTGTGCCAGCATCGACATTCCCGCACGTGAGGTGACATGGACCTGATGCCGGCGCACGGTCTCCACGCCATCGACGAAGATGGCCGCCGTGCCTTGCAGCCGGACCAGGTGCACGGTCTCACCAAGCCGCCGGCTCAGCTCCACTAGATGATCACGGGCGAAGGTCGCCAGCTCGGCCCCCGGCGGAGCGTCCGCCGTGGCGCGCAGGGCCCAGCCCCGCTGGTACATCCGCCGCGCGTTCTGCTCCGCGAAACCGTGATGGACGAGCATCATCATCAACCGGTGCGCGGTGGAAGGCGCCACGCCTAAAGCGCGAGCCGCATCGGTGACCCGCAGCTCCCCGGAGTCCCGCAGGAGGTGGATCAGTCGAAGAGCATTCCCGACAGACTCGATGGGATACGCGACAGCAGGCTCCATGTCGGGAGTATGACAATCGGGTTAATCGACGCGACAGAGCGGATCTCAAGATTTCTGCGGAGTAGAAACATCGGGTCTGCCTAGCCACGGTTTCTGCGCCGCAACCCACTCGTTATCAGTGGGGATTACACAGACCGCATGGTCGGAGACGTAGCGTCCGCACCCGGTCAGCGCGTGAAGATTCTGTCCGCCAGAATCTCAAGGGCCATTTTCGAGCGTCTGAGAGCCGAAGTCTATGCTCGGGGACTAGTCAAGGCTGACGCGAATGGACAGGCAGCGGCTAGGGATCGCAGCAGCGAGGCCCACCCCCGCATCGAACCCGCGCCGCGACACTCATCACCGGATCGTCCCGCGTTCGACCACGACGATGCCGACAGAAAAGGGAAATCACATGACCGACGAAGCCACCGAGTTCCGTGGCTGGGTGCGACACGGCAACGTCCTGGAAATCCTCCCGATGCGATTGCGACCGCGCCGCCCCACGGACGTAGTGGTTCGAAACCTGGCCGCCCAAGCATGTTACACACTTGTGTCCAACGTCTTGGACTCGGACAAGCACATCCCGGGCTTCGGCGGACGCGCCCGCAGTCCGGGCCACGGCGCGATGGGCGTCGTCGTCGAGGTCGGGTCGCAGGTGCGCCGGGTCAAGGTCGGCGACCGTGTGGTCACTCCGGTGCTGCCCGCGTGCGGAACCTGTTACAGCTGCTCCCGCGGCGAATGGCACTGCTGCGGGCACAAGAACGACCTCGACTTCGCCACTCCGGACAACCCCCCGTTCGCCGAGATGTTGGACGGCACCCCGGTCTGGCAGGACCACACCGGCGGCTTCGCCGAGCTGGCCGTCTGCCCGGAGCCGTGGGTGGTCCCCGTCAACGACTCGCCGCTGTCCAACATCGAGCTGGCGACGCTCGCCTGCGTGCCCGGTCCCGGCTGGACGTTCGGCCTGATCGGCGCCCGGGTCGAGATCGCGTCCACGGTGGTCGTGCTAGGCGCGGGTCCGCTGGGCCTGTCCATCATCCAGGCCGCGAAGATGTCCGGCGCGCGACTGATCATCGCGGCCGAGCGCATCCCGCACCGCCTCGAGGCCGCCAAGAAGGCCGGCGCACACGTCGTGCTGAACACCGACGAGATCGGGGACACGCTGGTCCAGCGCATCCACGAGCTCTGCCGTCCGGAGACGGAGAACATGGCGGCTGGTGGCAAGCCCACCATCGGCTTCTACAGCGGCACCGGCGCGGACCACGTCTTCGAGGCGGCGGGCGCCACCCTCGGCGACCCCACCACCGGCAAGCCCGCCGACCTCACCGGGGCCGCCCTGATCAGCCAGGGTGTGCAGGCCACCCGCCGCGGCGGGTTCTTCGTGCACACCGGCGTCACTCTCAAGACCAACGACTCCTCGGTGTGGACGCCGGCCCCCGGGCCGTTCGACTACAACGGCAAGCGGTACCTGTCCGCCGCCTACGGTGGCGGCAACGTGCTCCGCGACATCCCCCGCCTCGCCAAGCTCATCGAAATGGGATACCTCGACGCCATGTCGCTGGTCGACCCGGTGCTGCCGTTCGAGAAGGGCGACGAGGCGATCTGGTCCTCCCTCAACCGGGACAAGCTGCTCCCGATCATCACGTTTGAAGACTGATCAGTGACTGTTCAGCGCTGCTCAGGGACTCCCATGAAGGGACCCAGATGATAACCACCGCTCGCCATGCCGTACTCGCCCTCGCCGCCACCTCCCTCCTGCTGGCCGGCTGCTCCGGCGGTGGCAAGAGCGGCGACAGCGGCGGCGCCGCGTCCACGCCGAGCCAGGCCACGAACGTGGCGCCGATCCCCCGGGGCTTTGTCGAGAACGACGCCCCCGCCGGTGACCCCGTTCAGGGCGGCACGCTCACCTACGCGTTAGGCACGGAGGCCGATAGCCTCGACCCGGCCACCGAGTTCGGCGCGGGCAGCACCGGAGGGTCGGAGCTCGCCGCGATCTACGATTCGCTGGTCCGCTATGACCCGGCGACCAAGAAGTACGAGCCTCAGCTCGCCGAGAAGATGGAGGCGAACAAGGCCAACACCGAGTGGACGGTGACGCTGCGCGAAGGCACCAAGTTCACCGACGGCACGCCCATGGACGGCGAAGCGGTCAAGTACAGCGTCGAACGCTACATCGCCGCCGGCGGCGGCTGGTCGGGCTTCCTCGACGACGCGCTCGACACGGTCACCGCCGATGGCATGAAGGCCGTCTTCAAGCTCAGCCGGCCGTGGGCGGACTTCCCGTTCATGCTGGCCCAGGCGCCGGGGAACATCGTTTCCAAGACCGGGGTCGACCAGTACGGCAAGGAGTTCGTCCGCAACCCGGTCGGCGCCGGCCCGTTCAAGCTGGAGAAGTGGGCACCAGGTGAGGAACTCGTGCTGGCCGCCAACCCGGACTACGTGAACGGCAAGCCGTACCTGGACAAGCTCCGGTTCGTACCGGTGACCACTCCGCAGGCGCTGGGCGACCTGATGACCACCAAGGGGGTCGACGCGGCCTTCCTGTCGGCTCCTCAGGTGATGCGCCCGATCCTGGAGGGGAACTTCGGCGGCTACAACGAGCCGATGAACACCGGGTCCATCCTGCTCATCAACAATGGCATCGGCGGCAAGCCGCGCCCTGGTGAGGACGTCCGGGTCCGGCAGGCCATCGCGTACGCCATCGACACCAAGGTCATCGACCAGCGCGCCACCGGCGGGACGGGACTGCCCGGCAACGATGTGTTCCAGGCCGGTTCGCGCTGGGCCAACGGCGTGGGCGGGATCAAGCCCGACACGAACAAGGCCAAGGAACTCCTCGCCCAGGCGAAGGCGGACGGCTTCGACGGCAAGCTCGTCATGGTCATCCCGCCGACCCAGCCGGAGGCGAGCCTGACTGTGCAGGCGATGCTCAACGCGGTGGGCTTCCAGATCGAGACCGCCCCGGCGCAGACCGTCCAGGACCTGATCCGGCGTGTCCTCGTCGAAGGCGACTTCGACATCTCGGTGTACGGCTGGTCCGTGCCGGACGAGCCCGGTGAGGTCTTCGCCCGGTACTACGACCGAATCGGCCGGGCGGGCAACCCGATCGGCTACAAGGCAACCGACCTGGGCCAGCTGCTGCTCGACTTCGCCGCCACCAGTGACGAGACCGAGAAGAAGACCATCATGGGCAAGCTCCAGGAGACCTGGAACCAGCAGGTGCCCAGCGTTCCCCTCGCCCAGACGCCCTCGATGGTCGCTTGGCAGGAGACCGTGCACGGCATCAAGCCCTCATCTCAGCTGATCCTGCACTTCGACAAGGCCTGGATCAGCAAGTAACAGCCGAATCGTCGGGGGGCGGCTCATCACGGCGGCTCCGATTCTCACCATCGAAAGAGATCATGACGAAACTCAACCTCACCTTCGCCTGCCTCGACTACGACCGGACACGCGCGATCCAGGACGGCCGGGTCAAGCCGGAGGGCATCGACCTGAACTTCCTCGCGCTTCCCGTGGAAGAGACGTTTTTCCGGCAGCTGAGGTACCAGGAGTTCGACATCGCCGAGATGAGCCTGTCCTCCTACGTCCTCACACTCGACCAGGAAGATCCGCCGTTCCTGGCGATCCCGGTCTTCCCGTCGCGCTACTTCCGCCATCAGTCCATCTTCGTCAACTCCCGCAGCGGGATCGAGCAGCCGGCCGACCTGGCCGGCAATCGGATCGGCGTGCCGGAATACCAGATCACCGCCGGTGTCTGGCAGCGGGGCATGTTGGCGGACGAATACGGGGTGGACCTGTTCTCCCCGCAGTACTTCACCGGCGGCGTCGAAACGCCGGGCCGCGAGGAGAAGATCACCCTCGATCTGCCGGCCGAGCTGGACATCCAGCCGATCGGGCCTGACCAGACGCTCTCCCAGATGCTGGCCGACGGGGAACTGGACGCCCTGATGACCGCCAGCGTGCCGTCGTGCTTCGGCCGGGCACCCGATGTCCGGCGGCTCTTCGCCGACCCGAAGGCCGCCGAGAAGGCGTACTACGCCAAGACCGGCATCTTCCCGATCATGCACACAGTCGTGATCAAGCGCGCGCTGCTGGACCGGCACCCGTGGGTCGCCCGGTCGCTGACCAAGGCGTTCGCGGCTTCCTTGCGCATCGCCAAGGAGGACCTGCTGTACCGCAGCGCGCTCAAAGTCATGCTGCCCTGGCTCGATGACCACGTTACCGAGACCGTCTCCGCGCTCGGGGCGGACTACTGGTCCTACGGGGTCGAACCGAACCGCCACGTCCTGGAGGTGTTCCTGCGCTACTCCCACGCGCAGGGCCTGGCCAAGCGCCTGCGCACCCCGGACGAGCTGTTCGCCGGTGCTGCGGACACGGGCTACACGGTATGAGCACCCGCCGGGGCGGCAGGTCGTCCCTACGACCGGCCGCCATCGGCACGGAACTAGGCAGGAGGAACGATGAGTAACGCCGAGAACGGCCAGGCCGCGGCGAACCGGGTGGCGGTCGTCACGGGTGCCGGCCAGGGCATCGGCGCCGCGGTGGCGCGGGATCTGGTCAAGCAGGGATACCAGGTGGCGGTGGTCGACCTGACCGCGGAAGCCGCCGAGCGGGTCGCCGGCTCGCTGGGCGAGCACGCCCTGGCAGTCGAGGCCGACGTCTCCGACGAGCAGCCCATGGCTGCGGCCAGGGAGCGGATCCTGGCGCGGTTCGGGCGGGTCGACGTCCTCGTCAACAACGCCGCGATCTTCTCCACGCTCGCGATGAAGCCCTTCGAGGAGATCGAGGTCTCGGAATGGGACCGCGTGATGGCGGTGAACGTGCGCGGCGTCTTCGTGGGCTGCCGCGTGTTCTCGCCGGACCTGCGCGCCGCCGAACACGGCAGGATCATCAACCTGTCCTCCGGCGCCGTGCTCCTGGGCCGGCCCGGATATCTGCACTATGTGGCCTCCAAGTCGGCCATCGTCGGCATGACTCGCTCGCTCGCGCGCGAGCTGGGCGGCAGCGGGGTGACGGTGAACGCGATCGCGCCCGGCTCGACCGAGACCGAGGTGCCGCGGGCGACGGTCACAGCCGCCGACGTGGCGAACATCATCGCCGGGCAGGCGATCAAGCGACGGCAGACCGCCGACGACCTGCTGGGCGCGATGGCGTTCCTGGCCGGCCCGGACAGCGGCTTCGTCACCGGCCAGACGATCGTGGTGGACGGCGGGATGTCGTTCAACTGACCGCGTTTTGATCAGCACCAGCAAGTATGAACCGACATTCTGAACGAGGAGCTTCACCATGACGTCGGCGAACTCGTACGACGGGATCATCATCGGGGCGGGCCAGCACGGCCTGATCCTGGGCAGCTATCTGGCCAAGGCCGGTTTGAAGATTCTCCTGCTGGAGCGGCGGCTCACCTACGGTGGCGGGCTTTCCACCGAGGAGCGCACGCTGCCCGGCTTTTACCACAACCTGCACTCGATCAACCATTTCAGCATCAGCACCACACCTTGGTTCAAGGACCTGGGGCTGTCCGCCAAGATGCGCTACATCGTGCCGCGCTACGAGTTCGCGCAGCCGCACTCCGACGGCTCGGCGCTGGTCTTCTCCCGCGACCTCGATGAGACCGCGGCCAACATCGGTCGTTTCTCCGCCAACGACGCCAAGACCTTCCGCGAGTGGAACATCAAGGCCGAGGAGATGACGAAGAACATCTTCCTCAAGGAGCGGTTCGCGCCGCCGCTGAGTGAGACCGAGCGGGCCGAGATGCTGGGCAAGTCGGTGCTCGGCTCGGAGTTCCTGGAGCTGACCAAGAAGCAGCCGCTGGACGCGGTCAACGAGCTGTTCGAGAACGAGTACGTCAAGGTGCTCTTCCTGTTCAAGCTCTCCCTCTTCGGCACCGTGCTACACGAGGCGCTGAACACCGGCAGCCCGGTCGGCTCGCTGATCCGCGCCTTCGACCTGGCGACCGGCTACGAGCTGGCCGAGGGCGGCAGCTGGAACCTGGCCCGGTCGCTGATGGAGACCTTCATCGCGAACGGCGGCGAGTTCCGCAACCAGACGCAGGTCGAGCGCGTCATCGTGGAGGGCAACCGCGCCACCGGCGTGGAGCTGCCCGACGGCACCGTACTGAAGGCGCGCCAGTTCGTGGCCAGCACCATCGACGTGTACCAGACCTTCGAGAAGATGGTCGGGCGCGAGCAGCTGCCCGCCGCGGTCCAGCAGAAGGTCGCGCAGCACAAGTTCACCCCGTGGACGCTGTTCGGCCTGCACCTGGCGCTCGACGAGGCCCCCAAGTACCGGTCCGGCGCGTTCGACCCCAACGTGGACAGCGCGCTCAAGTACAACGTCGGCTCCGAGACCATCGCCAGCCTGCTTGAGGCACACGACCAGGTGGAGCAGAAGCTGGTCCCGACCAAGGCCCAGTTCGGCGCCGGGGCCCTCAGCGTGCTCGACCCGCGGCAGGCTCCGCCCGGCAAGCACACCGCGTACGCCTGGCAGGTGGTGCCGTACGACATCGAGGGCAACCCGGACGCGATCGACGGCGTGCGCGACGGCCTGGCCGACGCCATCCTGAGCAAGTGGCGGGAGTACGCGCCGAACATGACCCCGGACAACGTGCTGGGCTCCTACACCTACACGGCGAAGGAGTACACCCAGGAGCTCACCAACATGCGCTACGGCGACATCTTCATGGGTGCGCTCACCTCGGACCAGGTCATGTACAACCACTTCGGCTACCGGACCAGCATCGACGGCCTTTACATGGCCGGTTCGCCGTGCCACCCCAACGGCGCGATCACCGGTGGGGCCGGCTACATCGGGGCGGGCGTCATCGCGTCGGACCTCGGGATCGACCCGTGGTGGACGCCGATGGACGCGCGTGCCGAGCTGGAAGGGCTCGCCTAGCAGCGATGCCGGGGCGCTTCAGCGGGAATCGGGCTTGTCCAGCCCGGCTTCCCGCAGCGCCTCAGTCATCTCCTGCTGGGCCTGGAACAGGTGGGCCAGCGCGTCCGGGCTGCACAGCCGGTCGAATCGCGAGATCGGGCTGGACAGCGAGAACGCGGCGATCGGACGGCCCGCCGGCTCCAGGACCACCAGGCCGATCGCGCCGACCCCGCTCTCGGACTCCTCCCGGTTGACGGCGAACCCCTGCGCCCGGACCGTGGCCAGTTCGTGGAGCAGTTCCTGGAACTCGGCGGGGGACAGGCGGTGCTCGGCCGCCAGGCCCACGTTCTCTAGGTAGAGCCGCCCCAGATAGTCGTGGCTCTGGTAGCTCAGCAGCGCCTTGCCGCCAGAGGTGGATCGGGCGGGCAGCACAGAGCCCGCCCGATCTCCCACACGCAGGATGGCCGTCGCCTCAACCGAGTACAGGAACCGCACGTGCGCGCCGATCCTGACCATCAGGTTCGCCGTCTCATCGAACAGCGCGCACAGTGCCTCCAGCGCCGGCTGCAACACCTGGCGCACTTCCCGGTGCCAGCTGGAGCTCACCGCTCCCACGCCCAGCACCGGGCTGGGGGCGTAGCGCTTGGAGTCCTCCTGGACGGCGAACCCCCGGTACACCAGCATCGCCATCAGGCGATGGGCGGTCGAGACGGCGACGCCCAGATCGGTCGCGATATCCGTCAGCCGGACGCTGCCCTGATCCCGGAGTATCTGCAGGATCCGCAGGGCGTTGTCCACCGAGGCGATCGGGTACGGCGGCGGCTGAATGTACTTCTTCTGCACTGCAGAAGAATATCGCGCTTGGGCCCCGACAACTGCCCGGGCAAGACACACTGAATCTGTGAGTCTGACGTAGTCCTCACAGAGTCTCCGCATCAGGGTGCCTGGATTGGGGACCGCTCCCGGCGCAATGGACGTGACACGAGAGGTTCTGTTGTGAAGAAAAATAGCCGGCCGGTTGTCGTCGTCGGAGGGGGAATCGGTGGCCTCACGGCAGCGCTCGCGCTGCGGTTACGAGGTGTCGAGGTCGCCCTGCTGGAGCGCGCCGACGAATTCGGCGAGGTCGGCGCCGGGCTGCAGTTGGCCCCCAACGCGACCAGGATTCTGGCCGAATGGGGCCTGCTCGACAAGACCCTCCAGCTGGGCTACGAGCCGCGCAGCATCGTCCTGAAGGACGCGCTCGACGGCGCGGAACTGACCCGGCAGGACCTGGGCGAGGAGTTCCGGGCCCGCTACGGCGCGCCGTACGTGGTCATCCACCGCAGTGACCTGCACACGATTCTGCTCGACGCGGCCCGCGAGGCAGGAGTGGAGCTGATCACCGCGTCCGAGGTCGACTCGGTCACCGAGCGGGAGCCCGCGGGCGCGACCATCACGGTGACCAACGGCGGCACCTGGGAGGCCGACGCGTGCATCGCGGCCGACGGCCTGACCTCCCGGCTGCGCGACTCGATCGTCGGCGACCAGCCCATCGCCTCCGGCTACGTCGCCTACCGCGGCACCCTGCCCCGGGGCGAGGACGCCTTCGAGGACGTGGTGGCCTGGGTCGGACCCGGCTGCCACTTCGTGCGCTACTCCCTGCGCAACGGCGAGATGCTCAACCAGGTCGCCGTGTTCCGCTCGCCGCGCTTCGCCGAAGGGCACGCGGACTGGGGCGGCGTGGAGGAGCTCGACAACGCCTTCAGCGAGTGCTGCGACGAGGTCAAGCACGGCCTCGCCCACCTGTGGCGGGACCGGCGCTGGCCGATGTACGACCGGGCCCCCACGCAGCAGTGGCGGCGCGGTTCGACGCTGCTCGTCGGTGACGCCGCCCACCCGATGCTCCAGTACCTGGCGCAGGGCGCCTGCCAGGCCATCGAGGACGCGGCGACGCTCGGTCGTGCTCTCGACCGCCACGACGGCATGCCGACCACCGGCCAGTGGCAGCCGATCTTCGACCAGGTCGTCGCCGAACGCGAGCCGCAGACCACCTTGGTGCAGAACTCGGCCCGCGTCTGGGGTGACATCTGGCACACCGAGGGGCTGGGCCGGCTCCTGCGCAATGAGCTGATGCAGCGGCGGGACACCAAGGATTTCCGCTACAGCGACTGGCTGTACGGCGCCCGCTGAAACTGGAAGGAATGACATGAGCCAGACAGATCTGCCTCCTGACGCCGATACGGAAGAGGCGCTGAAGCAGCTCTACGCGGACTTCGAGGCCAACGACCTGACCCCGCTGTGGACCCAGCTGGGCGACCTCATGCCGCTGGTGCCGGCCCCGTCGGCGAAGGCGCACGTGTGGCGCTGGGCCACGCTGCACAAGCTGGCCGAGCGGGCCGGCGACCTGGTCCCGGTCGGGCGCGGCGGCGAACGCCGGGCCATCGCCCTGGTCAACCCCGGCCTGCCCGGCACCGCGTACATCTCGCCCACGCTGTGGTGTGCCATCCAGTACCTGGGGCCGCAGGAGACCGCGCCGGAGCACCGCCACAGCCAGAACGCGTTCCGGTTCGTGGTCGAGGGCGAAGGCGTCTGGACCGTCGTGGACGGTGACCCGGTCGCGATGCGCCGCGGCGACCTGCTGCTGACCCCCGGCTGGCACTTCCACGGCCACCACAACGACACCGACCAGCCGATGGCCTGGATCGACGGTCTCGACATCCCGTTCTCGCGCTACGCCGACGTGGGCTTCTTCGAGTTCGGCTCCGAGCGCGTCACCGACGAATCGTCCCCCGCGGTCTCGCGCAGCGAGCGGCTGTGGGCGCACCCCGGCCTGCGCCCGATGTCCGAGCTGGACAACCGGACCAGTTCCCCGCTCGCGGCCTACCGCTGGGAGCACACTGACGCCGCCTTCACCGAGCAGCTCGCCCTGGAGGACGAGGGCCACCCGGCCACGGTGGAGCAGGGCCACGCCGCCATTCGGTACGTGAACCCGACCACCGGCGGCGACGTCATGCCGACGATCCGCGCCGAGTTCCACCGGCTGCGCGCCGGCATCCAGACGCGGACCCGCCATGAGGTCGGCTCGTCCGTCTGGCAGGTCTTCGAGGGCAACGGCTCCGTCGTCCTCGGCGGTGAGGAGCGCGCGGTCGCCACCGGCGACCTGTTCGTCGTGCCCTCCTGGGTGTCCTGGCGGCTCCAGGCGGAGAAGCAGCTCGACCTGTTCCGTTTCAACGATGGGCCGATCATCGACCGGCTCGGCTTCGCTCGTACGTTCATCCCGGAGACTGACTCGTGAAGTGGGGTCATGGCGCGCGGCGGGGGCTTTATTTGCCTACTTCGCCTACGCCGCCAACGGGAGGCTGGAGGCCGGGTTCGACCCTGCGGACTTCGACAAGGCCGACCCGGCCGCCCGGTGCGGCTGGAATACCGGGGCAGTGGACGCCTACCTGCATGACCTGGACTTCAGTGCGGGCGGCATTTCCCGGCACGCCTGCATCACCATGCTGGAACGCATTGCCGGCGCTACCTTTCCGGAGGATCACCAACGGCCGGCCGGGCCTCATGTCGGCTTCACCATTGCCAGGCCGCTCCCGGTCATGAGTGATGCTGAGGTCGCCCACTTCATGGGTCCACCGCTGAGTTGAGGCTCGCGTCGCCGGCTCCACGGAATCGATGAAGCTGGCGACGCCTCTCTTAGTATTGCGGTGTCAGCCTATGACCGAGAGCCCGTACCTGCGGAGATGAGAATTCAGAAGGGGTCTTTTTCGAGTAGCCTGTATTTCTGCCAGAACCATCTCAATGAGGTGCCCGCACTGCCGTTGTGCGGCTGAGGCACGTACTTGTAGCTGACATTGGCCGTGAGTGTCCCGGAGGCGTTTCTTCCGGCTCCTTCGTAGCTTGAGGCGAAGGGGTACTCGTCGCACTGGTAACCGGTAGGCCGATGGAGCAGCGCGCATGCCCTATCCTTCGCACTAACGTTGGCGCTGTAGAGCGGGTTGGGTGTGCCGTCCTGGTTCTCGTCCCAGATTCTGTGCAGCGGAGCGCCCTTGCCCTCATCGCCGTTTACGATGTACTCCAGGTAGTTTCCTGGGATCACCTTGCTGGTGTTGGCGAAGGCGCTTTTGATGTGACGAGCGACCTCTCCGTGGGCGGTGCTGCTTTCGTAATAAGTGAGGAACCTGTTTCCGGCTCTTCACAGATGAGGGTGTAGGTGCGGGCGTGGGCTTGCGGGTCTTGGGCCACCCCTCTTGCTGTCGTTGGGAGTTTCCATCCCGAGAGCGCAGCCTTGCAGTTTGGGCCCGCTGCTGAGACCTCTTGTTGGGCCGTGCTGATGCCAGGCTGATCGAGGTGGGTCAACACATCGAGACTCCCTCCTTCGGTGTCCGCCCCGGGATGCCCCGCGAACGCCCTTGGTGCCGACGGCCTCGATTGCGTAGGCATCAGCTCCTTTGGTGGCGGCGGGACTCTGTCGCGGTCGGTCGGACTCAGTCGTTGGTGGACGCCCCTGGTCCAGTCGTGGCGTACCGGGCGGCGATGGTGCGGACGGCCTCGTCGACTACCTGAGCGACGCGTTCGGCGCTCACCTCCCAGCCCGGCACTAGGAGTGTCGGCCAGAAGACGTAGTTGGAGATCATGCCCAGGAACTGGGTGGCTGCGAGGTCCACGTCCTCGACCCGCACCGTTCCCGCCTCGTTCTCAGCCAGGAGATAGCTGCGTACGGACTCGAAGTAGGGCATCTTCCCGTGCGAGAACTGCGCATGGGCCAGCTCAGGGAACCGCGGTAGCTCGGCGATGACGATCCTGAACAGGTCGGTCATCTGGGCACGGCCTAGCAGCTCGGCGTAACGGCGACCGATGATGCTGAGCCCGTCAACGACGTTGCCTGCTGGCGGAGGATCCTCCTCGTCAGCGGTCGACCAGGACTCGGTCACGATGGCGTCGAACAGGGCAGCTTTGCTCGGAAACTGCTTGAACAAGGTGGCCCGCGAAACGCCCGAGCGCTCTGCGATCCGCGCCAGCGACGTCCGGTCGTAGCCCAACTCGAGAAACAGTGCGGTCGCGGCCGTCACGATCAGCGCGCGCTTCTCCTGGGCGACGCGCTGGTGATACGTCGTCACGACCCTGCTCATGGGCCAAGCATACGAGGTGAGTGGCTTGACTCGCCACTGTCGCCGACCTAGTGTCGAGGAGATGGTGAGTCGCCTGGCTCACCACTGGCCGCCGTTCATCACTGGTGATCCCGGTCATTCCTCCCCGTACCGAAGGAACATTTGATGCCCCGCTTCGACAACCAGACCGTGCTCGTGACCGGTGGGACCGGCGGCCAGGGCTCGAGTCACGTACGCGCCTTTCATGCGGAGGGAGCGAACGTGATGATCGGCGACATCGACGCGGAACGCGGCGCCGCTCTCGCCGACGAGCTCGGGACCCGCGCTCGCTTCGCCCGCCTTGACGTTACCGACGAGAGCTCGTGGTCCGCCGCTGTGCTAGCCGTCGAGAGCACCTTCGGCGCCCTGAACGTGGTCGTCAACAACGCGGGCGTGCAGAACCCGCCAGCGCCGATCGAGAAGACGGACCAGGCCACGTGGTCGCGCATCCTCGACATCAACCTCACAGGGACCTTCCTCGGCATCAAGGTCGCCGCCCCCGCTCTGCGCCGCGCAACAGGGGGAGCCATCGTCAACATCGCCTCGACCATGGGCCTGGGCGGCACGGCGCACTACGCGCCGTACGTCGCCAGCAAGTGGGCCGTGCGCGGTCTCACCCAAACGGCAGCGCTCGAACTCGGCCGCGACCACATCCGCGTGAACACCATCCACCCCGGCGTGATCGCGACCTCCTTCATCCACGAACCAGCAGCCGGCGCAGTCGCGGCAATCGCCGACTTCTACTCACCCGAGCCGTTTGCCATCCCCCGGCTCGGGGAGCCGACTGACGTCACCCGGCTTCTCCTGTTCCTCACGTCATCGGACGCGTCGTTCATCACGGGGTCGGAGTACGTCATCGACGGTGGACTCCTCCTCGGGCCCGCCCTTCAGACCGAGACCGCATGAGCAGTCCAGACACGACCGGATGGAACGACTCCGTACGGGACGCGTCTTTGTCGCACCTGCCCGATCACATCCGGCGAGCCATCGAGATCACACCCGCCGCAGGCACCAGCGAACGGATCATCGACATCACGACGCTGGGGCGCCGCACCGGCCGACCACGCCGCATCGAGATCTTCTTCTACCGAGCTGCGGGCACCACCTACCTGTGTAGCGGCGCCGGCGGGGCCGCTACCGACTGGCATGCGAACCTTCTCGCCAATCCCACCTTCACCTTCCACCTCAAGAACGGGATCCGCGCAGATCTGCCTGCACGGGCCACGCCGGTCACCGCCCCAGCTGAACGTCAGGCCGTGCTGGCGGAGATCGTCGCGGATCTCAATCAGCCCCACGACCCCGGCACCATCCGGCCGACTCAGCTCGAAGACTGGGCCGACAGCCGGCTGATGCGCATCAGCTTCCGCCATCGGCCGTGATCCCGGACCCCTCGACAGATGACCTACTCCCAGAGACTGGGGTGTAGTCGCGGCTAGAGCGGCTCTTCACCAGATGAAGGTGTAGCTGGCGCGGCGGTCCCGGGATAGATGTCGAGGTTTCCAGAGGGAAAGGCTCCTACACGCTCATCCTGAGAGACCTCCACGTGCCCGACGCCACCGTCGGCGAGCGCTTAGATGCGTTCGCCCACCCCGATCTGACAACCTTCTGCCGCCTCGACGAGCTTGGGCTCGTCGTCACCGGCCAGCGCCTCGAGCCCGAGCGCGCAGTCCTCGCGTGCCGGGTCGTCGAACCCGACCGTTGGTGTCACCGCTGCGGCTGTGAAGGGACCCCACGGGACACCGTGACCCGGCGCCTGGCCCACGAGCCGCTCGGCTGGCGGCCCACGACGCTGCTGGTCACGATCCGCCGGTACCGATGCGGCGGCTGCGGCCACGTGTGGCGCCAGGACACCTCACTGGCGGCTGAGCCGCGGGCCAGGTTGTCGCGCCGCGGGCTGCGGTGGGCGCTAGAGGGGATCGTGGTCGGACACCTCACCGTCGCCCGGGTCGCCGAAGGGCTCGGGGTCGCGTGGAACACCGCCAACGACGCCGTCCTCGCCGAGGGCAAGCGGGTCCTGATCGACGACCCGGCACGGTTCGACAACGTGTTGGTCATCGGTGTAGATGAGCACGTCTGGAGGCACACCCGTCACGGCGACAAGTACGTCACGGTCATCATCGACCTCACGACGATCCGCGACGGCACCGGCCCGGCACGGCTGCTCGACATGGTCGAGGGCCGCTCCAAGCAGGTGTTCAAGACCTGGCTCGCCGCCCGCACAGACGCCTGGCGCGACGGCGTGGAGGTCGTCGCGATGGACGGGTTCAGCGGCTTCAAGACCGCCACCACCGAGGAGCTCCCCGACGCGGTCGCGGTCATGGATCCCTTCCACGTGGTCCGGCTGGCCGGCGACGCGCTCGATCGGTGCCGGCGCCGGGTCCAGCAGGCCATCCACGAACACCGCGGCCACAAGGACGACCCGCTCTACTCCGCGCGCCGGACGCTGCATACCGGGGCCGGGCTGCTCACCGACAAGCAGATCCACCGGCTGCGGGCGCTGTTCGCCGTCGAGGAGCATGTCGAGGTCGAGGCGACCTGGGGCATCTACCAGCGGATGATCGCCGCCTACCGCCACGAAGACCGCCGCCGTGGCCGGGACCTGATGACCGCACTGATCGACTCGGTCAGCAAGGGTGTCCCGGCCGCTCTTGTCGAGGTCGTCACTTTAGGTCGGACACTGAAGAAGCGTGCCGACGACGTGCTCGCCTACTTCGACCGGCTCGGCACCAGCAACGGGCCCACCGAGGCGATCAACGGACGCATCGAACACCTCCGCGGCTCAGCACTCGGGTTCCGCAACCTCACCAACTACATCGCCAGAAGCCTGCTCGAGACAGGCGGGTTCAGACCACGACTACACCCTCAACCGTGAAGAGCCCTGTTTCCCCTGCCCAGGACGCAGCCGCCGCGATGGTCGGTGTATTTGGGGGAGGTGTCGCACATCACCTCCGGCTCTGTGACGAAGTTCTCGACGTCCTCATCGTTCAGGAGCTTGCCGTTGAGATATCCTCCGACTTCGATGTACGTGCCTATCCTGCAAGTGCCCTCATTGTGGAAACCGGAGCTGGCGGCGGTACTGGACTTGATTTTGAAGTGCGCGTAGGGGGCGGATTTCCATCCCGCGCGCAATGCCGTTCTGGAAGAGGCCCCATCGACGGCACAGACCCCCGGACTCGGGTGGCCAGCCGTCGTGATGTTGGCATTCAGTGTGATGCTGTTGTCGTTGATGCTGACGCCCTCGGGTTCGATCTTGTACCAGACGTCGATGTCGCGGCTGTGCCTGCTGTAGTCATCCAGGGCCTGGGCCAGGTAGTTCCCGACGCGAGTAAGAATCACCGTGGTTGCGGTGAACTGGGTGAGTCCCGCAGGCACCTTCACCTTCACGCCATCCACGATGACCGTGTGGATGAGGACGACCCCGTAAGTCAAGGTGAAGCACCACGTGAAGGGCCGGTATTGATTGTGGAGAACGGCTCGGCCACCCTGCCAGCCTTCTTGCCGACAGGTCTCGGTCGTGAAGTGATCCAGGAAATCTGGCGATGCCGCCGCAGCGGACTGGGTCGCCTGCTCTCCGCTGCGGATGGGTTGGCCGCCAGTGGTATTGATCGTGGCGGTGCGCCAGGTGGTCCACGCGTCGTTGACGCCTGCAGCAATGGTGCGGGCGCGCCATCTCACTGTCTCGCCGTCCCGTAGCTTCCCTCGGGGACCTGCAGAGTTACCCGGGTATCGTCGGGCTTGGCGGTGACCTTGCCCGACCAGCGGGCCGGTCTACCTATCGGCCCGCTACTACGACCCCAGCATCGCCAAGTTCATCAGCACCGACCCGGTACTGAGCCTGCAAGCGCCGGACTGGGCCAACCCCTACAGCTACGCCGCCAACAACCCCATCACACTGTCCGACCCCGACGGGCTCAAGCCGCGGCGCGCCGCGAAAACGGCAGACGGCGACAAGCCGTGGAAGTACAACGCCTCAAGACACAACCGCGCGGTCGATGTGGCGGCGCTGCTGATCAAGTGGATGGCGCTGCTGGGCTACTCGTCCGGGAAGATCGTGCTGGAGTACCACATTCCTGGCGCCAAGAAGCTCGGCACCGACGCCCACTCGACGAGCGGGGCTTCCCCGGCAACGGCACCGCGTGGATCAACGTAACCGCTCCCATCGGGGATAGCGAGCCATGGGTCAAGCTCCAGGTGGAGCGGGTGCCGCGTACCGGCGACCGGCATCCGCCCGAGGTCCAGTGGCGCTGGGCGGAGGCGCTGAAGAGACAGGCCGCCATCACTGGCGCCTGCTATGGCCATGTCACCGACGACTGCCTCACCGACGAGACTCCCCTGGAGACCGCGCTCGGCGCCGTGGACATCGTCACCATCCCGCGCTGCGAGCTGGAACTGCGCGGCTACTCATGGGTCACCGTGTGTGCAGGCGCGCTGGGGGCGCGGTTGGGCGGGCCGGCGGCTTTGGCGGCCGCGGGTGTCTTCGAGGAGGTCGACGAGTTGCCGGGCGGCGCGCTGTTCCTGCGGGCTACCCCGACGCTCGACGATTACGACGAGGCCGCGATCGAGCGGGTGCTCACCGTGCTTGAGCCCGTCCTGATCAAGGGAGATATGCGGCGGGTGTTCGGCATGGAGCATCTTAGGTTGCACTTCCCCACCCGCTGATGTGCCGTCATAGACCGGCGTGCCAGGTGCCTCCGTGGAAGCCGGAGGGGTTCAAGATCGCCAATTGAAGAGTCTCTGATGCCTTGGGGTGACGTCCAGCCCTGGAGGGACGCTCTTTATGATCGATGGGACCACTCCGGGAGGTACACGCGAGGCCGAGGGCCGAAGCGGGAACCATCTCGTGTGCGGAGGAGGCACAGCCGTGCGCACGTATTTGGCACGATCATCCGCAATCGATCGACCACAGCCGTACAGCACCGGACACATTATGAAGCCCTTGACCGCCGTTTCCGCTGGTCAAGGGCGCTTTGCTGCTGGTCGAACCTGGTGCCCCCGGCAGGATTCGAACCTGCGGCACCCGCTTTAGGAGAGTGGGGACTGTACGGCTGGCTCACAGGCTCTGACCTGCGCAGACGCTATGCCCAGCCCGCATCGTCCGTAAGATCATCCCGCGAATGCCCCTGCACCCGTAGAGGCTGGCCACCCGACACTCGATGGCAAGCAGAGTCCTTGATTACAAAATCACCCTGCTCAGAGCGGCGGTCAGAAGATTGCAGCGTAGCTAAGTGGTCCGACCGGGAAGTCTCTCGGGGGTTGACGGACTGAGGTCGGTCGTGCGTCGGTGTTCAGGTGTCGATGCTGGTGACGTACAGGTCGCAGACCAGGTTCAGGGCTTCCTGCGGGGTGCCGGTGAACCAGGGTGCGGCTTCGTAGCGGTCGTTGCTGGGGGTGTGGACAGCCAGCCCCCAGTAGGTGGCCGAGCCGCCGTAGCGCAGTCGCATCAGGGGCAGCCGGGCGCCGTCGGTGAGCTGTCCTTCGACGTAGGCGAACTGGCCGTGGTAGCGCACATGGACCGTGACCAGTTGGGGCCAGTGCTCCCTGGCGTGCAGCGTGAGCCGCTGGGCCAGCGAGGTCTTGGTCGACTCGGGGATCGCAGGCATGACCGCCATCTTGCCGTGCGGGCGTGTCGCGCGTGCACCCACTGGCATGTGCCGGGCAAGGTCGGCGGGTTACCCGTGAAGATCGACCAGGGAAAGACCGTCGGTGCCCCGTTGCCGTGCTCGCTCCATCACGCTGACCGCCTCCGAACGGCGGCGGCTCAAGAAGATCGCCTACTCCCACACCGCTGCCTACCAGCTCGTGGTCCGGGTCAGGATCGTGCTGGATGCCGCGCACGGCTACTCCAGCAACAAGATTGCCCAGCGCCGTGGGGTGACGGTGGACACCGTGCGGTTATGGCGAGGACGCTACCGCAGCCAGGATGGCATCAAGAGCTTGACGGATCGGCCCCGCTCCGGCCGGCCACCCACCTTCAGTCCTCTTCAGCGCGCCGAGATCAAAGCACTGGCCTGCCGGCCACCTGCCGAGACCGGGGCGCCGTTGTCGCGCTGGAGCTGCCCTGACCTGGCGCGCGAGGCCATCGCCCGCGGACTGGCCGCAGCCATCTCCGCCTCCACCGTGCGCCGGATCCTGGCCGAGGACACGCTCAAACCCTGGCAGCACCAATCGTGGATCTTCATCCGCGACCCGCAGTTCGCCGCCAAGGCCGCCCGCGTGCTCGACTTATACGCGCGCCGGTGGGACGACCTCCCGCTCGGCGACGATGAGTACGTCATCAGCGCCGATGAGAAGACCTCCATTCAGGCCCGCTGCCGCTGCCATCCCACCCTGCCCCCAGGCAAAGCCCGGATGATGCGCGTCAACCACGACTACGACCGCGGCGGCGCACTGGCCTACCTGGCCGCCTACGACGTCCACGCCGCCCGCGTGATGGGCCGCACCTCGCCCAAGACCGGGATCGCCCCGTTCATGGAGCTGGTCACCCAGGTCATGACCCAAGAGCCCTACGCCTCGGCCAAGCGCGTGTTCTGGATCGTCGACAACGGCTCCTCCCACCGCGGCAAAGCCGCCGCCGACCGGCTCACCGCGACGTTCCCCAACGCGGTCATGGTGCACACCCCCGTGCACGCCTCCTGGCTCAACCAAGTGGAGATCTACTTCTCCATCGTGCAGCGCAAGGTCGTCTCACCCAACGACTTCACTGGTCTTGACCAGGTCGAAGACCGACTCATCACCTTCGAGCGTCGTTACAACGCGACCGCTCGGCCCTTCAGATGGAAGTTCACCCCGGCCGACCTCGAGGACCTACTGGCCCGGATCGAGCGACACGAACAGAAGGAGTCGAACCTCCAGCAGCCCGCTGGCTGAGACCATCAGCCTGCCGTACTGAACCCCGCCGCATAACCCCCGAAGGATTTACGAAGTCGACCACTAAGGGCTCCGAGGACCGGAACCCGCGCGGTGGTCCATAGAGCATTTGAAGGGACCCGGCAGACGCCTGCGCAACGGCGGCTTCCTCCGGTTGGCCTGGCTGTACCGAGGCGCTGTACAGCAGCTCTATGCGTTGTCGGCTGGCCCCATGCCCGACGGCTGTTGACGCGTACGGGGCCAAGCTAGAAGAGCGGAAGCCGCGACAGTCAAAGCATCCGGTTTGAGAGGAACGCCCACAACGTATTGCGGAACTAGCTTCGCAGACGTACGCTTCGTCCAGAAGGTTGGGTATGACTCAAACTTCGCGATGGCGGTCTGGATGCGTGGCGTGGCTTCGCGTGCAGTCGCTGAAAGCAAGAGCGTTTGACCTATCGAACCGCCGCACCGCCCTGCGTGGGTTCCGATGTCCGGCAGGACGGTGCGGCTCAGTCGCCCCCCGCAATGCGGGAGGAGAAGGGACATCCCCCAATGAGGACTGTCACCCTCCATGATGCATGGAGTCTGGTGCCTCGTACCAGGAGGGTCGTGGTGGTGCTCGCGGTGCTCATCACCGTGATCTTCTTCTGGGCTACCCTCACGGGCTACGGGTCCACCATGCTGATCGCGGGCACTATGGCTCTGCTGACCGCCGCGATCGAGGAATTGGTGCGTGTCGCGCTCCAGTACTGCGAGCGCATGGCTTGATGTTGATGGTGGGGACACGGTGATCATCTACGCCGTGCCCCCACCATTTTCGGTGAGAATGCAAGCCAACGCTGGTGAGGCGGCAACTCTGGGAGGAGAGATTCGTGGTACGTGCAGGGCAAATCCCGCTTCGGGAACTCTGTGTGGTGACGGCCGGCCCGTCTGGGTCTCTGCTAGCAAACCTTCATGACGATCCTGATGGAGTTCCGGTGATCGCGCCGCCAGATCTTACGGATCAACAGCGAGTAGACACTCGGCGGCTGCGTCGAATTCCATGGGCAGATACTAATAAGCTGTCCCGGTTTGCTCTGCAGGAAGGAGACCTTCTTATCGTGCGGCAGGGCGCAGTAGGACGATTGGCTCTGTTGGGTGCGGAGCATGCAACATGGTTTTATAGCTCGTCATGCATTCGCATTAGGCCCAGAGGGGAGGATATTGTTCCGGCATACCTTGCTTTTTATCTGTCGTATCCGCCGGTTCAGAAAGAGCTGTTGAGTCAGGTTCTTCCAGGTACGGTGTCCTCTATAAATACAGCCATTTTGAGTGAGCTACTGATTACTGTGCCACCAAGGGAGCAACAGCAGGCAATCGTTGCAACCCTTTTGGATATTGATGCTCAGATCAAAATTCAGCGGACGATAGCCGAACGCTTGGAAACTTTGAAACCAGCGATCTTCGGTGAGATGGTAGAGGAAACGAGGCCCACATGAGCTCTTTGACCGTTGCGCAGCTAACCCGCCACCTTGTCAGGGCAGCCGACATTCTACGGGGGAAGGGGGATGCACAGTCATACCTTGACATCCTCTCCGGGATACTGCTCCTCAAGCGTGTCTCGGATCAGCCGGATATTCTTCATGTCCCTGATAGCGCACACTGGTTTCATATCGCACAGTCTAAAGGCAAGAGGCCTGCGCTCGTAATGAGCGAAGCTCTGCGGGAACTGGCCCACCACAACCCGAACGTATTGGATGGCATGCTGGAAACGCTGGATATCTCCAGGAGGCTGGGGCCTAGCCAGATTAATGCTCTGATCGAACACTTCGACCAAATTCCGTTGGCTAACGGCGATCTGGAGTTCGACGACGTTGTCGGCCGTGCATATGATTGTTTTCTTGGTTGGGTAGCCGAGAATGCTGGCAAAAGGGGAGGGGAATTCTATACGCCCCGTTCCGTGGTCGCATTGATGGTGCGCCTGGTTCAACCAGAGGCAGGACATTCAGTTTACGACCCATTCGTCGGCTCAGCTGGCATGCTCATTCATGCGAAGGAGTATGTTGATGAGCATGCCGGGATCTGGTCTGATCTCGCGCTTTATGGCCAGGACATTAGCATGCCTGCGTGGACCATTGCACGGCTGAATTTGTTCTTTCATGGCATCACGAGCAGCTCGATCTTTCTCGGCGACACTTTGAGTACTCCTCTTCACCTGGCTACGGAGCGAGAACTTAAGACCTTTGACCGGGTGTTGACTAATCCACCGTTTTCGGTGAACTACGTCGAGCATGAGGTTACATATCCGGAGCGGATGAGATATGGCTGGATCCCAGGACAGGGTAAGAAGGCTGACTTGATGAACGTCCAGCATGTACTTGCGTCGCTGCGTCCCGATGGCATCGGAGCGGTTGTCGCCCCACATGGAGTGCTGTTCCGGGGTGGAGTGGAAGCCGAAATTCGCCGAAGAATTATTGGGGACGGTCGCCTAGGAGCGGTAATTGGAATCGGGCCGAATGTCTTCTACGGCACAGCTATCCCTGCTTGCATCCTGCTTCTACGGGGAACAGATGGGCCACCGAGGGAGAGGAACGGCGAAGTGTTGTTCATCGATGCCGAGCGTGAAGTGGTAACTGGCCGGACACAGAATTACCTGGGGCCGCAGCATGTGGAGAAGATCGTTGATGTCTATCAGAACTGGTCACATATTCCGGGATTTTCACGTGCGGTGTCAGTCGATGAGGTCGCGGAAAACGGCTTCAATCTCAACATCCGACGTTATGTCGAAACCAGTCCGAAGGTAGCGCCGCCGCTCAACGTTCGCGCAGCGCTCTTTGGAGGTGTGCCTCGAACGGAAGTAGAAGCTGAAGCACCAAAATTTCATACTTTCGGCATCGACCCGATGGAGTTGTTCCGTGCGAAGGATGGCGATTATCTAGACTTTCCGGCTGAAGGCTATAAAGCTGCTGTTGGGCGTATCGAAAAACTTGCCGAGCCCGGCGTTCGGAACTTTATCCAACGCTACCGTTCATGGTGGACTGAAACAGGCCCACGTATCGCTGAACTCTCTGGCACACAGCGGCTGCTGAGGTCGAGGTCTAGTTTGATGGAATCGTTTTCCGAGGAACTCGCACCATTGCGAATATTGGACCATTACCAGTTGGTCGGCATCTTCGCGGCTTGGTGGTCCCATTACCATGACGACCTCAGGCTCCTCGATCGCCTAGGCTTTTCTGCCGTTACCGATCGGACGATTGCAGCTTCTAGTGATCATTCCGTGGTGGGTTCAGCGGATTTGGCCTCTAGCCGGGTACTGGATTCGCTGGGCGAAGATCTTAAGGTTCGAGTCGAAAAGCTCGTCAGAGCCGAACGGCAAACACTGGTAGACACATACCGGCGGTGGTGTGACCGATATGAGGTCTCGCTAATGGACCTTGAAGAACAGCGTGAAGCTCTGGCTGCTCGGCTAAGTGTTCGTTTGCGAGGTCTTGGTTACGGACGGTCGGATAGAGATGTGTGATCGGATGGCGCAGGTGTTGCTGTACCGGCCACGCTGTACAACAACTTGATGTGACCGTCTGCACTCATTGCTTGCCGACAGTGGGCCCTTTTGCCGCAGCACCGTCAGGGTCCGCAAGCGGCAGCAAAAGCAGCGCCCGCCGTAGGAGAGCGTGGGCGAAGCTGCCTTCTCCCATGAGGTGCTGAAACGCTCTAAACAGTCTGTGGTGCTCGTATGACCATCCCGCAGATGCCCCGTATGCGCGGAGACGGCCAATCACATCATCCGGTGGCAAGCGGACCCGGACCGTAGGTCCATCAGAGCCCGAGATGCTGATCCGTCGCAGGGTGGCTACCAATTTAGTGGACAAATTGTCTTATCGGCCTGGCATGCTGATCGCGTGACCAATGTAGATCTCCCGTCGTACAAGGACCTTCTCTGGCCGACGTTGCAGGCCGTTCGCAACCTTGGCGACTCGGCGTCGATCGAAGAGATCGTCGAGGAAGTGCCTCGCCAGCAGCACTTCTCGGAGGAGCAACAGGCTGTCCTCCACCAGGAGGGTCCACAAACCAAGATCGAGTATCGGCTGGCGTGGGCCCGGAGCTATTTGAAGGGCATGGGCCTCCTCATCAACAGCGGCCGCGGAGTCTGGTCACTGACCGAACACGGTCGGAGCGCCGAGGAATCCGAGATTGAGCAGCTCCATAAGGAATACGTCATCAAGCTTCGCGAGGAGCGAAAGCAAAAGCGTGATCAGAACGGAGACGTCCAAGATTCGGAGGACGCAAGGCAGACCAACTGGCGGGACGACCTCCTGGCTGCTCTGATGGCAATGCCGCCAGACGCTTTCGAACGCCTTGCCCAGAGACTGCTCCGCGAAGCTGGCTTCATCAACGCCACCGTGACCGGGCGCTCAGGTGATGGCGGAATCGACGGCCTGGGCGTCTACCGGATCTCCCTCGTCAGCTTCCCCGTCTTTTTCCAGTGCAAGCGCTACCGAGGCAGCGTGAGCTCATCCGCCGTCCGTGACTTCCGTGGCGCCATGGCCGGCCGCGGGGACAAGGGGCTTCTGATCACTACGGGAACGTTCACCGCCGACGCCAAAGCCGAAGCAACCCGCGACGGCGCCCCGCCCGTCGACCTGATTGATGGCCAACGTCTGTGCGACCTGCTCAAGCAGTACGAACTCGGCGTCGCAACCACAGTTCGCCAGGTCGAGGACGTGACAGTGAACACCGAGTTCTTTCAGGAGATTTAGGCACGGCAAGGGCCCCTGCTGGATCCTCGCCAGCGGAAGAACGCCGTCCGCCCTGTAGGCGAGGTCGCTACTTCCGTCGGGAAATGGCGTGCACAGGTCGGATGGCGGCAAGGTACTCGGGGATCACGGTGGCGGCATCCCTGCAGACGTTGCGCAGTTCATGCCGGAGGAGCTGCGCGTCGTCATCGGAGATCTCCAGGAGAGGGCGTCGAAGCCGAATGAACCATGCGCCACTCCGCTTGTCGGGGAAGGCGTCGAGCTGCGGGACGAGCGGCACCAGCTCGATGCCCGTGAGGTACGGCGTGAGCGTTTTGATGCTGAGCTCGCAGCCCCGTGTGAACACACGGCCTGCGATCGTGACGGGCTCGTCGTAGGTGACGACGCTCGTGGCGACCTTCGCATGGCCGATGATCCGTGTGCGGTCCCGTGCCGGGTTGTGCCAGCAGCCTCTGGTGGTGAGGATGAACAGATCGTCCCCGATCTTGAGCTTAGCTACTTCGCTCCGGCTCCTTGAGGGGAAGGCCATCCGCGACTCGCGCAGCACCCAGGCCACGGCCTCACGTTCACCAAGTATCAGCAGGTACGAGATCACGATCGTCACCGTATCTAATAACTAATCCGGGTAGGGATCGTCGTTGTAGCCGGCCGGTCCGATCGTGATCTTGTACTTGCTGTCCACGACAGCGGCAGGCCGCTCTGACCCATAGGATGCGATCACATAGTGGACCAGGTCGGGCGGGAGCAGCACCCGTCTGTCCCGATTGACATGATGGCGCTTGTCCTGGAGGTCGCTGCGCCCGCCGTACCGTCGGGCAGGGCAACGGTGATGAAGTCTTCGAAGACCCGCCACATTGCCCCAACAAGGCGTCCACCTCAGGTGCTCGCGTACTGCACGATTCTCGGTCTTGAGGGTGGGCATCTGGTATACGCCAGGGGAGACGCAGAGCTGTACCGGCAGGTCGTGCACGGTGCGGGGGTCGAGATCATGCAGCATGCGATCGACCTGAACCTGCTCCCCAGCAGAGCTGCTCACCACCATTGAACGGCTCGAAGTTTGAGAGGGGAGGGTTGCATGATCATCCCCCGCACGTTCCCATCGCGCGGAGAGCAACCACGTCATCCGGTGGCAAGCCGACCCGGAGCGCAGGGCCGCCAGGCCCGAGCACCGGAAGCGGTGCGGCAGTATGACGTTCGGCTTTCAGGCGTCGCAATCAGCTTGTTGGTGGGTGGCGATCAGGAGGTGCGGAGTCGCATACGGTGCCTTCCGGGTAGGGCTGTAGTAGCCGACGTTGCCGTCACAGCCCAACCTTGCCCGGTGGCAAGGCCCGACGAGCTCATTAGAAGGGCCGCGGCCTGTCGCCCCGCATCCTACGGTGAGTACCGAAGTTTGCGATTGTCACGGCACCAGCCAACCGGTCCAAGATCAAGAGAGCGGCGCCTGTACAGCCCTCTCGCGTCGTGTGAGCGGGCCGACAGTTCGCACGGCTTGCAAGCTTATCCCGCACGCGTCCCGCATTACGTTGGGTTGTTCTCAGACAAGATCACCGGACGTCTGTACTAGACGATTTCTCCCATCCACATGCGCCGTCCAAGTTCGTCGAGTTCCATGCGGCGCTCCTCATATTCGGGCAAAGCTTGCCCTACCAGTCGCCAGAAGCGGACGCCGTGCCCGGGAATCCGGGCGTGGGCGAGCTCATGGGCGATGACATAGTCGATCAGATGCATCGGGAGCTGGAAAAGAGGCCATCCGAGACTCATGTGGTCCGACGCACGGCTTGCTTCCCCCGAGCGATACGCTCCCCAGCGGCTGCCAAGGTCACATACGTCCACTACGGGCTCGGGTACGGACATCCGGGCCGCCCAAGGCTGGAGTCGTTCCGTTACCCAGGCGTGACCGGCCCGGCAGTACCAATCGACCAGCGCCGCCCGGCCGAGTGCCATGTCTTCGGCCAATGCGCGGCTGATGATCAGGCGTCCGGCCACCAGCCGAACCCTGTCATCCCCCAACCCGTCCCCCACGACGGCGAGCCGGTATGTCCGACCGAGGTAACGGAAGACCTCCCCCTCGACAAGGCGTTTGGCCGGATTCAATGGCCGGGCTCGCTCCCGCAGCGCACGCCTGCTCACCAGCCAGGTTCGGTGTGCACGTACGAAATCCGCAGCATCCGCTGCCGAGCGTCCCTGCGGGGCGTGCAGCGTGAGACCGGCATCCGCCTCCACCGTAAGCGCGAAGCGTCTGCGCCGGGCGCTTACTTGCACCCTCAGCGCCAACCCGTCGACGGTGAGGAGGTTGTCGTCCTCCAGCGCCTGCGGGGTGTGGTCGTCGGCCGGTGCGGTCACCTGCCCTATTCTCCCTGAGCCCTCCGTAGGAATTGCGAACGGTTGTCGTTGGCGTACGCCGCGAGGCTCTCCGCGATGGCCTTCATGGGGGACCACTCAACGCCTGCGGGCCGGAGACCGGCATGGAGCAACTGGCTGTGAATGGCGTTCGCCAGCTCGCTGAGGTCCTGTGCCTGCCCCTGATACGCGACACTGCCCATTACACGTGCGGCAGTGTCGCACACCATGTCGACCAGGTGCCGCAGGTCCGTTTCCCCTCGGACGACTCCCGGGTTTCCCTCCACCTTCTCCTCAACGAGCCGGTACAGCCGTTGCTCCAGCACGCTGAGCCCCACTAGCGTGAGGTTCTCCTCGTCCTCCCTGCGGGCCTGCTCGATGAGCGGGCCCAACTCCTCGACCTGCTCTTTGAAGCGTCCGGGAAGTTCTTTCAGAATCTCCTCCAGGCGCTGCGAGAGCCGGATGTACTTCTCCGGGTCCTCTCGTCTGACCCGCTCCTCCAGGTGGAAACGGAGCGCGTGGCCCATCTCAGCCGCGGCCTCCCGCGCCGGGATGTCCCGCATCATGTCGTCGAAGGCATCCGAGGTTAGCGAGACCGGCGGGATGATCCGTTCGATCTGCGGACCTTCTAGGTGGGCGGCGATCATCGCCCGGACCTTCCGCCCATAGCGGCGAAGGGTGAAGGTGCCGCCCTCCGCGTCCCGATAGAGCCGCCGGATGCGCTTCTGCAGCATTCCCCATCGCCGGGCGTCGGGCACGTACTCCAATGCGTGCTCGTGTGGCAACACACGCTCCAGCGTGGTGAGGAAGGCGTGCAGGGCCTCATCGAAGTCGAAGCGATCCTTCTTGTCCTCGAAGGCCAGGGCGGCTCTCCGCAACCCCGAGGGGTCGGAGAGATCCGCCTCGGTGATTCTCTTCCGTACCAGGAGTTCCCGGACCGCGCCGGCCGTCGGGCGGAGATCGGCGATCTCCTCGGAGAGGGTACGCATGGTGTCGTCGACGTCCGTCTGCTGGTACGCGGCGAGCGCTTCGGAAAGGTGCTCCAGGACACCGTAGTAGTCGACGACGTAGCCAACGTGTTTACCCGGCATCGGCCGGTTTACCCGCGCGACGGCCTGGAGCAGCTCCGCGTCGCGGATCGGTCGATCCAGGTAGAGCACCTGCTCGCGCGGGGCGTCGAAACCAGTGAGCAGCATCGACTTCACGATTAGGAAGGCGATGGGACTCTCGGGATGCACGGGGTCGGGCCCGGCCTCGGGTTCAGGCGGTCCGACCGCTTGGTTCCGCGACCAGGGGTTGTTCCCCGCGCCGTCGTATGGTGTCTCCCGCGGCGGCTGGTCGAAGGGGACGGTGGTCATCCAGTCCGCTTCCACCGGCGGTTGGGGAAACGACTGCTGGAAACGCTCGATATAGCCTTTCTGCCGCTCCGCATCGGTCCAGAGCAACCACTGGCGGTACTTGCGCTCCGCGCCCGGGGAGATCACTGGCACGAAGTCGACGCGGCGCAGCAGTGCGCGATATCGGTGGGCCATGTGGAGATAGCGTTCGCGCCTGGACATCTCCTCCACCGGGCCAGTCACTGATGTCGGATCGAACGTGGCGAGCTCGGCCAGAAGGGCGCCCCGCGCTCGCCGCAGGGCATCGCGGTACGCGACGGCCGCTTTCCTGCTGACCGCCGCGACTTGAGCCTTGAAGCCTTCCGGCAGCACCCAGCTCACCCAGTGCTCCAGGATGTCCTCGGCCTTCGCCTCAATCATCGGCGTCGACTCGGCGACGTCGCGCTCGGTGGGCCAACGCTTCAGCAGTGCTCTGCGCTCGTCATCCGTACGATCGCGGACCAGGTCGTCGAAGTTCCGGTCGAGACCGTCCTTGTCGAAGACCTTGCCCTCACCGGTGCGACCCTCGTAGCGGATGCGGACGACGACGCCGTCCCGCTCGGCCTCGCTCATCCGGTACTCGTCGAGGAACCCCCTGCCGGGACCGCCGCTGAAGATCCGCCGGGTGTCCTCCGCCCGCCCGGTCATGATCGGCGTGCCGGTGAAACCGATCTTCGCGGCGTTGGGCACGGCCTTGCGCAGGGCCGCGTGGAGCACGCTGGTGTGCGAGCGGTGCGCCTCGTCGACTAGGACCAGGATCTCAGGGGAAGTGTTGCACTCCGGGAAGCTCGGCACCGGTGGGAGCTTCTCGGTCTTCCCCTTCCGCCGCGCATGCTCGGCGGCGTCGTACTCCCTCCTCAGGTTCCGGTCGTCCGCGTCCTGGACGGACTCCCCGGCGAACGCGAGCCCGCTGCCGTACTTCTGGATCATCGCGAAGACGACCCGCCGTCCGCCGTCCCGGAGCAGTCCCTCCAACTGGGCGCGGGTTTTCGCGATCTGGACGTCGGACTCGCTCAGTCTCAGGGTCTGAGAGAGCTGGTCCTGGAGCTGGGTGCGGTCGGTGACGACCACGACCATGAACTCGCTGAGGTCGTGGTGCAGGTGGACGCGCCGCACCAGGAAGGTCATGGTGAGGCTCTTGCCTGAGCCCTGCGTGTGCCAGATGACCCCGCCGCGTTCGTCGGTGTCGAACAGCCCGGTGCGGGTCCGGCCGGTGCGCAGTCTTCTTACGGCCTCCTCCGCTGCGCGGTACTGCTGGTGCCTGGCAACGATCTTGACGGTCTGGGATCCGCCGGATTCGGTCTCGACAGGGAGCGGGATGACGTAGTGCCGTACGATGTTGAGCAACGCGGCGGGCCGTAACACGACCCCGACCAGCTTGTGCCGCTCGTTCAGTGGGCCGGTCCGGTCTGGCGTCTCCGCTTCGAGCGTCTCCCTGCGTTCCGGCTTCACGCTCCGCCACGGGTGGAAGTGGTCAGGCGCGGAGGTGATCGTACCGAGATGCGAGGTCTCCGCAGTGGCGGCGACCAGCAATTGCACGGTGCGGAAGAGCTCCGGGACACCGGCAGATTCCGGCCGGTCGCTCTCCGCGCCCTCTTCGTGGGGAAGCGGACTGCCAGCGTAGTACCGCAGATCGCGTACGGCCTGGTAGACGGGATCGGAGAGATCGGGGCTCTTGCACTCGACGGCGACGAGGGGGATGCCGTTCACGAAAAGAACGATGTCGAGGACCGATACCTCCCCCGAAAGGTTCCTCACCCGGAGCTGGTCTACCACGGTGAAGTCGTTGAGCCCAACCTGATCCTCATGCCACTCGATGTATTGCACCGTCGCCGAGGCCCTGCCGTGCGCAGTGGACGGGCCTCCGAGCACAAACCCGCTCAGGAGCAGATCGGTGGCCTCGAAGTTGGCCCGGACGACACCACGGCCCAGGGAGATGGAGGCCAGACGGTCGACGGACCGGGCCACGTCAGAGTCGTCCATCCACGACCCGTGGCCGGTCGCCTTGATGTTGACACGGCGCAGGGCCGCATTCAGCTTCTTGGTGAGGAACGGGGCGTCGGAGTCGAGCGTCCCGATCTCCTTGCCGGGGACGCGCGTCCAGCCCATTGCCACGAGTTGGGCGACAATGGGCCGTTCGACCTCGTCCCGCTCGACCTGAACCACCACGTCGCCACGCCCTCCGGCTCGCCCACCGCTTAGTTGATCCATTCTGCGCTCTATCCGGGGCGAGAGTGAGCGGTTCCGGTCAAAACGGGGCACCTAGACAAGATGATGGCCCCCCCGTCAAGAAGGGCGATGACCCAAGCGGGTCTCAGAAGCTGACGCGACTGCTCAAGAGTTCGTCCACGATCCCCTGCTTGAAATTGCCCAACTTGGCGAGCTCACGGTCGAGGGAGCGCTCCTGATCCGAAAAAGAATCGACTATTTCAACGACTCTCTGCTGTTCTTTTATAGGGGGGAGCGGGAGGAAGAAACCCGCCAAGTCCTCTCTATTGACTTTCGGAATTCCTGTGCGCCCGGAGACGTTTTCTGCGTAACGCGAAAAATGTTCTCCCAGGAGAGTTGAAAAGAGGAATCCGCTAAGAATATCCTTGCCTGGCCTCAGAGGATACATGTCGGCTGAGCAGATTCCTATGAAATCGACCAGTGCAACCTTACGAAGGGCTGGCCTGATCTTACTGAAGACCACATCGCCCGGCTGGATCTCGTATTTTCCGCTGCTGGCCCCTTGCCCCTCCGCCGTCTCCCGCTTCAAGATCTTCCCTGTCCCCGGTTCCACGTGATCTGGGGCAAGCAGTATGCGACTTCGATAGGGTTCGGAGCGCGGATCCACCTGTCCTACGGGGAGATCAGCCACATCGATGAGTCGTCGAATCGGCCAGCCCTCTGCGCGGTCAATCGCATGGTCGTTTGCTTTGGGATCCCCGTTCGATCCGGCAGAAACCTTCCCCGAATCCGCTTTCAGTAGATCAGTGATCGCGCCTTTCTTGAGGTTTTGCAACTTGGCGATCGACGCTTTGACGACCCGTTCCTGCCTGGATACCGCACTGACCATCTCCACAATCCGCCGCTGTTCAGCAACGGGAGGGCATGGAATCGGCATCGCACTCAGCTGAGACGAGCTGATGGACGCCAGATTTGTCGTTTGCTTGGCGATGCGTAGAAAATACCCCTTACCCTCGGGAGATGCCATGTATAGGGCGAGGAACTCCGCCAGCAACTTTGCCTCCAGGCAGCGCACCCTAAAGACATGATTCTGGTGAAGACAGGGGTCGATTCGACCATCCCACACTGCCCCGCGGCCCAGCTTGTCAATGTCTCCACCCTCAGTGAGAAGGACATCGCCAGGCATCAGGCGGAAGCGCTCTACCAGGCGCATGGGAATAAAAATCTTCTTGACATTTCTTGTCGAAATATACCCATCTTGAACGTTGGCGACTCGCAAATATGGAAGCTCAACGCTAGACCCACTAGGCGAGATTCCGCCAAGCGCTATTCCGCCGCTTATATCGGCCAGAGAGTCGAGACGATAGTAGACGAGTCTCTTTTCATCAGGCATACCCGAGCTCCTTCAGGAAGCCTTCCAGAATCGCCGTCGCTCCCTCCCGTTCTGATTGGATTTCCCGCAGGGACACCGCGTACTTGTCCTCCCACACTCGGTACGTCTCTACCAGTTCCCGGCGGCGCCGTACGACATGGCCGTGCAGCTTGGTCGCCAAGTCATCCCGGAGCAGATCGAGCACGATACGGCGTTCGTCCTGAGCGCTGAGCGCCTTTCGCGCCCGGAACAGGTACGGCGGTTCATCGTTGAGCTTGGGCGGGTCGCTCGGCCACGGGAACCAGAAGTCGGTCTCAAGGCGCTTGATCAGGGCGGCGGCCTTTGTCCGCTGCTTCTTAACCCGGTCAAGCTCCGCCAGTTGCTCCTCGCTCAGAACCTGCGGCTCACGCGGTGGGGCCTCGTCTTCGGTCCCCACCTCGTCGTCCTCAGACGACCCGGCGTTCAACTCCTTCCACCGCGTGTCCAAGTCCGCCCTGCGCGCCTCGGCTTCGGCCAATCTCGCCTGGAAATCCGGTGCGATGGCCGCGACCACCTTGTGGTCGTAGGCATGGCGCCGCTCGGCGGCCGTCCGGTTGCGTAGCTTCCTCGTCCGGGGATCCTGCTCGGGGGCGAGCATTGTCTCAACGTTCTCAACCCAACCGTCCAGGACTCCCGCGAAGCCGTTCTCCGAGAGGGTGAGCAGGTCATACTTCGCCTCGTACCACCAACCGGCCACCGCGCCGGCGAGTGCATACCGGTCCAGCGGGCCCGCCTCGCGGAGCTGTTCCACGAACGACTCCATGAGCGAACCGCGGACCGCCATCAGCGCTGCCTTGCGCTCCGACGCTGTCAGGTCTGCCAGGCGCTCGGGTGTCGCGGCCACCGCCTCCAACTGCCGGGTCTCCGCCTTCCACCACTCCGCGAAGGCGCCGCGCAGCGCGTCCTCGCGAGGGCGGGCCAACTCAGTCAGCCGGGCGGCGTCTAGACGCTTTCCCTCCGGCGGGAAATCCACGTAGTCGGAATCCACTGGATCCCGCTCGGCGAAGAGGTCGCTCAGCCCAATCCCGTAGGCGTCGAGGAGCTCCTTTCTGCCTTCGATCTCAGCGCGTGGCATCCCGCCCACCAGGTGGGCCCGGACGTCCTGCGGCTCGGGCGGCGGTGTGTTGTCCACGTAGCGGCGGATGTTGAGGTTGTCGCCGTTGTCACGGAGTTCTTTCCGATCGACGATCCGCGAGAAACCGGACACCTCGGCACGCGAGTGGAATGTAGAGGTGATCTTCTCGGCGTGTTCCGGGAGGAGCACGTTCTGCGCCCGTTCCGAGTGGGACTCGCGGTCGGCGTTGATGAAAAGGACCTTGCCCGCCAGGGCCGGATCCTTCCTGCCCGGCGGACGCAGTACCAGGATGCACGCCGGGATGCCGGTGCCGTAGAAGAGGTTTGGGGCCAGGCCGATGACCGCCTCGATCACGTCGTCGTCTAGGAGCTTCGTACGGATCTCCTGCTCCCCGCCGCCTCGGAACAGCACACCGTGCGGCATGACGGTGACAACCATGCCGCCGCGGCCCTCACCCTTGGTCATCCAGAGCATGTGCTGCAGAAACATCAGGTCGGCCTTGCCGCGCTCGCTCGTTACGCCGTACGCCGCTCGCGCGCTGCGATACCCAAGGTTGGCGAGGACGTAGTCCATGGAGAAGGGCGGGTTGCTGAGCACCGCGTCGAACCGGTCGGCGTCGCGCTTCGGCACGTGCGCTGGCTCGGTGAGAGTGTCACCAGTCTTCAGGTCGAAACGGCGCACCCCGTGCAACACCATGTTCATCGTCGACATGATCCATGAGCCGCTGTTGGCGTCCTGGCCGCCGAAGAACATGTCCGTGGTGTCGCCGCCGTGCTCTTCCACGTACTCCTTGGCGTGAATAAGCATGCCGCCCGAGCCGACGCACGGGTCGTATACGCGCATGCCCTGCTCAGGGCGGAGCAGTTCGACCATCATGCGCACCACGTCACGCGGGGTGTAGAACTCACCGCCTTTGCGGCCCGCAGAGTCCGCGAATTCCTTGATCAGGTACTCGTACGCGGCGCCGATGAGGTCGGGGAACTCGAAGTCGTCGGTCCGCAGCCGGACGCGCCCGAAGTGAGCGATGAGCAGCTTGAGCCGCTGGTCAGCGAGCTTGGCCGTGCTCGCCGCCGCGCCGGAGCCGCCGATGCGGTTGAAGTCGAGGTGGTCGAAGAGGCCCCTGAGCTTACTGTTGCTGCTTTCCAGCGCCTGCAGTGCGGGGCGCAGACGATCCTCGTTTATGTTGTGGGTGGCTGACGAGATCCATTTCCAGCGGGCGTTTTTCGGGACGAACAGCACATCGCGCGCGCTGTAGGGGGCTTCCTGCTCCAGGTATCCGTCCAGCAGCTCTCCGGTGAGGCCCAACTCCCGGTTTGCGTGCTCCCTGATCCGCTCGCGGGCGGCCTCGAACTCATCGTTGGCCCGCTTCAGGAAGAGCAGTCCGAAGATGTAGTCCTTGTACTCGGAAGCGTCCATCGTACCGCGGAGAATGTCCGCGGCGGCGAAAAGATGCCGCTCCAACTGCGCCAGCGTGAGCTTGGCCACTCTAAGACTCCCCTACGATCCGGCATGACGTAGGAACCCTATGGCGAAGTTGTGCCGTAGCGGAAACGATTGCACCGGGCCGCGCAGTGCTTGTCAGTAGGAGGTGAGCCCAAGGCCTTGCTCCACGAAGTGGAAGACGTCGGTGTACGGATCCCGGTTCGGTAGGGGAACATGGTCACCGTGCTGGGCGTTCATCCGAAGCGCGCGTTTCTTCGCCTTTGCGAAGCTGCCCAGGACGTGCTCCGGGCACACCCGCTTGATGTTCTCCGTCTTTCTAAACGGCAGTCGTGCCGTCACCAGGTCACACATCTGATTGAAGGTCCCAGTCACGTCCCTGTGATGCAGAAGCCTCCACACCTCGAAGCAGGGATGCGAGAACGCGATGCCGACCTGTCCCTCACGAGCCTGTTTCAATGCCTGGTCGAGTTGCTGGTGGTCGTCCCGGTCGAACAGGCACCATACCTGAGGCCAAAGCTCCTTCCGCAGCTGGCTGCCCTTGGCCTCCCGGGTCAGTTCACGCATGAGCGGAACCGCTGCCTCGACCAGGTTGATCGGCTTGCGCCGGGAACCCGGTGCGCTGGCGTTCGCGATCCGGATGTCGACAGCAAACGCCTGGTCCTTGAGGACCTGCTTCATGATGTCGATGTACGAAGGCTCGGTGAGCTCACCTTCGGTGAAGACGTGGACGACTCGATTGCGCCGGCCGTGTTGCTGCTTGGGCGGCCCCAGCGTGTCCTTCCCTCTCGTACGGCTCATGGGATCTGCTCTGTCGTGTGCCGGGGTTCTCGCTCGCTCACAGTGGCCAATCGTCGGGCGATCTGCCCCTCCACGATGGAAGGGACCCCGCCGAAGGCCCCAGCCAGATAGGACTTCATCAGGTTCTCATCCTCTCCCGGCTCGGCGGCAGTTAAGGGGTAAAGCTCCGTGGCGCCGTCCTTATCCTTTTCTGTCAGCCACACCTGGCCCGGCTCCAGAAGCCGCTCACCGCTCGGGGTGGTGAGTAGCGACGGGTCGTGTGAAGTGAAGACGAGCTGCGCGCCCTTGGGGTTGGCGTGCAAATCATGGAAAAGTCTGACAACCTCCGCGGCGAACCGCGGGTGCAGACTCGCGTCCAACTCGTCGATGAGCAGCACGGCGCCCTCGTCGAGCGCCAGCAGCATAGGACCGAGCAGTGCGAACCAGGAGCGGGTGCCGAAGGACTCGTTCCGCCAGTCGAGAGAGACCTCTCCGGCAGCTGAGTGGTGGATCAGCTTCACCGTTGGGCGATCCTTGCCCTCCCGGACGACCTGCGCACCGGCGATCCCTAGGTCGGCGACCCTCAACAGTTCATTAATTCGATGCGCGCGGCTGCCGGAAAGCTCCCCCAGGGTGAAATCTTCTCGCTGCTCTCGCTCGTCCTCTGGATTGATGAGCCACAGGTTACGGCGGAACCAGTGGAAGAGCGCCGAGAGTTGCGGGTGATTGTCCGTACCCGCTGTGGACAGCACGAGAGCGTCGGGGCGGGTACGCCTGGCGAGTTGAGATCGATCCTTGACCCGATTGCCCGGCCATTCATACATCGCGACCCGCGAAGCGTCGCGATCGAGCCACACCTGACGGTAGCCACGGGGGTAGCTGTGGATCCATTCGGCCGCGACACGTGTCGCGCTCAACTCAAACCCGTACGTCCAACGCACCTCGTCGATCACGAGGTCGACCTCGAAGAAGCTTGGTTCGCTCTCCCCTTTGGGGTCCAATTTGAAGGGTTCGCGTGGAATGCCCTCGAACGAAGCCCATTGGGCATAGGAGTTGAGGACCGCTGTACGCATATCGGTCAGAGCGGCCAGTATGTTCGACTTGCCCGAAGCGTTGGCGCCGAAGATGCCAATCAGAGGGAAGACGCTCGCGGAGCGGCCCCCACCTAGTCTTATTTCACGTGCTGAGGCGCTTGACTCGGGCTCAGGGACAACGAAAGACAGTTCTTGTTCGTCGCGTAGTGACCGCACGTTCGCGGCACGGAACCGGAGCAGCACGCCGTCCCCCCTCTCCACCTACGGTTAGAGTAACTGCCTGGTCTCCTGCTGGCTTGCCCCGGTGACGATCACGTTCGGATGAGTTTGTGAGAATCTTGGCAGCTGGCCCAGACATCTCCCGCGATCTGCGCCGGACGGGTGTCGCCTCTCGCGGTTCCTGACGCCATGCGGGGCATCGGCGCGGGTTGCCGGTGAGCGGGACTGAGGGGATTCCGGTTGGCCTTTCGTCGTGTTCTGGTGATCTTGCCACCGGATTGAGGCGCGTGGGCGGCGCGGCCGCGACCGGCCGAAGAGCCGCAGCGCGGCCAGCGACCGCCCGACGCGCGGCGGGCCGCCGTAGGCGGGCCGCCCTTGAAACCGTAGAGAAAGTTCTCATCCAGCCGAGCTATTATGCCTCTGAGCTGGGCTTATGCGCTGACGGGCGAGGCTGCTGTTCCGGTTGATGCTTGACGGTCTCCGGGCAGCTCAGCCGATGTGCGGGTCGCTGTCCTGAAGGTAGTGGCGGATGCGTAGGCGCATTGACCGGTCCATGTCGTGGTTCTCAACGTCGTCCCGTGAGATCCAGAGGACCTCGCGGGACTCTGACGATGGGGTTGGTTCGCCGGCGATGGGGCGTGCCGTGAGGACGATGGAGAACTCTTGCCGCACTTCGCCGTTGCTGGTGTAGAGGATGACGTGCCTCGGATCGCTGTAGACCCCCACGATGCCGGTGATCTCGCAGGTGATCCCGGTTTCCTCCAGGGTTTCCCGGATGGCCGCTGCAGGGATCGACTCGCCGAGGTCGATGGCTCCGCCGGGAAGCGCCCAGTTGCCGTTGTCGGCACGGCGGATCATGAGCAGATCGCCGGCCTCGTTGGTGACCACGACATTGACTGAGGGGACGAGGCTGTTCGGGATGGGCGCTTCAGGGTCGTTGTAGTAGTCGATCCGGCGGGTCACGGCCCGGAGCTTAGCGGCTAGGCGCCTGATCTTCAGAGGGCTTGGCTGGTGCGGCCTGAGGCGGGTGGTACGGACCATCAGGCGCTGCGATGAGTTTGGGCACGGTTGAGAGTCGATACCGGTGAGCACTCCATACGAACGAGAGGAAGGGCCCTGCTGTGGCGAAATTCGTGACCATCGGATACGGCGACCAGAACGGCTACGACCGCACCGACGCGGCGGTACGGAACGAGGCACATGCGCATGACGCCCGCCTGCTTGAGGCCGGGGTCGTAGCGGGCATCGCCGGCTCGCCTGTACAGGTGCGCAATCACAACGGTGCCGGCATGACCGTGGAGAGCGGCTCCTTCATGTCCTCGGCCCTCCCGCTGGCCGGGTTCGGCATCATCGAAGCCGCAACCATCGAGGAGGCCGTCCAACTCGTGTCGAAGACCCCATGCGCAGTCGCACAGGGTGTGGTCGAGGTCTGGCCGTTGCAGGAGTCGCCGTAGACAGCGGGGGCAACGCACTCTCAAGCCACGCACAGTCACTGCGGTGTCGCCGACCCGGTGAACGTTGATGGCACCTCACTAGGCGGTCACGTCAGGATCCGTTTCAGGATCTCGCGGGTCTGGTTGGCGAGGCTGATGGCGGCGCCGAGTCGGTTGTCGACGGTGATATGCGCGGAGGGTGGGCTTGTTTCGATGTTGAGGGTGCTGACATACGTCTCCCAGTTCTGGAGCTTCCAGGCATCACGAGCGTCGCCGCGGAGCTTGATGTGCTCGCGCATGGATTCGGCATCACAGCGCACCCACACCACCACGACCTCGATGCCCCTGGCCGCGCAGCGATCGGCCAGGTGAGACACCCAGCTGGGATCGGTCAACTCGGCGATGAACGGGGCCGACAGGATGGCAGAGGTCCCTACTTCGAGGTTGTCGAACGCGGTCTCCATGAGGCAGCGGTATTCCAGCGGCCGGACCTCGCGCAGGTACAGCTCTGTGTGCCGATCGTGGGGGTCACAGCCGAGGGAGACGAGCAGGCACTCGACCATGACGCGGGTCATGGAGTCCTTGTCCAGGAAGGCCCAGCCGGTGATGTCGGACAGGAACCGGGAGAACTCCGTCTTGCCCGATCCGGCGTAGCCGCCGACGAGCGTGAGGATCGGCTTGGGGCCGCTCTGGCCGTGCCGGTGTTGGCGTCGCCACGCGTCTACGACGCTGCTGAGGAGAGCGTTCTGCTCGGCATTGGCTGGGCTCCCTGAGACTTTCAGCAGGGTCTGTTCGATCACCTCTGCAGCGGCGCTATCGCTCGAACGATCGGTGGGCCGAGGCTGATCCGAGATGGGATCTTTCACGCGAATGGCCGCCTGAGAGATGGACTCGCCGAGGTCGACGGCCCCACCGAGCGGGGCGCAGCTGTCAGAGCGGCGAATCAGCGACAGTTCGCCGGCGTCGCTGGTGACCACGACATCCACGGAGGGGACGAGACCGTTTAGGGCAGGCGCGTTCGGGTCGTTGTGGTGGTCGATCCGCTGGCTCACGTGCCAGAAGCCTACTTTGCCAGGGGCTCGTCTTAAGGCTCGTTGGCGTCGCTGCTTCTTGGCGCCTTACCGTCAGAATTGACGAAGCTGCCCAGGTTGGGGACGGTGTAGATCTTGTCTGCGGCTCTGAGGCGCTGCATGGCCTTGCGGATGGTGGGGCGGGAGACTCCGAACTCTTCCATGAGCTTGACCTCGGAGATCTTGAACTTGGGTCCCCACTCACCTGAGTCGATCCGCACAACGAGGACTTCGAGGATCTGCTCCCAGCGGGAACGGTCCTCTTCGAACTCCCAGGTGCGTGTGTGCTCGACATATCTGGCCACGGTATGAGGTTAGGAGGGCGTTTCACGGCCCTTCACATCAGATCACGCAGTTTCACGGACTTACATGGAGTAGACAGGCACTTACAGGCTTGCTAGCTTGGAGGTATGGCGTTGGTGAGCGACGGTCCAGGGCCCCTCCGGGTGGGGTCTGCGGTTGCGCCCCCGGCTTGTCTCCCAACAGAGTGCGCGGACATGGCCGGAGTGGTCCTTTGCTCGCCAACGCCAGTCCGACACCCGATGTCTAGGCCGGCATCGCCGACCAGGCAAGGGCACTCGCGCGGCTTGGAGGACGGTGAGTCTGTGGCTGAGTTCGACGGATATCACGGCATGCACCCCGCGTCACCCCACGCTGATGCGACGGTGGTGCAGTGGGCGACGACGCAGCGGCGTCCGGATCGTGTCCGGGTACGGGCCTACACGTGCGAGTGCCTGGCTTTGGTGTTCGAGCAGTGCCTGGCGGGCGGGCTGGGGTTCGTGCGCCGGTATGACCGCTCCGTCTGGCCTGTGGCCGTGGTCGACAGCCCGTGGGTGAAGGTCCGCGACGCCGAGACGCTCTGGGCGCGAATCATGCGGGGCGAAGCAAGGTGAGGACACGCCGAACTAACAATGCGCGCACGTAGCGTCACTTTTTGCGATTGCGTGTGACGGCGCGTTTCCGCAGGTCGAAGACCGACCTGCGGTTTCGCATGCCTGCCGACTGGCAGTTTTTCTGCCAGTGACCGAGGTCACCCGCCTTATCGTCGAAGCAACCGACGAGAGGAGGGGCGGGGACGTGGCAACAGAGTACGTGACGCAAGGCCAGCGAATCGCGCGGGCTCGTCACCGCAAGGGCTGGGATCAAGCAACCCTCGCTGAAAAGATCGGCCGTTCGGTGTCCTGGCTGTCAAAGGTCGAGAACGGCCGGATGCCGCTGGACCGGATGAGCGTAGTGGGGCAGCTCGCCGAGGTCCTCGGGGTGGAGGTCGCCGAACTGACCGGCCAGCCGTACCGGCACGAGATAACGGAACTCGACTCCGGGCACGCCGCTGTGCCAGGGCTTCGCCTCGCACTCCAACAGGCCTCGCTACCCAGTGGCGTGGCGCTGCCGGCGCGAGGGGAACCCCGGACGCTGCAGGAGCTTGAAGCGAACGTTCGGCTCGCCGAGCAGCTCCGCCAGGACGCCAAGTTCACCGCTCTGGGAGAGGTGTTGCCCAGGATCCTGACCGAACTGATCGCGATCACGACCGAGTCATCTGCCGATCGCGATCGAGCCGAGGCGCTGATGCTACGGGCCTGCCACATGGCGCGAGTGTCCTCCAATCTCCTGGGACACCACGACCTGGGCTGGACCGCGGTACAGCGCGAACTCGTCGCCGCGCAACGAGTGGGCTCACCCGACCTGATCGCGGCAGCGAGCTGGGATCTGTGCGGTGTGTGGCTGCACGAGGCGCAGCTCGACCCGGCCAAGGACGCGGCCTTGTCGGCGCTCGACCAGATCGAACCGCATGTGGGCGCTGACGACACGATCAAGGCGATGTGGGGTGCGCTGCACCTGCGGGCCGCGGTGGCGTACTCCCGGCTGTGGGATCAGAGGGAGGCGGAAGGCCACCTTGAGGAGGCTCGCCGCGTCTCCGAGGTTTTGCCGCGGGCTGGCAACGTGTTCCAGACGCAGTTCAACCGGACGAACACCACCATCCACGCCGTCGAGATCAGCATGGAGCTGGGCCGCCCGCGCGATGTCATCACACGGGCGGAACACGTAGAGGTCGCCGAGATCGCTTCATCGGAGCGGCAGGCGCACTACTGGACCTGCACAGCGGCCGGCTATCACATGAACCGGAAGGAGAACGAAGCGGCGGATGCCCTGCTACGCGCCGACCGGATCGCTCCTCAGCATGTCCGCAACCGTCCGTTGGTCCGCAACATCGTGCGTGACCTTCGCGACAGTGGGCGGCTGCATCGGCAGCGCGAGATTCTCAACCTCGCCAAATTGATGCGGCTGCTCTGATCACAACAACGGTGAGCCCATCCGCGCATTTGGCTCCCCACCCGTCAGGTAACCCGGGGGCGTTCCGGCGCCCTGCCTATACGAACGGGGTAGTACTCGTGGGTTTCAGTGAGATCGAACGACAGATCTTGCTACGCGAGCTGGCGGAGATCGCGGTCGACCTGGCCGAACTCCAGCAGCGCGCCGTCAGGATCACTTCTCGGCTTGACCAGGACGAGTCCGAGCGTCTAGCTCGTCCAGCCTGACCGTCAGCTTCTGCATGTGCTGGCGGATCTCGCCTAGCTGCTCGGAGATGATGCGGAACTCTTCGCTGTGCTCCCCAGGTGTGGGGCCGGCAGTCTCGTCGTCGGGTGTGCGACTGACGAAGCTGCCTGCCCCCTGGCGGGTCTCGATGAGTCCTTCGTCGCGGAGGACGGCCAGGGCGTTGCCGATGGTCATCATGGCAACGCCGTACCGTTCCGCCAGTTCGCGGGCCACGGGGAGGCGTTCCCCCACCGCGTACCGGCCCGATGTGATGTCGCGCCGGATGTCCTCGGCAATCCTCAGGTACGGCCGGCGCCGGTCGCTGGTTGCCATAACCCAACATTAGCGGTTCTAGATGCCTAGGTCTCTGGGCAACCTGTAAGTAAATCTCAAGCCAACTTCGCTATCTCGGTTTACAGAGCTAGATACCTAGGTATCTTTGTAGCTAGTACAACCACCTCGAAGGAGACCAGCTCTCATGCGCACCATCCCCATCCCTGTCGACACCACCAAGCTCGTGATCACCTGCGTGAAGGCGCCCAAGCCGCGCCTGGTCAACAAGGACACCGGCGAGATCAAGACCGACAAGAACGGCAACACCGTCTACGAGGTCACCGTCTCGGTCGAAGACGAGTTCGGCCGGATCGAACTCGTCAAGATCGGCACTTCGGGGGAGCCCCCGATCAGCGCCGGTCAGCAGATCAACGCCACCGGCATGGTCGGCTACGTGTGGGAGATCTCCGGCCGGTGGGGCATCTCGTACCGCGCCGCCGCGCTCCTACCGGCTGGCGGGGAGCCGCCCCGTGTCTGACACCCAACTCCTACTGCTCGGAGTCCTGGCCGCTGCGGCGGCCGGGCTCTGGGCCTGGCGCCGCTGGCACTACCCGTCGTTCTGGCTCGTGGTCGCCTTCCCGCTGACAGCGATCAGCGTACGGGCCACCTGGCGCAAGATCGCCCTTGGCTGCCACCTCACCAAGAAGCGGCAGCGCTTCTGGTTCACCACCGTTCCCGGCCTGGTCGCCTCCACCGGCGTCGTCCGCGTCCGGCGCAAGTGGCAGCGCATCGCCGTGGACACCAAGCCGTTCATGTGGCTGCCCAAGCCCACCCGGTACGGCTGGCGGGTCACCCTGCACACCCTTGAGGGGCAGATCCCCGCCGACTACGCCGACGCCGCCGAACGGCTCGCCCACTCCTGGGGCGTCCACGCGATCCGCGTATCGTCGCCTCGGCCCGGACGGGTCGTCCTGTCCGCCACCGTGCGCGATCCACTCATCCGGGTCGAGCCTCTCCCGACCTCACCCGACCTGCTCAAGGTCATCGTGGGCCGCCTGGAGACCGGCGGCCCGTGGATCATCGACTTCAAGACCATCCCGCACTGGCTCAACGCCGGAGCAACACAGTCTGGCAAGTCCAATCTCGCCAACGCCCTGGTCCAGGGCCTGGCTCCACAACCGGTCGCCCTGGTCGGCTTCGACCTCAAGGGCGGCGTGGAGTTCACCCCGTACAGCCCTCGCCTGTCAGCGCTGAGCACCACGCGGGACGAATGCGTCGGCCTACTGGATGACCTCGTCGCCCTGATGACCAGCCGCATGGCCCTGTGCCGTGACGCCGGTGCCCGCAACATCTGGCAACTGCCGGATAACGAGCGCCCCATGCCCGTCGTCGTCCTGGTCGACGAGCTGGCCGAGCTGTACCTGATGGCCGACAAGAGCGAGAAAGACGAGATCGCCAAGACCTCGACCGCGCTCCTACGGGTTGCCCAGCTCGGGCGGGCATTCGGCATCTACCTGTTCTGCTGCGGCCAGCGCATCGGCTCCGACCTCGGCCCCGGCGTCACCGCCCTACGTGCCCAGTGCTCCGGACGCATCTGCCACCGGGTCAACGACCCCGAGACCGCCACCATGACCCTCGGCGACCTCGATCCCGCCGCCCTCGCCTCGGCACGCGCCATCCCCGCCGAGACACCAGGCGTCGCGATCGTCGCCTCCCAGGACGGCCAGTGGTACCGCGCCCGCTCCTTCTACGTCAGCGAACAAGTCGCTGAACACGCCGCCAACACCTGGGCGCACCTCGCTCCGGCCTGGACGGACGTCGTCGCCGGCCACGTCCCGCAGATGAGCGATGCCGACCTCGCCGAACTCCTCGACTCCATCCCGGACCCGCGAAAGGCCTGAACCGATGCGCTGTCTCGCCCGCTGGCTGCTCGACACCGGCCCCGTCCTCGTCCTGGCCCTCATCGCCGGAGCCGGATCGTTCACCCACATCCGCGAGACCGCCAGCGAACACGGACAGTCCGGCTGGATGGCCTGGGCCGTGGCCGTATGCATCGACCTCACGTGCGTCATGGCCGCCCGCGAACGCCAACGCGACCGGAAGACCGGCCGCGTACGGCACGGCCTGATCTCCTGGCCCGTCCTCGTCCTGACCGGAGGAATCGTCCTGTCCCTGGCCGCCAACCTGCAACAAGCCGACCCGACCATCTGGGGCTGGATCACCGCCGCCACCCCGGCGGCCGCCTTCCTCCTCGCCGTCTCCATGCTCGAACGCCGGACGTCCGGCCCGCGTCCCGCCCCGTCCCAGGACGTCTCCGAGACGTCCCCGGCAGACGTCTCACCGTCCCGTCCTCGTCCCAACGAATCCGCTGCCGTCCCGTCAGCCGACCGTCCCGCCCTCGTCCCCGTCCGGGACGGCCAGGACGAACGCCCAGGACCGTCCCCGGCACTCATCAACTACGCCCGCCGCGTCGCCGACGAACACCACTCCAGACACGGCACACCCATCACCCGCGACGTTCTCCGCGCCCGCCTGGGCGTATCCAACCAACTCGCCTCCGACCTGCTCCGCACCCTGCGGACCACCTCGAAAACCACCTGAAAGGCCATCACCATGCACGACCACCGCAGAGCCCTCATCAACGGGCTGCTCAACCTGGCCATCTTCCTGGAAACCCACCCCGACGTACCGATCTCGATTTCCCCCGTCGCCATCCGCGCCTTCCCGGCCAAGGGCCCCGACGACCAGATGCGCGCCGAGGTCGAAAAGGTCGCCGCCCTGCTCGGCACCGAGATCGACCCTGCCCACGTGCCGCACGGCCACTACATGACCGGCATCGACTTTGGACCGGTCCATTACGAGTTCATCGCCATCCTCGCCGCCGCCCGCGCCCTCCACGCCGCCCAGGACAGCTACCGCGACTGCATCACGCCCGACAACACCTAGGAGGTTCCACCATGCGAATCCGACTCGAAGGCAACCGCGCCGAACTCACGCTCAGCATGATCCACCTTCGTCAGATCTTCACCGTCACATCCATGTCGCGAGCCTTCCCCGACCGGAACCGGGCGCGCAACTACCGCCTCTACGTCACGATCACCCCGCGCAAGGGCCACTGACCATGGAGCCCGAAGAGGCCGACCGGCCCGACATCCTCGCCGCCGTCTCACTCGCGCCCGGCGCCTGCTGCACCTGCAACGGCTCCGGACTCGACGAGGACCGCGACACCTGCCGCGACTGCGACGGCACCGGCATCGACAACCACGGCGCATAGCCGAGATCCCCTCACCTGGCCGCACAACCGCCAAGTTCCGCGCCAGGTGAGGGGCCATCCCATCACAGATCGCATCCGGATAGGACGGATCCCATCTTGCCCCAACCACACGCCATAGCCGGGATGATCTCCCGACTCCACGACCCGAACTACGACCGCTGGGCCGCCCAGATCAAGCGCACCGGCGGCTGCCGCCAGCCCATCCACCTGCGCGGCAAGGTCGACCACTACGACCAGGCGACCGGACAGCTCCTGCACCGCTACTGCACCAACCGGGAGCCGAACGGCGTCCTGCGGGTGGCGTGCAAGACCCGTCGCGCTTCCCGTTGCCCGGCGTGCGCCGAGGTCTACCGCTCCGACACCTACCAACTCGTCCGGGCCGGGCTGGTCGGTGGCAAAGGCGTGCCCAAGACCGTCAGCTCCCATCCGTGCCTGTTTGTCACCCTCACCGCGCCTTCCTTCGGGGCCGTGCACGTGCGGCGGGAGAAGAACGGCAAGGTCCTGCCCTGCCACGCCCGCCGCAACGCCCAGACCTGCCCACATGGGCGGGTCATGTCCTGCACCGACCGGCACAGCACCGACGATCCGCGCCTCGGTGAGCCGCTGTGCCCGGACTGCTACGACTACGAGGGCTCGGTCCTGTTCAATGCCATCAGCCCCGAGCTGTGGCGACGCTTCACCCTGGCCTTGCGCCGCCGCTTCGCCAGGCTCAACGGCCTGACCGTCAAGGCCCTGCGCCAGCACGTCAGCATCGCCTTCGCCAAGGTCGCCGAATACCAGCGCCGCGGCGTCGTCCACTTCCACGCCGTCATCCGTCTCGATGGACCGGATGGGCCTGATTCACCGCCGCCGGCCTGGGCGACGGCTGATGCCCTGGCAGAGGCCGTCCAGCATGCAGCGGCGGTCGTCACCGCGGAGGTCAAGCCGCTGAGCCGCACCTTCCGCTGGGGCACCCAGCTCGACGTCCGTCGCATCACCATGGACGGCGACCTCACCGAACAAGCCGTCGCTGCCTACATCGCCAAGTACGCCACCAAGGCCGCCGAATGCGTCGGCACCCTGGACCGGCGCATCCAGCCTCTCGACAACCTCGACGCCCTACCGATCCGCGACCACGCCCGACACCTGATCGCGGCATGCATGCGCCTTGGCGCCCATCCCGGCCTGGCCGACCTGAGGCTCATCCACTGGGCCCACATGCTCGGCTTCCGCGGCCACTTCTCCACCAAGAGCCGCCGCTACTCCACCACTCTCGGCGCTCTGCGTGCCGCTCGCGAAGAACACATGCGCGCCGAGGAGATCACCACCGGACGGCTCCCGCTCTTCGACGAGGACACCGTTCTCGTCATCGCCCACTGGCAGTACGCCGGACAGGGCCTCTCCATCGGAGAACAGGCCCTCGCGGCGGCGCTCACCGGCACCCGTCTACCAGGGCGGGCGGTGATGCCCCGATGAGTAGGCGTGACGAGTTGCTGACCGTTCCGCAAGTGCTCGCCGAGTTGGGCGGCGTGTCCCGCCGCACCTTCTACCGCTGGCGTGAACTCGGCCGTGCACCGGCGTGCGTCCAGCTACCCAACCTCGAACTCCGCGTCTGGCGGAGCGACCTCGTGGCCTGGCTCGACTCGCGGCGGGAGACAGCGTGAACACCACGTATGACGTCAAGTTCAGCCAGGTCCAGCAGCGTTCCAATCGCGGCACACCTTTCTACATCGCGCGCTGGAGGGTCGCTGGTAAGGAGAGGTCGAAGAGCTTCCGTACCAAAGGGCTGGCCAACGCGTTCATGTCGGACCTGAGGCAGGCGGCGAAGGCGGGGGAGGGGTTCGACGTTGCCACCGGTTTGCCGGTGTCGATGCTCGCGGCTGAATCCTCCGGCCCGTCGTTCCTGGAATTTGCCCAGGCGTACGTCCTTGGTCGGTGGAACACTTCGGCGGCCCGTACCCGCGAGACGGACGCGTACGCACTGCTGACGTTGCTCCCTGCCCTGGTGGCCAACGCGCCGCACCGTCCCTCCGCCGAAGAGCTGCGGGAGGTCCTCCGGACGCACGTACTGCTTCCCGAGAAGCGGCGGGCTGATCTGACGACGGCACAAGCCGCGGCTTTGAGCTGGCTGGAGAAGGCGTCTCTCCCACTGTCGGCGCTGGGGGAGGCGCACATCATTCGTACGGCTCTCGACGCCATCTCGGTCACTTTCGCCGGTGCTCCGGCGGGAGCGAACACGGTACGGCGTAAGCGCGCCATCCTGCATCACCTGCTGGAGCACGCGGTCGAGCAGAAGGTGTTCAACAGCAACCCGCTGGACGGGATCAAATGGACGGCGCCCAAGGCCGTTACAGCCGTTGATCCTCGTACGGTGGTCAACCCTGCCCAGGCTCGGCAACTCCTTGATGCGGTGCCCAAGGTGGGTCGCAAGCGCGGTCCTCGGCTCAAGGCGCTGTTCGCCTGCATCTACTACGCCGCGCTCCGGCCGGAGGAAGCAGCCGACCTACGCCTGAGGAACTGCACCTTGCCGGAGTCCGGCTGGGGTCTGATCATCCTGGAGAAGGCGCGACCTCAGGGGACGAAACGCTGGACCAACTCCGGCGAGACCCACGAGTCGCGCAGCCTGAAGCACCGCGCGGACAAGGAAACACGAGAGATCCCGATCCCGCCCGTCCTGATCGCCATGCTCCGTGAGCACATCGCTGAGTACGGCACCGCCAAGGACGGCAGGATCTTCAGCACCGGCACCGGCGGCTCCTACTCCAGCTCGGCGCACTCCTACGTCTGGCAGGAAGCCCGCAAACTCGCGCTCACCCCAGAACAGATCCCCTCGTCGCTGGCTGCTCGGCCGTACGACCTCCGCCACGCGGCGGTCTCGCTCTGGCTGAACGCGGGCGTCCCGGCCGTCGAAGTCGCGAAGCGCGCAGGCCACAGCGTGGATGTCCTGCTGCGGGTCTACGCGAAGTGCATGGACGGTCAGCAGGAGCAGATCAACGGCAAGATCAACAGCGCCTTGAACGAATAGCCCTCGTCTATCCACCTTCGGCCCCGGACCGACCGGGGCCGTTTCACGTCGCACCGCTCGCCATGCCGCGTCATTCCCGCCCTGCATCGCTACGTTGCGCCACGCTGGCATGAACGAGCAGTGAGAGGAGGACCATGCACGATGACCAGGACCGCCCCACCCTGTCTCGCAGAGAGGTAGGGCGACCCCCGTACGGCCTGCCCCCTCGGGGCCGGCCTCAACGGCTCAGCGCATCGGACTCCCTTGGGTGGCGCACGTACTCCACCCCGGACCCACCGGCGCGGTCATCCCTTCGACGCTGGAATCACCTGACCGGCCTGGCCCTGATCACCGGTCTCATGGTCTGCAGCGGCTTCGGCGTCTGGGGCGGATGGGATACCGGCAGGGCCTCACCTCGGATGCCAGCCGTCGCGGTGGCGATGCCTCGACTGAGCGTTGCTCCGCACTCGGACGCGCCTGCGTCGCCGCTAACGCTCACTCCCGCTCCCCAGACGTCCCCACCCTCCGCGAAGCGCATCTCAACCCCAAAGGCGTCGAAGAACATGACGACACCGTCGCGAAACCGTCCTCGATCATCGGCCCCGGTGGAGCCGTATCAGCGCCCTGAGAACGTCCCGGCGGCCCCGCACAGGAAGACGAAGACTCGGGTTGATCGTGTAGAAGTGCCCAAGCGTATCGATCCGAAGGACAGCAGCAAGAACAAGAACGGATTGGTAGCGTTGATCGCTGCGAAATGCGACGAACTGTTCCCATCTTCCCGCCCAGAGTTCCGCATCCGTAACCGTGCATGCCACCTGATTGCAGTGCGAACCGGATGACCATAGCGGCAGCGGTGTCCGTCTTGAACCGGTCCACTACCGCTTGACTGTAATTCCGGTTGTTTATAGGGATACATGAGGCATTTACCGTGATTGGCTGGTGTGCTTGACTCCTCCCTTGTAGCCACACCCTCTGGGAGGGTCCATGGGGGAGTTCGTCGGGATCGACCCCAGCCGGGCGGAACAGCTGATACGCGAGATGGCGAGCAGCAAAGACGTCCTGGGCCGCACGCGGCATGGGCTGGAGGCGGCGATCGCCGAGGCGGGCGCGTCGTGGACGGGCCCCGCGGGGGTAGTGGCGATGCACAGATCCTGGGCCTTCTTCGATGAGACGCAGCGCGATCTCAAATGGCGGATGGACACGCTCAAGCAGATGGTTCCGACCTCGGGAAATGGCCTGTTGAGTGTGTTCTTGCCCTTCAACAGCGAAACTGAGGCCGCCCGTCAGGGGAAGGCCGACGCGGGGCCCATTGCCGAGGCTCTCAAGCAGCATGAAATCGAAAGCTCGGTGGAGAGCTGGCGCAAGGTGACTGCGGTCACGGTGGTGACGAAAGAGAAGCTGAACGATCCGGCCTATGCCTCCGCCTTACTGAACTCCCTCGGGCCGGACAAGTTCCGTGCGTTGTTCATGCACTGGATGAAGGACAAGGGCCCGGCTATGGACAGGGGACTCCCGCCCGGGGTGCTCCAGCAGGGCCGGGAGAGTCTGGGACCGCTGGCTGAGGCGTATGCCAATGCCGAACGTGCCGGGCGGCTGGGGGAGGAGTGGCGTGGGAAGTTCATGGAGACGACTCAGCCGGGTGTGTTGACGGCCCTGGTCGCGATGTCCAAACCGTCGAGCAGGCTCCTCAACCAGGTGGCGCTGCGCGTCCTGGGCCGTCCACTGGCGGCAGACCTTCCGACAAGCCCCAACTGGAACCTGAATGCGCTGGTGGAGGCGTACGACGCCGACCCGCAGGCGCTGCAAACGCTGCTGGCTGACAACAAGGACGCCGCAGGCTGGCTACTGCATCCGCAGCGCGCCCGGATGAGCGGCGTTGCCGGCCTCGAAGAGAAGCTTGCGGGCGTGCTGGACAAGGCGTTGAAACCAGGCGCCGGAACAGACGGTGTTCGTGATCAAGCATGGTTCAACATCATTCGGGGGATGGGAGCCGAGGACAGCCCGTGGATCAGCGGCTCGTGGGGAACGATCAAGGATTCGCCGATCAGCGAGACCTTGGCCAGAAATGTGACGCCCTATCTCGACCAGCTCGCCCGTGGACAGTCCAAGCGGGACTCACCGGAGCTAAAAGCGGTTTTCCCAACGCCGCCCTGGGACACCCTCGCCCCTGATGACGCCTCCCGCTTCATGGGCGGCTTGATGCAGGACAAGGACGCAGCGAACGCGTTGATGAAGGCATCGCAGGACTACACGTTGGGCTTGGACATCGGCCGGTTCCGGCCGTTTGGGGACGAGGCCACACAGGAGCAGTACACCTCCCGGGCGGCGCTCGCCGGAGGCGCGGCGAATCTGATGCTGAGCGGCTCGACGCACGCGGAGTGGACCGACGACGAATACGCCGACTGGCTCGCAGGAGTCGCACTGCTGCCCGTCTCTTGGCTTTCCAACAAGTACTGGCCCATCCAAGACGCCACGGTGGCCACCGGCCGAGATGCTGGGTTGGACGAAGCCAAGGATGGCCTCAAGGGCGTGATCACGGACTACTTCGACAAGAAGACTTCAGCCACGGCAGATGACGTTGCAGACGGCATCGTGCAGCGACAGGCTGAGTGGGTGAATGACTCGCTGAACCAGCACGGTCAGAAGCCATTGACGGACGCTCAACAGAATGAGGTTCGTATGGCGTTCCGTGGGCGGCTCTACGATGCATTGGTCAAGGCACTGAAACAGCGGGGAGGCTGAGCATGACTATCCCCAGCCAAAGTCAGCTGCTTCGACAGGCCGCCGATAAGGAGCTGCTCGCCACGTCCCTCACCCGGTACGCCGAAGAGCTGGACATGGTTTTCGCTGGAATGCTGGCAAGGCCTCAGGAAGTTGACGCGTTCTGGAAGGGGCCTGCCGCGGATCGTTTCACCTCTCAGGCCGCACAGTTACACCGCGAGATCGGTGTACTCCGGGACAGCTGCACATCCACAGCTGACCGTCTGCGTAAGCAAGCCCAGCTCGCGCGAACAGAGGCGGCCCAGATGCCCAGCTAAGCCTGAGGTCATCTGCTGCGTTCGTAACAGCTGGTCTTGCCGACGATCATGATGTTGGGCTTCTGACCATTGCGCACGGTTATCAAGAATGTGATCCCGGTTGTCGGGTGCTGCAGTACGGCCGTCCCTAGATTCTCGTCACCAAGATCGAGGTTATCCACGATCTTGGTGTAGCCACGCAAGCGCAGCCCACTTGCCATCAGACCGACTGCGCTGCTCGGCGAATGCTTGTATGGCGGACCGGTGAGGTCGCCCTGAGCACGGAAGAAACGCTGGACTTGGCCTTTCAGGCACCCGACTTCGCTGTCCCGATCTGCTCGTACGGTCGCGGTGGCGGAGCCTGTGGAGGCTAGGTCCTGAGAGGCCAGTAGCTTGTCGCCTTCTGCGATGAGCAGCTTCACGGACTCGTCAAAGGTGGGTTTGTCGGGTTCCCCTGTGCAACCCGTCACAACCATGAGGGAAATAAGCACCGCGACGACAGACAGTCGGCGAATATCTGGGCGCACGCCCCGGACACTACCTAACCCTTACTCTCACGTACACCTCGTATGCCTTCTTGCACTGAATACGGTCATCCCATCCCGGCCACGAAGCTGCAGCATGGCATGCGGTCCTCCTTGATTAGGCGACCTTCACGAAGAGGACAGAAGCGTCGGTTTCTGTTGTGTAGTGTCACCCGGACATGATCAATTAAGGGGCGAAGGGCGCTATGTTCCGTCTCCTGGCCATCCTGGCGGCTGTGAAACCAGCGGTCTTATCGGCCCTGATTCCCTGGCGAGAGCTGTGGTTACTTCGGTTATCAGGTGCCGGAGCCCAGCCTGCTGGAGACGGTGGTCTGGGACAGTGCCGCATGGGCCGTGACACTGCTGCCCTTGGTGCTGGCGCTGCTCGCCCTGTGGGTGCCTCGGTGGTTCCCCGTGCTCGGCGCGTTCGTCGCGACCGTGGTGCTGGTGCTCACCGTGCTGACCATCGTCGTCCCCTACACCGGCATCTGCGGCCGGCAACAGGGTGAGTGGCTGCTGTCCGCCTGCGTGGCCGTCGTCGTGATCGCCCTCTTGCTTGCCCGCCGGGAACGGGCGCATCTGGTGCCGCGTATGACGGCGGCCATCTGGAGCGTCGTCCTGATCATTCTCTTCGGCCGCATGGTGGTGGCCACGATGCCCGTTTCCTCGGGCGATGACCTCGGCTGCTGGATGAGTTTGCAGGGCGTGTGGGCGCTGGCGCAGATGCACCTCTTCACGGTTGAGGCTGTTGGGGTATGGGTCGGTGTCGCGGCGGTCGGTGCCGTGCTCACCGGGGGCCGGGCTGCGCCGGTCGCGAGCCTGATGTTGCTCATCCCGGCGCTCTTCGAGCCGGTGGCCCAGGTTGTTTCGTCCGCGCCACACGACTGTTCTGGCCTCCTGGCGCTGATCACCTGGCCGTATCTCGTTGCCGCGGTATTGGGCGTGGCTGTCAGGTCGTCATTGATGTGGCCGATTCCGGGGTGATTTGGCCAAGTAGGTGGCCAGTTCGCGGAGATGTGGCAAAAATGATCAGATGACCGGGGTGCCGCCTGGTTCACCGGCCGGTGGGGCGGCGCGGCCTTCAACGCCTGGCCAGGGTGCGGGCGTAGCCGGCGCGGGCCGCCGCCTCCAGACAGTCGAGGAAGCGCGCGCCGGCGCCGGCGGCCCACTCGCCAGGAGGATCATCGTTCGGGTGGTGTATCTCACCACCCGCCACTGCCGAACGCGTGAGGCGTATGACCGGGGACGCCGCTTCATGATCCGCCGGGGGGATCCCCGTCTCCTTCCTTCCCGACTCAGAGCCCGGCCGTTGCGCTTCCTCCCACAGTGTCCGTTAGGGCATGGTTCTGCTGACTATGGTCGGCGCCCCAGGTAGGCGGCCAGCCGGGCGTAGACGTCGACGTCATCGGGCACCGGTACGACGGGGCTGAACGGGCCCTGCTCGCTGCGGGCCTCTGGCGGCGCAAACTTCGAGAATGCCTCGAGTGCCTGCGCGGCAAGGTCGGGGTCGAGTTCGGCGAGCCGCCGGGTGGCATGTGCGAGGTCCCAGGAATGAACTGTGAACTCGTGGGTGTAGGCATCGAGAGCAACCCGGCCGGGCAGCGTGGCCCACGGTAGCTCGACCATTCGGTCGAGCTTCTCGTCGTCGGCCCACACCCGCTCGACCTCGCTACGGGCCTGAGTGAATGCGCTTGCCCAGCCGCCATCGGCGATGCCGTCGATCACATCGGGGACGTCGCGCGCATCGCCTCCGGTGCCGACACGGGCGAGCTTGTGCAGCACCGCGACTACATGCCCGAGCAGCGCGCGAACGTCGTAATCGGCACAGGGAGTGCGGTTACTTAGCTCATCGGGACTTACCGCCGCGACCTGCTGCCCGGCCTGATCAAGTGCCCGGGCGAAGATCGGACGCGGGTCATGGGCCAGCTCTGTTGTCATGATTGGGAGCCTATGAGGACACACCGACAGGGTCCCAAGCCCCTTCCAGAAAAGGGCCACTTCAGATGAACGATCCAGCCGTCAATTCGTTCAGCTAGAACTGGCCAACCGCAGGTCAAAGGCATGGCCGGTGGTCAGATGCAACCGGAACTGACAGTGGCCGCCGAGGTCGTTTCCCGGCGCGGGGGAGTCACACCAAGGTTGCCCATGAACCTATGAGTGACCTGGGGAAACGCCTCCAAGATCATCCCGCATATATCCCGTGATCAAGGTCCTATGGCTGCATATGGGTGCCCTCGGCGGCCTACCAAGGGCCTGGCAAGCAAAAGACCTGCGGTCGAGGAACCGCAGGTCAGAGTGCTAAATGCCTGGTCGGACGTGGTGCCCCCGGCAGGATTCGAACCTGCGGCACCCGCTTTAGGAGAGCGGTGCTCTATCCCCTGAGCTACGGAGGCGGACGCACGTAAGCCTAGCGAAAGTCTGGCACTGCGTGGGACGTAGGGCTGGGGAGAGTTTGGTGGGGTTGGTTATGGGTGCTCTGAGCTGCGGTAAAGGCATGACAAGTGATCAGAATCTCGCTCTTCGAGCGTGGATAGCTTCCTCCTGTGACCAAGAGGCGAAGCAGGCAGGTTCGTCGGCGGCCCGTGGCGTTCTTCGGGGCGTTGCTGGCGCCGGCGATGACAGTGGCCGCCGAGGTCGTTTCCCGGCGCGGGGGAGTCACACCAAGGTTGCCCATGAACCTATGAGTGACCTGGGGAAACGCCTCCAAGATCA
>NZ_JADOGI010000249.1 GCF_015645445.1 Nonomuraea cypriaca | reverse complement strand
GGGGGCTAATCCTCCCGTGGGAGGAGGTTACGGGCTCTCACCTGGGCCTACAGTGAAGCGGTGCGCATCAACCGGACCACGTTCCACGACACGGTTCTCGCCGGGGTGGTGGCTGCGGCCTCGGTGGCGCTGTTCCTGCTCTACGACACGGACCGGTTGGCGGCCGAAGGGCTGCTCGTCGAGGGCATGCGGGCCCCGGACGCGCCGGGGACGGCTCTGGTGGTCCTGGCGTGCCTGCCGGTGGCCGCGCGCCGCAGATGGCCGCTGGGAGCCCTGTGCGCGGGCCTGGCGCCGGAGACGCTGCTGACGGTGTCCGGGTACGGCGCCGGACTGTCCGGCCTGTCCGGGCTGGTGCTGCTGTATTCGGTGGCGTCCAACCGCGGGCTGGCCGTGGCGCTGGCCGGGCTGCTGGTGACGGTGGTGACGTACGCGTTCGGCGCCATGGCGGGCCCGATCTCCGTGGGCTTGAGCGACCACGTGGTCGCCACGATGGTGCTGGTCGCCGTCTGGGGCGCCGGGCGGAGCCTGCGGCTGCGGCGGGCGTACCTGGAGGAGCTCAGGGATCGGGCGGCCAGGCTGGAGCGGGCGCATGCCGCCGACACGCGGGCCGCCAGGGCCGAGGAGCGGGCGCGGATCGCGCGGGAGCTGCACGACGTGGTGGCGCACCACGTCAGCGTGATGACGGTGCAGGCGGCGGCGGCGCGCAAGGTGCTGGCCGCCGATCCGGACCTGGCGCGCGAGGCGCTGTCGGCGATCGAGCACACGGGGCGCATGGCGATGACGGAGATGCGCAACATCGTCGGCGTGCTGCGGACGGACGCCCGCGCCGAGCTGGGCCCGCAGCCGGGCATGCTGGACCTGCCTGCGCTGGTGGAGCAGATGCGGGAGGCGGGGCTGCCGACCACGCTGCTGGTGGAGGGGGAGCCGCGGCCGCTGCCCGCGGGGGTGAACCTGGCCGCCTACCGGCTGGTTCAGGAGGGTCTGACGAACAGCCTGCGGCACGCGGGCTCGGGCGCGAAGGCAGTGGTGACGGTCCGGCACGAGCCTCGTGAGCTGGACGTACGCGTGGCGGACGACGGGAGGGGCGCGGACGGGCCGGCCAGGCGATCCGGGCATGGTTTGGTGGGCATTCGCGAAAGGGTGGCACTCTATGGTGGAATCCTGAACATCGGTCCGCGACCGGGGGGCGGTTTCGAAGTGCGGGCGAGGTTCCCGTTGAAGGACGGCCAATGACGATCAGAGTGCTGCTGGTGGACGACCAGCCGCTGCTGCGCACGGGGTTCCGCCTGATTCTGGAGGCCGAGCCCGACATCACGGTGGTGGGGCAGGCCGGTGACGGCAAGGGCGCGATGGAGCAGACGCGTGCGCTGCTGCCCGACGTGGTGCTGATGGACATCCGGATGCCGGGGATCGACGGCATCGAGGCGACGCGCCGGATCGTGCGGGAGGCGGCGCCGTCCGCGCACGTGCCGAAGGTGCTGGTGCTGACGACGTTCGACCTGGACGAGTACATCGTGGAGGCGCTGCGGTCGGGAGCGTCCGGGTTCCTGCTGAAGGACGTGCCACCGGACGAGCTGGTGCAGGCGATCCGGGTGGTGGCGGCCGGTGACGCGATCGTGGCGCCGAGTGTGACGCGGCGGCTGCTCGACCGGTTCGCCGCGCGGCTGCCGTCGGCGTACGAGGAGGCCACTCCGGCGCGGCTGGACCGGCTGACCGAACGGGAGCTCGAGGTGCTGCGCCTGATCGCCAAGGGCATGTCCAACGCCGAGATCGCGGCCAAGCTCGTGGTGAGCGAGACGACGGTCAAGACGCACGTCGGCAACGTGCTGACCAAGCTGGGGCTGCGGGACCGGGTGCAGGCCGTGGTGCTGGCGTACGAGACAGGGCTGATCACGCCGGGCGCGCTGTCATGAGCGTCGCCCGGCGTTGACGCGTCAGGCCGGGTCAGAGGTGGCGGCCACCGCGGGGACCTCGGGGGCGTTCTCCGGGAAGTGGCAGGCGACGCGGTGGCCGCTGGCCAGCTCCTCCAGCGGCGGCTCGACCGTTTTGCAGATCTCCTGCGCCTTCCAGCAGCGGGTGTGGAAGCGGCAGGCCGGCGGCGGGTTGAGCGGGCTGGGCACGTCACCGGTCAGCCGGATCCGCTCCCGCCCCGACCGCCCCTTCGGGTCGGGCACGGGGACGGCCGACATCAACGCGTTGGTGTACGGGTGCATCGGCGAGCTGTAGAGCCGCTTGCGGTCGGCGATCTCGACGATCTTGCCGAGGTACATGACGGCGACCCGGTCGCTGATGTGGCGCACCACCGACAGGTCGTGGGCGATGACGACGTAGGTGAGGTCGAGCTCGGTCTGCAGGTCCGCGAGCAGGTTGACGACCTGTGCCTGGATCGACACGTCGAGCGCGGAGACCGGCTCGTCGGCGATGATCAGCTTGGGCTTGAGCGCGAGCGTGCGGGCGATGCCGATGCGCTGCCGCTGCCCGCCGGAGAACTCGTGCGGGTAGCGGTTGTAGTGCTCGGGGTTGAGCCCGACGAGCTCGAGGATGTCCTGGACGGCCTTCTTGACGCCGTTCTCGGTGGGCACGCCCTGGATGCGAAACGGGGCGCCGACGATGGCGCCGACCGTGTGCCGGGGGTTGAGCGACGAGTAGGGGTCCTGGAAGATCATCTGCATGTCGCGGCGGAGCGGCCGGAGCTTGCCCTGACCCATGTGCGTGATGTCCTGGCCCTCGAAGACGACCTTGCCGGCCGTGGGTTCGAGGAGCCGGGTGACCAGCCGTCCGGTGGTGGACTTGCCGCAGCCCGACTCGCCGACGAGGCCGAGGGTCTCGCCCTTGAAGACGTCGAAGCTGATCCCGTCGACCGCTTTGACGGCGCCGACCTGCCTTTTGAGCAGGCCCTTCGTCACGGGGAAGTGCTTCTCCATGTTCTGCACGGAAAGAAGCAGCTCATTGTCGCTCACTGGGTCTCCAGCACTGGCTTGATCTCGTTCTCCCACAGGCTCCGCCGCTCGGTCCTGCTCATGTGGCAGCGCACCAGGTGGCCTCCCTCGGTTTCTGTGAGGGCGGGCACCTCGGTGTCGGCCTTGCCCGCGGTGCGCTCGGCGTACGGGCAGCGGGGGTGGAAGGCGCAGCCCGGCGGCACGTTGATGAGGGACGGCGGGGCGCCCTTGATCGGCAGGAGCCGTTCGGTGGGCTCACGGTCGAGGCGGGGCATGGAGCCCAGCAGGCCCCAGGTGTAGGGGTGCTCGGGGCGGTAGAAGATGTCGTCGGCCGAGCCGTACTCGACGCACTTGCCGCCGTACATGACCAGGATGTCGTTGGACAGCTCGGCCACCACGCCCAGGTCGTGGGTGATGACGATGAGTGCCGAGTCGAACTCGCGCTGCAGGTCGCGCATGAGGTCCAGGATCTGGGCCTGCACGGTGACGTCGAGCGCCGTGGTGGGCTCGTCGGCGATGAGCAGCTCGGGGTCGCAGGACAGCGCCATCGCGATCATGGCGCGCTGCCGCATGCCGCCGGAGAACTCGTGCGGGTAGCTGTCGACGCGGCCGGCCGGCTCGGGGATGCCGACGCGGCCGAGCATGTCGATGGCGTGCTTGCGGGCCACCTGCTTGGAGACGTCGTTGTGGATGCGGTAGGCCTCGATGATCTGGTGGCCGACCGTGTAGTAGGGGTGCATCGAGGAGAGCGGATCCTGGAAGATCATCGCCATCTTCTTGCCGCGCAGCCCGCGTACGTGCTCGGCGGAGGCGCCGTTGAGCTCCTCGCCGTCGAGCCAGATCTCGCCGGAGATCTTGGCCCGGCCGCCCTTGTGCAGGCCGAGCACTCCGAGGCTGGTCACGCTCTTGCCGGAGCCGGACTCGCCCACGATGCCGAGCGTCTGGCCGCGTTCGACGCTGAACGACAGGCCGTCGACGGACTTGACCACCCCGTCGTCGGTCGGGAAGTGGATCTTCAGATCCTTGACGTCAAGAAAGCTCACGACAACCTCACCCTCGGGTCGACCACGGCGTAGAGCAGGTCGACGATCAGGCTCGCCACCACCACGAAGCCGGCGGCGACCAGGACGACGCCCATGACCTGCGGCAGGTCCTGGTTTCTGATGGCCAGGATGGCGTACTGGCCGAGCCCGGGCAGAGTATAGGTCGTCTCGGTGAGGATGGCGCCACCGATGAGCAGGCCGAAGTCGATGCCGAAGAGCGTCAGGATCGGGGTGAGGGCGGCGCGCAGGCCGTGTTTGACGACGACCTGCCGCTCGCGCAGGCCCTTGGCGCGGGCGGTGCGGATGTAGTCCTCCCCCATGGTCTCCAGCATCCCGGCGCGGGTGAGTCTGGCGTAGCCGGCGGCGAACAGGAACGCCAGGGTGATCCACGGGAGCAGCAGGTTGTAGGCCCACTGCGCCGGGTTCTCGTTGATCGGCGTCCACGCGCCGCCAGGCGGTGTCCAGCCCAGGCCGTAACTGAAGACGACCAGGGAGATCATGCCGGTGAAGAAGATGGGCAGTGACACGCCGGCCAGCGCGGTGCCCATCGAGAGCCGGTCGAAGAAACTGCCGCGGCGCAGCGCGGAGAGCACACCCACGCTGACCCCGGCCACGACCCAGATGAGCGCGGCGCCGACGGCCAGGGAGAAGGTGACCGGCAGGCGGTCGAGCAGGTCCGGCCAGACGGGCTGCCCGGTGATGAAGGAGTAGCCGAAGCAGGGCGCCGGGCACTGCTCGACTCCCGCGCCGTAGTCGTACTGGGTGCCGGCGACCAGTCCCTTGGCGAACCTGGCGTACTGCACGACCACCGGGTCGTTGAAGCCCAGCCGCTCGGCGACCAGGGCGACGGTCTCCGGTGTCGCCGCGCGCCCGACGTAGCGCGAGGCCATGGCCTCGGGCGACGCCCCCGCCCACTGCGGCACGACGAAGAATATGCCGAAAGTGACCATGCTGATCACGATCAGCATGGCGAACGCGCCGATCAGACGCCTGATGAAATATGTGAGCACCGCTACCGGCCGAGTGGCCTGCCCGTCGCCGGACAGGCCACTCCTGCCTTCACCTGCCTTCGCTAGATCCCCGAACCTCGCCTGGTCACTCGACGCCGAGCAGGATGTAGTCGTACATCGACTGCCCCTCGTTGTAGGCGACGTTCGTCAGTCCCTGGCCGCGTATGAGGAGCGACTTGGCCCACACGACGGGAAGGATGGAGGCGTCCTCCATGACCTTCTTGTCGACGTCGACCCACAGCTTCTCGCGCGCCGTGGCGTCGAGCTCCGCCGCGGCCTGGTCGATGAGCTTGTCCACCTCGGGGCTCTTGACGCTGAGGTTGTAGTTGCCCGCATCGCGGATGGTACGGCTGTCCACGATGGCCTGCAGGAAGCCGTAGCCGTCGGGCCAGTCGGAGCCCCAGCCGTGGGTGGCCAGGCCGATGCCGTTGTTCTTCACGTAGTTGACGTTACCGGCGTAGTCCGAGAAGTAGCTCGCGGTCGGGAAGCCCTTCAGCGTGAGCTGGATGCCGACCTTGGCCAGCGCCTGCTGCATCGCCTCGGCCAGCGACTTCTCCTTCGGCCGGTCGGAGCGGTACGTCATGGTCGTGGAGAAGCCGTTGGGCTGGCCGCAGGCGGTCAGAGCCGCCTTGGCCTTGGTCACGTCGCCCGTGTTGCCCGGCGTGGCGTACAGGTCGAACTTCTCCTGGCCGACGATGGCGGGCGGCATCACGTTGGTGGCCAGCTCGCCACCGGCCACGGGGCCGCCGAAGGCGGTCTGGTTGGAGACGCGGTCGGCGGCCCACTGGACGGCCTTGCGGCATTCGACGTTGTCCAGCGGCGGCGTGTCGGGGATGACCGACACGTACCAGAGCCGCGGGATGGTGGGGTTGTCGGTGCGGGCCTTCATCGCGGGGTCGGGGAGGACCTTGCCGATCGCGGCGGCGCCCATGCCGGTGCCCTGGATGTCCAGCTGGATGCTGCCCGACATGAGCTGGTTGTCCAGGTCGTCGGCGTTGACGTTGACCTGGACCTCGATGCGGTCAGGCAGCGCGGGACGGAGTGGGTCGGTCGCCGGGTCCCAGTTCTCGTTACGGACCAGCGTGAAGCCCTTGCCGATCTCGTTGGTCTCGAACTTGTACGGGCCGGAGGAGACGACCTTCTCCTTGTACTTCGCGCCCGTGTCCTTGGCCTTGGGCACCGGCGCGGTCATCGGCATCTGGACGATGTAGTCCATGGACGCGAACGGCTTCTTCAGGTGGAAGACGACCGTCGTGTCGTCGGTCGCCTCGACGGCCGAGGAGTAGTCGGCGTCCGGGGTCTTGTAGACGCCCTCGAAGTCCTTGGGCCAGTCGAGCAGCTCGTTGAGGTAGGAGGGGCCGTGCGTGAACGTCTCCTTGTCGAACGAGCGGGCCACCGCGTAGGCCACGTCCTGGGCCTTGATGGGCGTGCCGTCGTCGAACTTCAGGCCGCTCTTGATCTTGTACGTCCAGGTCTTGCCGTCCTCGCTGGCCGTGCCGAGCGATTCGGCCAGGTCGGGCACCACGGTGTTGCCCTCAGGGCCGGGACCGGGCTTGTACGTGGTCAGCGTCCGCCAGTAGAGCCGGCCGAAGTTGAAGGAGTAGCCGTAGTAGGTGTCGCCAGGGTCGAGGCTGTCCCAGTCGGCGGGGTGAGCCGCCTTCAGCGTCCCGCCCTTCTTCGTCGAAGGGTTGAACACCTGGGTGAGAGCGGCGTTGGCCACGGGTTGCGCGGCTCCACCGCTCGCCGACTGGCCGGGCTGCTGCGGTGTGCTGCCCCCTCCGCCGCCACAGGCGGAGAGCACCAAGGCGAGAGCCGCTGTCGCGGCCGCCGCCAGTGCGGATTTCGATCTCATTGACTAACCCCTTGATTGATGAGATGGGGGATGGAGCATGGCGGAGATTCAGTGCGCGCGCGGGTCGAAGGCGTCCCTCAGCCCGTCGCCGAACAGGTTGAACGCGAGGACCGTGATGAAGATCGCCAGGCCCGGGAAGAGGACGAAGTGGGGCAACGTGTAGAAGCGCACCGCCTCCGAGAGCATGCCGCCCCAGGTGGGGGTGGGCGGATTGATGCCGACACCGAGGAAGGAGAGCGCCGCCTCGAACAGGATGTTGGTCGGGATCAGGAGCGTCGCGTAGACCAGGATCGGAGCCATCAGGTTGGGCAGGACCTCGCGGAACAGGATGTAGCCGTGGCGCGCGCCCAGGCTGCGGGCCGCGTCGACGAACTCGCGCTCGCGCAGCGACAGAGTCTGCCCGCGGACGATGCGGCCGATGCTGGGCCAGCTGAAGAACCCGATGATGAAGACCAGCATGGCGATGCGCAGGCCGTTGCCTTCCAGCCCGAACCCCTTGTCGGGGATGACGCCCGCCAGCGCGATCGCGAAGACCAGCAGCGGGAAGGCCAGGAACACGTCCATGATGCGGCCGATCACCTGGTCGACCCAGCCGCCGAAGTAGCCGGCGATGACGCCCAGCGTGGTGCCGATGACGACCGACAGCAGGGTGGCGAGGAAGCCGATCAGCAGCGAGACGCCCGCGCCGGCGATGATGCGGCTGAAGACGTCGCGCCCGTTGACCGGCTCCACGCCGAGCAGGTATTCGCCGCCGACACCGCCGAAGGTGCCCTTGGGCAGCAGCGTGCTCTGGTCGATCTGGTCGGAGTGGAACTCCAGCGGTGGGTGCCCGAAGAGGGCGATGATGGGCGTGGAGAAGATCGCCACGAGGATGAGCAGGACGATGAAGATCCCGCCCGCGAGGGCGACCTTGTCACGTTTGAGCCGCATCCAGGCGATCCGGGTGAGGGAACGGCCCTGGATCGCCTTGCCCGCTCCCACGAGCACCGACTCCGGATGCGCTTCCGCCGCGGAACCGGAAACGTCTAGCGGTGCGGTCATGCCGGATTGCCCCCTGGAACCACGCTGTCTGGTGACTACTGACTTTAGACCGCGAGTCGCGGGCCTCAGGAGGCAGAATCTATGGCCTGAGCTGCGCTGACTAGTCCCTCGGACCGCTATGTGGCCGATCTGTGATTGATGCGAAACGCATTCGTATCGATCTTGAGCAGTATGTCTAGGGCATGTCCCGGTTGCGTCTCAAATCTGTGACATAGCACTGTCGCGTGCCGGGTCAGCTGATGCCACGGCGCTTGAGAAGGTCCTCGATGTCCGAAAAGTCGTCGTCACCCTTGCTCGTTTTCTGCGCGGCCGGGCTCTGCGCCGCCACCGCGGGGCGCGCCTCGCCGGCCACCGGCGGCTTGCCGGCGGTGGGCTGGGCCGGGGCCTCGGCGGTCTTCTTCCTGCCGCCCGCCAGCTTCCTGCCGCGGATGAACCCCGACACGACGAACAGCACCGCCGACAGGCCCGCGACGGCCACGCCGGCCCACACGACGGGGCTGAACACCAGGCTGGTCACGAAGCCCACGACGGTCGAGCCGATGGTCCACAGCGCCTGCAGCGCGCCGGTCAGATAGGCCGCCAGCGGCAGCAGCGCCCACGCCGCCACCCGCAGCCCCGACGCCGCTCCCCTGCGTTTGAAGGCCAGGAAGCTGAGCACCAGCCCGACAGCGCTCACCCCGGCGCACAGCGGCAGCCAGGCGATCTGGTTGAAGGTGTTCATATCGCCGCCCCTCATAGTGGCTTTACCTCCATCCTGGCACGCGAAGCCAAGTCCGGCTCCTCCGCGAGAACCACTTTTCCCCTAGGGGACGGCGATCGCGTACCCCGGGGTCAGGGGCGCATGAGGGCTCTCAGGTCCGCGACCCCGACCTCTTCCAGGGACGACACCACCATGCGGCCGGGGGCCGGCTCGATGGGCAGCAGGCTTGGCACCGCCACCACCGCGCAGCCCGCGGCGGTGGCCGCCGCGACGCCGTTCGGGGAGTCCTCCAGGACGACGCAGCGCACCGGCGGCGCCCCGAACAACCCCGCCGCCACGAGGTACGGCTCCGGGTCCGGCTTGGTACGCACGACGTCGTCGGCGGTGACCACGATGTCGAAGCGGTCCCTGCCGACGGTCTTCAGCACCGCGTCGGCGATCTCCTTGAGCGAGGACGTGACCAGCCCCACAGGCACCCCCTCGTCCCGCAGGGCGTCGAGGAGCTCGGCGGCGCCCGGCATCACGCGTACGCCCTGCGACAACCGCGCCACCATGCCGCCGATCATCCACTCCCGCACCGTCGCGGCCGGTACGCCGGAACCGGACACGGCCAGCATGTAGGCGAGCGTGCGCTCCATGGACCCGCCGACGAGGTGGGCCTGGTGCTCGGGCGTCCAGTCCGCGCCCAGCCTGGCCATCACCTCGGTCTCGATCTCCAGCCACACCTTCTCGCTGTCGACCAGCAGCCCGTCCATGTCGAAGAAGACCGCCTGCATGAACCCTGTCCCCGATCGGTAGTGCGTGCACGCCATTCTCGCCGTCCATCGGTGAACGGCGAGCGACCGGGCCCCGGTCGGACGTTGAAGTGTTAAGACGTCGAAGTATCTAGACGTTGAAGTACTTGGCCTCGGGATGGTGGGCGACCAGCGCGGAGGTGGCCTGCTCGGGGTGGAGCTGGAACTCCTCCGACAGAGTGACGCCGATCCGCTCCGGGTCGAGCAGCTGGAACAGCTGCACCTGGTCCTCGAGGTTGGGGCAGGCCGGGTAACCGAAGGAGTAGCGGCAACCCTGGATGTTGACCTTGAGCATGTCGTCGAGCGACTCGTCGCCGCCGATCCCCCACTCCGAGCGGACCCGGGCGTGCCAGTATTCGGCCAGCGCCTCGGTGAGCTGCACGGACAGGCCGTGCAGCTCCAGGTAGTCGCGGTAGGCGTCCTTGGCGAACAGCTCGGCCGTGGCCTCGGAGATCTTCGACCCCATGGTGGCCACCTGGAAGCCGACCACGTCGGTCTCGCCGGAGTCCTTGCCGCGGAAGAAGTCGGACAGGCACAGGTGCCGGTCGCGGCGCTGGCGCGGGAAGGTGAAGCGGGTGCGCTCACCGCCGTCGTCGTCGAGGGTGATCAGCGAGTCGCCGTCGGAGACGCACGGGAAGTAGCCGTAGACGACGGCCGCCTCCAGCAGGCCCTCGGTCTGGATGCGCTCGAGCCACATGCGCAGCCGCGGCCGGCCCTCGGTCTCGACCAGCTCCTCGTAGCCGGGCCCGTCGCCGCCCCTGGTGGGCTTGAGCCCCCACTGGCCGAGGAAGAGCGCCCGCTCGTCCAGGAAGGCCGCGTATTCGGTCAGCGAGATGCCCTTCACGATGCGGTCGCCGTGGAAGGGCGCGCGCGGCAGCCGGTTGTCCGCGGCCACGTCGGAGCGCGACGGCAGCTCCTCGACGGGCGTGCGGTCGAGCACGGCGCCGGTCCTGACGCGCCGCTCGCGCAGCGGCGGCAGCGCCGCCCCGGCCACGCCGCGCTTGACCGCCATGAACGCGTCCATCAGCCGCAGCCCCTCGAACGCGTCGCGCGCGTAGCGCACCTCGCCCCCGAACAGCCCCGCCAGGTCCTGCTCCACGTAGGCGCGGGTCAGCGCGGCGCCGCCGAGCAGCACCGGGTATCGCTCCGACAGGCCCCTGGAGTTCATCTCCTCCAGGTTTTCCTTCATGATGACCGTCGACTTGACCAGCAGCCCCGACATGCCGATGACGTCGGCCTTCTGCTCGTCGGCGGCCTCCAGGATGGCCGAGACCGGCTGCTTGATGCCGAGGTTGACCACCTGGTAGCCGTTGTTGGACAGGATGATGTCGACGAGGTTCTTGCCGATGTCGTGCACGTCGCCCTTGACGGTGGCCAGCACGATGCGGCCCTTGGTCTCGCCCTCGACGCGGTCCATGTGGGGCTCGAGGTAGGCCACGGCCGACTTCATCACCTCGGCCGACTGCAGCACGAACGGCAGCTGCATCTGCCCGGAGCCGAACAGCTCGCCGACCGTCTTCATGCCGTCGAGCAGCACGTCGTTGATGATCTCCAGGGCGGGCCGCTGCTCGAGCGCCGTGCCGAGGTCGGCCTCCAGGCCCTTCTTCTCGCCGTCGATGATGCGCCGCTTGAGCCGCTCCCACAGGGGCAGCGCCGCCAGCTCCTCCGCCTTGCCCGCGCGCATGGCCGCCGCGTCGACGCCCTCGAACAGGTCCATGAACCGCTGCAGCGGGTCGTAGCCTTCGCGGCGGCGGTCGTAGACCATGTCGAGCGCGACCTGGCGCTGCTCGTCGGGGATGCGGGCCATCGGCAGGATCTTGGAGGCGTGCACGATGGCCGAGTCGAGGCCGGCGTTGACGCACTCGTTGAGGAACACCGAGTTGAGCACCATGCGGGCGGCCGGGTTGAGGCCGAAGCTGATGTTGGACAGGCCCAGCGTGGTCTGCACGCCCGGGTAGCGGCGCTTCAGCTCGCGGATGGCCTCGATGGTCTCCAGGCCGTCGCGCCTGGTCTCCTCCTGGCCGGTGGCGATCGGGAAGGTGAGGCAGTCGACGATGATGTCCTCGACCCGCATGCCCCAGTTGGCGGTCAGGTCCTCGATCAGGCGGCTGGCCACCCGCACCTTCCACTCGGCGGTGCGGGCCTGGCCCTCCTCGTCGATGGTCAGCGCCACGACGGCCGAGCCGTGCTCGCGGACGAGACGCATGATCCGCTGGAAGCGGGAGTCGGGGCCGTCGCCGTCCTCGTAGTTGACGGAGTTGACCGCGGCGCGCCCGCCGAGCATCTCCAGCCCGGCCTTCAGCACCGCGGGCTCGGTCGAGTCGAGCATGATCGGCAGCGTGGAGGCGGTGGCGAAGCGGAAGGCCAGCTCCTTCATGTCGGCCACGCCGTCGCGGCCGACGTAGTCGACGCACAGGTCGAGCATGTGGGCGCCGCCGCGGGCCTGGTCGCGGGCCGTCTCCACGCAGTCGTCCCAGCGGCCCTCCAGCATCGCCTCGCGGAAGGCCTTGGAGCCGTTGGTGTTGCAGCGCTCGCCGATGGCCAGGTAGGAGGTGTCCTGCCGGAACGGCACCGTCTGGTAGAGCGAGGAGGCGCCCGGCTCCGGGTGCGGCCGGCGGTGCGCGACCTCCTTGCCGCGCACCCGCTCCACGACCTGCCGCAGGTGCTCGGGCGTGGTGCCGCAGCAGCCGCCGACGAGGGACAGGCCGTAGTCGCCTGTGAAGGTGTCGTGCGCGTCGGCCAGCTCCTCCGCGGAGAGCGGGTAGTAGGCCCCGTCGGAGGTGAGCACCGGCAGGCCCGCGTTGGGCATGCAGGACAGCCGCAGCCGCGAGTGGCGGGCGAGGTAGCGCAGGTGCTCGCTCATCTCGGCCGGGCCCGTCGCGCAGTTGAGCCCGACGACGTCGACGCCGAGCGGCTCGATCGCGGTCAGCGCGGCGCCGATCTCGGAGCCGAGCAGCATCGCGCCGTTGGTCTCGATCGTCACCTGGGCGATGATCGGCACGTCGCGGCCCGCGTCGTCGATGGCCCGCCTGGCGCCGGTGACGGCGGCCTTGACCTGGAGCAGGTCCTGGGAGGTCTCGATGATCAGCGCGTCTGCGCCGCCCGCGATCAGGCCCGCCGCGTTGTCGCGGTAGGCGTCGCGCAGGCTGGCGTAGGGCAGGTGGCCGAGCGTGGGGAGCTTGGTGCCCGGGCCCATCGAGCCGAGCACGAAACGCGGCAGGTCGGGTGTGGACCAGTGGTCGGCGGCCTCGCGGGCGATCCTCGCGCCGGCCTCGGAGTATTCGAACACGCGGTCGGCGATGTCGTATTCGCCGAGGGCGGCCAGGTTGGCGCCGAACGTGTTGGTCTCCACGCAGTCGACGCCGACCGCGAAGTAGGCGTCGTGGACGCCGCGCACGATGTCGGGCCGGGTGACGTTGAGCACCTCGTTGCAGCCCTCGTGGTCGTGGAAGTCCTCGAGCGTCGGGTCCTGGGCCTGGAGCATCGTGCCCATCGCCCCGTCGGCGACGATGACGCGCTGGGACAAGACTTCTCGGAAGGATGGGGAGATGCTCATGAGGAGAAGCTTATCGGGTGTGCCTCGGGCGCCACTCGGCCCCGCCTCGAGCCTGGCGGCCTCCCGGTGTGGGACGGGCCGTTCGGGGGGAGATCGGTGACGCTGGTACCTCCTTACCGCATAGGCTAAGCGAGACGATGGAGAGAGGAGGCGACACGTGATAGAGCTCGAAGGGCTCCCCGAGCTCGTCGACCCGGTGCTCATAGCCGCGTTCGAGGGGTGGAACGACGCGGGCGAGGCCTCCAGCGGTGTGATCGCCCATCTCGAATCCGCCTGGAAGGCCGAGCCGCTGATCGCGCTCGACCCTGACGACTACTACGACTTCCAGGTGACGCGGCCCGTGGTGGAGATGAACGACGGGCTGGCCCAGTCCATCGTGTGGCCGACGACGCGGCTGCTGCGCGCCCGCCCGGCGGGCACCGAGCGCGACGTCGTGCTGCTGCGGGGCATCGAGCCCAACATGCGCTGGCGCTCGTTCTGCGCGGACATCGTCGAGGTCAGCCGCGAGCTGGGCGTCGAGCTGGCCGTGATGCTGGGCGCGCTGCTCAACGACTCGCCGCACACCCGGCCGGTGCCGATCCTCGGGGGCGCGACCGACGCGACGCTGGCCCGTTCCACCAACCTGGAGCTGAGCCGCTACGAGGGGCCGACGGGCATCGTGGGGGTGTTGCAGCACGCGTTCGGCGCGGCGGGGCTCGACGCCGTCGCGCTGTGGGCGTCGGTGCCGCACTACGTCGCCCAGCCGCCCAACCCGAAGGCCACGCTGGCGCTGCTGCGGCGGCTGGAGGATGTGCTGGAGATCCCGATGCCGCTCGGCGAGCTCGACGAGGAGGCCCGCGCGTGGGAGCGCGGCGTCGACGAGCTGGCCTCTCAGGACACCGAAGTGGCTGAATACGTCAAGGAGCTCGAGGAGCGCAAGGACGCCGCCGAGCTGCCCGAGGCCAGCGGAGACGCGATCGCGGCCGAGTTCGAGCGGTACCTGCGGCGCAGGGATCGTGACACTGACAGCTAATCTTCGGGGCTGAATCCGACATTTTTTTGCGATTTCGGGTGATAATCGGGGCCCGTACCATCTTCACGAAGCCGGGACCCCCGGACCCCTTGCCCATCGCGAACACCCCGGCTTCGCGTCGTGTTGCCTGATCGACTGACCGCGCACGTTAGGCACGCCATGACGACCTCGCACGTAGACCCGTACCAACGGAGCCAGGACACCCGACGGCGCGTCCTGGAGATGGCCGTCTCCCTCAGGGAGGACCGCGCAGGCGGCTCGGTGGACCACTTCCTCGCGCTGCTCCAGGACCGGCTCCCGCTCTGGCTCAGCATTCTGCACGATCTCTCGCATCATGTCGGGAGAGGGCGCGTGGCCGGCAATCTGCTGCCGGTCGCGCGAGCGGGCATCGACTACTACATGGAGGTGCAGGGGGCGGCGCTGCCCGCGTTCACCTCACCGAACGTGACGGTCCGCTTCCGCGCGGCGGTGCGGGACACGGGGCTCGGGCCCCGCACGGAGATCGCGCCCCTGTCCGCTTACCTGGCGGCCGAGCAGCGACTGGGGCGGGTGGGGCCTGACGTCGACCCTGAGGCGAGCGCGCGGCTGCTCATCGCGGGCTGCTTCCACCGGGCCTACATCGAGATGTTCGTCGGCGCGGACGAAGGGCCGGCCAGGGAGGCCAGTGCCCGCGAGATCGTCCGCGAGCTCCGCCTCGAACCGGCCCCCGCCTGACTCCTCCCC
>NZ_JADOGI010000248.1 GCF_015645445.1 Nonomuraea cypriaca | reverse complement strand
CACGGGGATGTGGTGCATCCCGCGCATCAACGGTCCGGACACGCGGTGGTCGAACACGTCCTGCTTGGCCATGAACCGCACCAGCCGCTTGGAGGGCAACGCGGCGAACCCGGCGAAGATGAAGTCGAGGTAGCTGATGTGGTTGCTCACCAGCACCGCGCCTCCGGTGCGCGGCACGTGCTGCGTGCCCTCCATGTGGAAACGGACGTCGAGGGCGCGAAAGAGGGTCCGCGCGGCGGCGATCACCGGCGGGTACACGATCTCAGCCATGAGCAGAAGGTAGCCTACTCAGGCAGGTGAGACGGTAGTCGGGAGCCGCACCATGCCCCGTATGTTGCCCTGCGGGGTGCGCCTGATGCCGTCGGGGTCGATGTCGTAGTGGGGTGAGACGGCCTTGGTCAGCTCCTCCATCGACACCTTGGCCTCCAGCCTGGCCAGCGGGGCGCCGAGGCAGAAATGGCGGCCGAAACCGAAGCTGATGGCACGGGTTGGCGTCGCGGCTCAGGTCGTAGGAGTCGGGGTCGGGGAAGACCGACTCGTCCCGGTTGGCGGAGCCGATCAGGAGCCACATCTTGGCGTCCTTGGGGACCCAGCGCCGCGGACACGTCGGCATGCCGGGACAACGCCCAGAAGCCGTGCTCGGGATTGTGGTAGATCGGGGCATCCCGGCGCAGCCGCGTGAAGACGGGGTACGGATCCTCGTCGACCACGGGATCATACGGGTTGTAAACGACGGCATTCACGCGCTCACGGTACGACGCTTGCGCCTTCGTGAAAACGGGCAGATGTTCTGACCATGAAGAAGCTCATCAACACGGCCGGCACCGTCGTTGAGGACGCGCTGAACGGCATGGCCGCGGCCCACCCCTCGCTGCGGGTCCGCGACCAGGTCGTCTACCGGGCCGAGGGCCCACGCCCCGGAAAGGTCGGGCTGGTCTCCGGCGGCGGGTCCGGGCACGAGCCGCTGCACGCCGGGTTCGTCGGCCACGGCATGCTGGACGCCGCCTGCCCCGGGGAGATCTTCACCTCGCCGGTGCCCGACCAGATCATCGACGCGACCAGGGCGGTCAACGCCGGCGCGGGCGTCCTGCACATCGTCAAGAACTACACCGGCGACGTGCTGAACTTCGAGATGGCCGCCGAACTCGTCGAGGACGTCGAGGTGGCCAGCGTGCTGATCGACGACGACGTGGCCGTACGGGACTCCCTCTACACGGCCGGACGGCGCGGCACGGGAGCCACGGTGTTCGTGGAGAAGATCGCGGGCGCGCTGGCCGAGGAGGGCGCGCCGCTGGCCGACGTGGCGCGGGTGGCGAGCGAGGTGGACGACCGGAGCAGGTCGTTCGGCATCGCCCTGACCTCCTGTTCGACGCCGCACGCGGGCAAGCCGACGTTCGACCTGCCGGAGACGGACGTGGAGCTGGGCATCGGCATCCACGGCGAGCCCGGCCGCGCGCGGGTGCCGATGGCCTCGGCGCGCGCGCTGGCCGCGCTGGCCATGGAGGCCGTCCACGGCGACCTGCCGCTGCGCGGTGACCTGCTCGTCATGGTGAACGGCATGGGCGGCACCCCGCTGATGGAGCTGTACGTGGTGTTCGCGGAGGTGGCGGCGTTCGTGAAGGGGAAAGGGGCGCGGGTGTCCCGCTCGCTCGTCGGCAACTACGTGACGAGCCTGGACATGCAGGGCTTCTCGGTGACGGTCTGCCTGCTCGACGAGGAGTTGACCCGCCTGTGGGACGCGCCGGTCGAGACGCCGGGGCTGCGCTGGGGGCGTTGATGGACACCGATCTGTTCGTGGCCTGGCTGGAGGAGACGGCCAGGCTGGTGCACCGCGACCGTGACCGGCTGACCGAGCTGGACGCCGCGATCGGCGACGCCGACCACGGCACCAACCTCGACCGCGGGTTCTCCGAAGTCCGCAAGGCCCTCGCCGAGGGGATGCCGGAGTCGCCGGTGCAGGTGCTGGCGACGGCGGGCGCGACGCTGATCCGCCGCGTCGGCGGCGCTTCCGGGCCGCTGTACGGCTCGTTGTTCCGGCAGATGGGCAAGGGACTGGAGTCGCCGGTGACGCTGGCGGGCTTCTCTGCGGCGTTCGATGGCGGGGTCGTGGCGGTCGAACGGCTCGGGAAGGCCGCCCTGGGCGACAAGACCATGGTGGACGCGCTGGCCCCCGCGTCCCGTGCGCTGGCGCTGGCCGTACGGGATGGGGTGGGGGTGCGGCAGGCGCTCGAGCAGGCGGCGAACGCGGCGGCGGAGGGCTCCAAGGCCACGATCCCGATGCGGGCCCGCAAGGGACGGGCCAGCTACCTGGGCGAACGCAGCATCGGGCACGAGGACCCCGGCGCGGCCTCGTCGGCGTTGCTCATGGCCGCGCTGGCCTCGGTGGCGGCATGATGGCGACCCGCCGGCACTTGATGGTGAGGCGCTGATGGTGGGACTGGTGCTGGTGGCCCACAGTGCGGGGCTGGCGGTGGAGGCGGCGGCGGTGGTCCGGGGGATCGCCGGGCCGGACACGCCGGTAGCGGCGGCCGGTGGCACGAACGACGGCGGCCTCGGCACGAGCCTCGACCTCATCGAGTCGGCGCTGCGTGCCGTCGACCAGGGGGACGGGGTGGTGATCATCCCCGATCTGGGCAGCTCGGTGCTGACCGCCCGGCTGGTGGAGGAGGCCGGGCGGGTGGTGGTGGCGGACGTTCCGTTCGTCGAGGGGGCGATCGCGGCGGCCGTGACGGCGGGCGGCGGCGCGCCACTGACCGAGGTGCTCGCCGCGGCCGAGGAGGCCCGCACCTTCCGCAAACTCTGACCCGGCGGCGGCCGGCTGGGGTCGTGGAGCCACGGGCCTGTGACCGGCGGCGGCCAGGCTGAGGAGCCGGGCCGGTGATCCGGCGGGAGCCGGGCCGAGGGGCCTCTGACCCGGGGGGAGCCGGTCAGTGGCCCTTGAACGCCTCCTCCAGCCACCACGAGCCGCGCTCCCCCGTGATCTTGGCGTCCACCAGCAGCGGCCGATCCCGTGGGCCCTTCAGCCATTCGGCCACGCCCGCCAGGTCGCCCTCCCCGGTGACCGTCACCGCCGCGAAGCCGTGTCCCCGCGCGATGGCGGCGAGGTCGGCCGGCGGGAACGTGACCGTGTCCAGCGGATCACCGTGGGGCCGGAAATGGTGCACCTCGGCCCCGTACGCCTCGTCGTCGTAGACCACGACCATCATGGGGAGCCCGAGGCGTACGACGGTCTCGAGCTCCGCGAGGCCCATGAGGGCGCCGCCGTCGCCGAGCGCGGCCACCGCCAGCCGGTCCGGCCGGGCGACGGCTGCGCCGACGGCGGTCGCCAGCCCGAGCCCGACCGACTGGAACGCCTGCGTGAAGCAGAACCCGCCCTCGTCCGGGACGTCCAGGAACATCGACGGATATCCCATGAAGTTTCCGGAGTCGACGGCCACGATCCGTTCCGTCGGCAGCAGGTCGTCCAGGGCGATGGTGAGCGTCCTGGGGTCGATCCTCCCGCCGCCGCTCTCGTCGTCGTACGGGACCGCCTGCCACCGGCCCTCGGCCTTGATGCGCCGCGCCACCTCGGGCGACCGGTACCCCAGCACGTCAGGGTCGGCGGGCGGGCCGAGGCGGCCGGTCAGTGTGCTCGCGACCTGTGCCACGTCGCCGGCCACGCCGAGGTCCACGGGTACGTGCGCGCCGAGCGCGGCCCGGTCGAGGTCGACCTGCGCCACCTTCGCGCCAGGCGGGATCAGGGTGCCGTGGCGGGTGGTCCACATGTTCAGCGCGCACCCCCACCCGACGATCAGGTCGGCGTCCCCGATCAGCTCGGCGGCCAGCGGCGTCGCGAAGCCGCCGCTCACGTCGAGGTCCCACGGGCTGCCGCGGAACAGCCCCTTGGCCACGGCCGAGGTGGCCAGCAGGGCGCCCACGGCGCCGGCGAGCCCCTCCAGCTCCCGCCGCGCGTGCCGGGCCCCGCGCCCGGCGATGAACACCGGCCGCCGCGACTCCCCGATCAGCCGCGCCAGCTCCGCCACTTCCCCCGCATCCGGCCGCCCGGCCGCGGTGACGTCCGCTGCCTCCCCCGCATCCGGCCGCCCGGCGGCGAGGACCGCGGCGCGCGTCTTGATCGGTGCCTCAGGCGCGGCGCAGGGCATGGACTGTACGTCGAGCGGGAGGTTCAGCAGGACCGTGCGGCGCTGGTCTCTCGCGACCTGGTACGCCCGCGCGGTCTGCTCCGCCGCGTCCTCCGGGGACGTGATCCGCATCGGGACCGCACCCACCGCCGCCACCAGGGCGGACTGGTCGATGTGGAAGTTGGAGCGGACGTCGGTCGCCTCACCGGCGAGCACGATGAGCGGGGTACGGCTCTTGGCCGCCTCCGCGATACCGGTCAAGGCGTTCGTGAGCCCGGGCCCTTGGTGGACCGTGACGGCGGCGACCCGCCCGCTCATCCGGGCGTACGCGTCGGCCATCGTGACTGCCCCGCCCTCGTGGCGCGCGGCGAAGAAGCGTACGCCGTGCGCCACGAGCGCGTTCGTGACGTGGAAGTTGCCGCTGCCGACCAGGCCGAACGCGGTCTCCACACCGCACGCGGCGAGTACCCGGCCGACGGCCTCCGCGACGATCAACGTTCGACCAGGGCGAGCACCCGGAGGGGGCTGCCCGAGCCCCCGACGATGGGCAGCGGCGGCGCGACCACGACGGCGCCCGTCGCCGGCAGGCGGTCGAGGTTGCGCAACTGGGTCAGGCCGTACTTGCCGGCGCCGAGCAGGAAGTGGTGGCAGGGGAAGGCCGGGTCGAAGGAGTGGGCGGCGCCCGCGTCGGTGCCCACCGTCTCGACGCCGAGCCCGAGTATCGGGGCCTCGGAGGCCAGCCACGAGGCGCACTCCACCGACACGCCGGGCGTGTGGGAGCCCTGCTCGTCGGCGTTCAGGAACGCGGCCTGGTCACTGGAGCGGGCGTCCCAGCCGGTCCTGTAGAGGAGCCAGCCGCCCTCCGGCAGGGGGCCGTTGGCCCGCTCCCACTCCTTGACGTGGTCGATCTGGAGGAGGAAGTCGGGGTCCTTGGACGCCTCGGCGGCGAAGTCGAGCACGACGGCGGGCGCGATGAGGCTGCGCGGGGGGACCTGGGAGACGTCCTGGCCGTCTTGGGCGCTGACCCAGTGGATCGGGGCGTCGAAGTGGGTGCCGGTGTGCTCGCCGGTGTGGATGTCGTTCCAGTAGCAGACGGGGCCGCGCTCGTCGTAGCGGCTGATCTCCTCCAACCTGAACGGGATCGTGTTGCTGAACGGCTCGGGCAACTGGAGGACCGGTGTCTCCGGCGTGAGGGGCGCGGTGAGGTCGATCACCTCGATCGCGCCACTGCGCACACTGTCCACGAAGCTCCGCAACACCGACATGTCATCCTCCTTGGTGGGCTGAGCGCATCCTCCTACTCCGGAATGACCAGTGCAAACGCCAAGGCAGCCGCCGTCAGGCGCGGGTCCACTCCGCGCAGCCGCCGGTCTGGAACGCCTTGTCCGTGGCCTGGATGGTGACCGTGGCGGGACCGCTCGGCATGCCGGTCGCGATCACGTCGCCGGTCGTGGTCCGCAGCCGGGCCCAGAAGCACATGCTGAACCCCCCTGCCGGCCCGGCCGTCCGGTACGTCCCCGGCTGGATGTCCGTGCCGACGGCGAGCGTCCGCAGGGACACGGGGTTGCCGGCGGGCGTGGTGGTCGCTCCCCCGGGGGGTGCGCCGGTCTGGCCGGGCGCGGTCTGCGTGGGGCCCGTCTGAGGCAGCCCCGTTTGAGGCGGCCCTGTTTGAGATGGTTCAGTCTGAGGTGGCCCGGTCTGCGTGGGCGCGGTCTCCGTGGGCTGCGGGGGAAGCGTCTCAGACGGGACTGTCTCCTGCGGGTCGGCGGGCGGCTCGGTGTCCTCGATCGTCACCGTGACCCTGGGCTCGGACTCCCCCGCCGGCATGCTTCCCGCGCCGAACCCCACGAACAGCCCCAGCAGGAACCCCAGCAGCGCGGCGAGCCCGGACACGAGCAAAATGATCGTCGGACTGCTCGTCGCCCGGGGATACTCAGGAGGGGGAGGCCCGTACATCACGGACCCAAGCGTGCCATCCCTGTCAACGGTGGAGATAGTCGACGAGCGACGCCTTCTCCGTCTCCAGTTCCTCGATGGCGCTCTTGACCACGTCACCGATGCTCACGATGCCCACCAGCCGGTCGCTCTCGACCACGGGCATGTGCCGGAACCGCTGGGTGGTCATGATCTGCCGGAGCGAGTCGACGTTCTCGTCGGGGCCGACCGTGTGCACCTCCGCCGTCATGATCGTGGAGACCGGCTCCTCCAGGATCGCCGCGCCCCGGTCGTGCAGGCACCGGACGATGTCGCGTTCGGAGACGATGCCGGCGATCGTGACTCCGTCCGTGGAGACGACGACGGCGCCGATGTTGTGCGCGGCGAGCTTGGCGAGCAGCTCCCGCACGGTCGCATCGGGCCCCACGGTCGTCACCTCACTGCCCTTGCTGCGAAGGATCGTCCCGATGAGCATGTGCACCACCCCTGCTGTGAGTGTTCCAAGCCCTGCGTACAGGCAAACAATCCTCTGTGGACGTAGTCAAGCGGTCCCGTAGGCTGCTTGCCAAACGAAATCCGGTACAAATACCGAAACATCACCTAACTACCGTTCAGGGACGCTGTTAATGACCGAGCCGCTCAACATCGGAAGCCACGACCTGCCCATCACGGAGGAACTGGCCGCCTTCATGCGAACGGGCTGGGCGGACACCCGGCGCGACAACGTGACGGCGCTGCCGATCGCGCCGTGGGCGGCCAAGCGCCGCGCCGCGCTGGCGAACCGCTTCCCCGGCGAGCGGCTGGTGATCCCGTCGGGCCGGCTCAAGGTCCGCAGCAACGACAGCGACTACCGGTTCCGGCCGCACAGCGCGTACTCGTACCTCACCGGGGCGAGCGAGCCCGACGACGTGCTCGTCGTGGAGCCGTCCGGGCAGGCCGTCCTGTACCTCAGGCCGCGCTCGCCGCGTGAGGAGGGGCAGGAGTTCTACCGCGACCGCCGCTACGGCGAGTTCTGGGCGGGCCGCAGGCCCGACCTGGCCGAGGCGGCGGAGCTGTACCAGGTGGAGTGCGCGCACATCCGCGACCTTGAGCTGAAGGGACCGGCCAGGGTGCTGCGCGGCGTGGACGCCGCGGTCGACGAGCGGGCGCCGCGCGGCGCGGGGGACGACGAACTGGAGTCCTTCCTGTCGGAGATGCGGCTGGTCAAGGACGAGTGGGAGGTCGGCGAGCTGCGCTCCGCCGTGGACGCGACCGTGCGCGGCTTCGAGGATGTCGTACGCGCGCTGCCCCAAGCGTCTGGGCACCCGCGCGGTGAGCGGTATCTGGAGGGGGTGTTCGGACTGCGGTCCCGGCTGGAGGGCAACGCGGCCGGCTACGACAGCATCGTGGCCGCCGGGGCGCACGCCTGCGTCCTGCACTGGATCCGCAACGACGGCCCGCTGAACGCCGGTGACCTGCTGCTGCTCGACGCCGGAGTCGAGTCGGACACGCTCTACACCGCCGACGTCACGCGCACCTTCCCGCTGTCGGGACGGTTCGGCTCCGCGCAGCGACAGGCGTACGAGCTGGTGTACGAGGCGCAGACGGCGGCCATCGCCACACTCAGGCCCGGCGCCCGCTTCCGCGACTTCCACCAGGCGGCCATGCGCGTCATCTGCGACGGCCTGCGCGACTGGGGCCTGCTGAAGGACTCCACCGACGCCCTCATGGAGACGGGACTCCACCGCCGCTACACGCTGTGCAGCAGCGGCCACATGCTGGGCCTGGACGTGCACGACTGCGCGAAGTCGCGGGCGGAGGTCTACCTGGACGGCGTGCTGGAGGAGGGCCACGTGCTCACGGTGGAGCCCGGTCTCTACTTCCAGCCGGACGACCTGACGCTGCCCGCGGAGCTGCGCGGCATGGGCATCCGCATCGAGGACGACCTGGTCGTCACCGCCGACGGCGCCGCCATGCTGTCGTCGGGGCTGCCCCGCCACCCGGACGAGATCGAATCCTGGATGGAGGCGCTCGCGTAACGGCGATCACTTCTCCTACCCAGAAGACAAGGCGTGATCCCGTCTCGTACCATTTCCTCCGGACCTCGGCCGTGCTCTGCGCGGCTCACGAGGAAGCCCTCCGACGGGAAGGACTGACGATCGGCCCCCTGGCGATGGGCGGGCACCCCAACGAGGTGCGCGCCCCGGAAGACTGGCTCACCGAGGTGGAACGGGATCGGGCCGGGCGGTTCAAGTTCGAGGCGGACCGCGCCTGCTTCATCGCCGCCCACCTCCTCGTACGCCTGTGCGCCGCCGCCGCTCTCGGCGCCGAGCCGGCCGAGCTGACCCTGCGTCAATACTGTGACCTGCACGGTTCCGGGCACGGCAAGCCGCGGATCGAGGAGGCGCCGGAGCTCGGCGTCAGCTTCAGTCACACTCGCGGCTACGTGTGCGCGGTGGCGGGGCCGGGCAAGGTCGGCGTGGACGCCGAGCACGTGCCGCCCGGACCGCTGGACGAGCGGCTCGCCGACGACGTGCTCACCCCGCGCGAACGTGCCCTGGTCACCGGCAACGACGAGCTGATCAGGCACTGGACGCGCAAGGAGGCGCTGATCAAGCGCGGCGAGCTGACCCTCGCCCTGCTCAAGTCGGGCGGTGACGACATGACGGGCCGCCACCTGCTGGAGTGGAGCGTCGGGCCGGACATCCGAGTGGCGGTCGTCACGGACGCCCCAGCGCGGAGGGTCGCCATCCCCGGTTAGGCTGGCGGCATGTTCTACCGAAAATCCGTCGAGGAGCGCATCGCCGATCGCATGGCCACGCGCCGGCCGCTCGAAGAGGGCAAGACCTTCGAGCACGGTCCGGCCAAGTTCGTGTTCATCTCCCTGATCGTCGCCGTCGTGCTCATGCACGTGGTCGGTGTCGCCATCGTGATGGCGTTCAGCTGACGGGTTGTTCTGTTCCTCTGACGGGTTCTTCTGACGCTGACGGGTTCTTCTGACGCGTTCACCCGACGCGTTCTTCTGACGCGGCCCGCGAGCGCTATCGACGGAGCGTGGGGGTCGGGTCGAGGAAGACCTGGACGATGCCGGGAAACCGGTCCCGCAGCCGCCGGTCCACCTCGTCGCAGGCGAACTCCACTCCCGCCGCGCTGTCCTCGTCCCTGAAGTCGATCTTCGCCGCGACCAGGATGTCGCCCGGCCCGAGCATCATGGTGAGCAGCTCCACCACGTCCGCCACCTCGGGCTGCGCCAGCAGCACCGCCCGGATCCCGCTCTCGACCGACGGGGGCGCGGCCTGGCCGATGAGGAGCGACAGGTTCGACTGGATCAGTGTGACAGCGACGACCACCAGGAGCAGCCCGATCGCGACCGACGCCGCGCCGTCCCACAACGCCGATCCGCTGAGCTGCGACCCCGCCAGTCCCGTGGCCGCGATCAGCAGTCCGATCAGGGCGGCGGCGTCCTCGAACACGACGGCCTTCAACGCCGTGTCGGACGTGAACCGCACCAGGCGCACCGGATGGACCTGATGTCTCGCGGCCTCTCCGCGCAACTGCGAGAACGCCTTCGTGAACGAGACGACCTCCATGACGAACGAGACGGCCAGCACGACGTACGCCGGCGTGAGGTTCGACAGCTCCTCCCCATGGCTGATCTCGTGGACCCCGTGCGTGATGGAGAAACCGGCCCCGCCCACCAGCGTCGCGATCCCGGCCGTCATCGCCCAGAAGAACCCGGCCTTGCCGTGCCCGAACGGATGCCGCCGGTCGGCGGGCCTGCCCGAGCGGCGCACCGAGACCAGCAGCAACAACTCGGTCACCGTGTCCGCGGCCGAATGGGCGGCCTCCGACAGCATGGCCGCGGAGCCGCTCATGATGCCCGCGACGAGTTTCGCGAGGGCGATGGCCAGGTTCGCGGCTCCGGCCACGAGCACCGTGCGCAGGCTCTCCCCAGCCTTTCCCTCCACAACACGCCACTCTACGTGCGCTAGATTGGGGATCATGAGCGCGCCTCGCTGGCTTTCACCCGCCGAACAGCGTGCCTGGCGTACGCATCTGGCGCTGCACAAGCTGCTCATGCACCGGCTCGACCGCGAGCTGCAGGAGTACGCACTGTCGCTGAACGACTACGAGATCCTCGTCAACCTGTCGGAGAGCCAGGACCGCCGCATGCGGATGAGCGACCTGGCGGAGGCCACCATCCAGTCGCGCAGCCGCCTGTCGCACCAGATCTCCCGCATGGAGGCCAAGGGCCTGGTGACGAGGGAGGAATGCCATGACGACCGCCGCGGCACGTTCGCGGTGCTGACCGACGAAGGCTGGGAGACGATCCAGCGGGTGGCGCCGCACCACGTGGCCGGCGTACGCGAGCACTTCGTCGACCAACTCGCCGACGACCAGCTCGAAGGGCTGGTGGCGGCCTACGAGCCGATCGTCGAGCAGCTGAAGAAGCTGCGCTGACACTCAACCGATATCGGCGACGGCGCACGCGCGTTCCTGCTGGTGGCTACGATCCGCTCATGCTCCCAAAGCTGCGGCTGATCGTGGCCGTTATCGTGCTGGTGTCGGCGTGCTCGTCGGGCGGCGGGGGCGAGCTGCCCGCCGGTCCCGACCTCATGAAGCGGGCCGCGGAGGCGATGAGGGCCGTCAAGTCGGCCACGTTCTCCATCGCCACCGAGGGCAAGCCGCAGGTGCCGCTCAAGCAGGCCGACGGCCGGCTCACCGCCGCGGGCGACGCCGACGGCACGATCACGCTCGACGTGTTCGGCATCCTCCAGGAGGTCAGCTTCGCGGTGATCGGGGAGACCGTCCACTTCAAGGGCGCGACGGGCGGCTTCCAGAAGATGACGAGAGCCCAGCTCGCCCAGTTCTACGACCCCTCGGTGATCCTGGAGCCGACCAGGGGCATCGCGCAGTTGCTCGCCTCGGCCACGGGTCCCGAGGTCGAGGGCGTCGAAGGGAGCTCCTACCGCGTCGCCACGACCTTCCCCGGGCAGGTCACCGGCCAGATCATTCCGGGAGTCAACCAGGGCGTGAACGCGAAGATCTGGCTCGACCAGGCCACCGCCAGGCTCGCCAAGGCCAGCCTGCCGCTGCCGGGCGGCACGGTGACGGTGTCGTTCAGCGACTACGACGCGCCGGTCACGATCACGCCGCCCCCCGCCGGATGAGGAGGACCCGCCGGGTCGTGCTGGCCGCCGGCGGCGCGGTGGTGCTGCTGGCCGCCCTCGACGCGTACGTCGTGGCCACGGTCCTGCTCGACATCGCCGCGGACGTGGGCGTCCCGCTGAACCGCCTGGAGCGGGCCACCCCGATCGTCACCGGCTTCCTGCTGGGCTACGTCGCCGCGATGCCGCTGCTCGGGCAGCTCTCCGACCGGTACGGCCGCCGGCCGCTCATCCACGCCTGCCTGGCGGCGTTCGCGCTCGGCTCGGTCCTGACGGCGCTGGCCGGCGGCGAGGTGACGGTCGTACTCGGGCGTACGGTGCAGGGGGTGGCCGGCGGGGCGTTGCTGCCGATCACGATGGCCCTCATCGGCGACCTGTGGTCCGAGCGCGAGCGGCCGGTGGCGCTCGGGGCGGTGGGGGCGGCGCAGGAGCTCGGGAGCGCGCTCGGGCCGCTGTACGGCGGGGTGCTGGCCGGGGTCCCGGCCTTCACCCTGGCGGGGGTGGAGCTGGGCGGCTGGCACGCCATCTTCTGGATCAACCTGCCGCTCACCGCCTTGGCGGCCGTCGCGGTCCAGCTCACCGTCCCAGGCCGCGCCCCAGTGGGTGGCCCAGAACGCGGCTCAGACGGTGGCTCAGAGCGTGGCCCGGACGGTGGCTCAGACGGTGGCTCATACGGTGGCCCGGACGGTGGCTCAGAGCGTCGCTCAGTGGGTGGTCGCGCCGGGGGGCGGGTGGATGTCGCCGGTGGGGCGTTGCTGGCCCTGGCGCTCGCCCTGCTGGTCATCGGCCTCTACAACCCCGACCCCGCGCAGGCCGTGCTCCCGCCGTGGGGCGTGCCGGTCATCGCGGCCGGCGCGGTGGTCGCCGGGATCTTCGTCTGGTGGGAGATCCGCTCCCCCGTGCGGCTGCTGGACCTGTCGGGCACCCGCAAGGGAGAGCTGCTGGCCACCCTGGCCGTGAGCTTCCTGGCCGGGGCGGCGCTCCTGGTGACCATGGTGTTCGTCCAGATCGCCGCCCAGACTCTGCTGGGCGCGGACAGCCTGGGCGCGGCGCTGGTCCTGGCCAGGTTCCTGGCCGCGCTGACCGTGGGCGCGCTGCTCGGCGGCCTGCTGGCGCGCAGGCTCGGCTACCGGGTGCTGGCGGCCGGGGGCATGGCGCTGGCGGCGGCCGGCTACTGGCTGATGAGCCGCTGGCCGCTCGACCTGGCCGGCGCGGGACTCATGGTGGACCTGGACCTGATCGTCGCCGGGCTCGGGCTGGGGCTGGTCATCGCGCCGGTCTCGTCGGCGGTGCTGCGGGCGAGCCAGGCGGCCCAGCACGGCGTGGCGTCGGCGGCGGTCGTGGTGGCCAGGATGATGGGCATGCTGATCGGCATCGCCGCCGTGTCGGCGTGGGGCTTCTACCGGTTCCAGTCGCTGACCGCCGAGCTGGACACGCCGCTGCCGTTCGGCGTGGACGCGGAGACGTACCAGGGGCGGCTGGCCGAGTACACCGCGAAGGTGCAGGCGGCCCTGCACGTCGAGTACACCGAGATGTTCCTCGTCACGGCGTTCGTCTGCCTGCTGGGCGTGGCCGTCGCGCTGCTCATGCCGGGGCGCGCTCACGCGGGTGAGACGACGCCCCTCAGCAGCCCCAGCGCTGCCTCCGACGGTGAGCCCGGCGCGGCGGTGTAGGCGATCAGCGCCTGGTCCGGGTCGTCGGCGGCCCGGAACGTCTCATAGGACAGCGTCAGCGCGCCGACCGTAGGGTGCCACAGGTCGTACGTGCCGTGCGTCTTGTCCCGCACCTCCTGCTCGGCCCACATCCGCCGGAAGTCCGGGCTGCGCTCGCTCAGCTCCTCGATGAGCGCGGGGAACGCCGGGTCGCCGGGATGCCGTCCGTGATCCATGCGCAGGTACGCGAGCACGTCCCGTGCCTTCGCCGGCCAGTTGACGTACCGCGAGCGCATCTCCTCGTGCGTGAAGACCACCCACACCTTGTTCCGCCGGACGGGCGGGATCGCGCCGAAGTTCAGGATGACCGAGGCGAACAGCGGGTTCCAGGCCAGCACGTCCATCCGTCTGCCGATGATGAACGCCGGCGTGCCCGACATCGCGTCGAGCAACTGCCGCAGCCCCGGACGTACCTGCTGCGGGGCGGCGGCGAGCGGTCTGGGGTGCACGGCGCGGGCGAGGTTGTGCAGGTGGGCCCGCTCGGCGTCGTCCAGCCTGAGCGCGGCGGCCACGGCGTCGACGATCGCGCCGGAGACGTGCTCGCCCCTGCCCTGTTCGAAGCGCGTGTAGTAGTCGGCGCTCACCCCCGCGAGCTGGGCCAGCTCTTCGCGGCGTAGGCCGGGCACTCGGCGGCGCTCGCCGTACCGGATCAGTCCGGCGTCCTCCGGCTGCAGCCGGGCGCGTCGAGAGCGGAGAAATGCCCCTAGTTCAGCTCTGACGTCCATATTCAGAAATCCTATGGTGGTGCTGGTAGACCCAGGTAAACCTGCCCCCTGGGTAGCCGCCGGCCGCCTCGGCAGCATGCGGGTATGAGACTTGGAACGACGGACATGGACCTCTCCCGCACCGGTTTCGGCTCGTGGGCCATCGGGGGTGCGGGCTGGCGGTGGAGTTGGGGCGGGCAGAACGACTCCGACTCGATCGCGGCCATCAGGTACGCGGTGGAGCACGGCGTCAACTGGATCGACACCGCCGCCGTCTACGGCCACGGCCATTCGGAGGAGGTCGTCGGGAAGGCGGTCGCCGGTCTCGCGGAGGCCCCGTACGTCTTCACCAAGGCCGGCCTGGTGTGGGACCCGGACGATCCGGCGGCGAGTCCGCGACGCACCATGGCGCAGGTGCGCAGGGAGGCGGAGGACTCGCTGCGGCGGCTCGGTGTGGAGGCCATCGACCTGTACCAGGTGCACTGGCCGGACACGGGCGAGTCCCAGGACTGGGACGGCGCCGACGGCCCCTCGCCGAACGCGACGCCGCTGGAGGAGTACTGGCGGACGATGGCGGACCTGAAGGCCGAGGGCAAGGTACGCGCCATCGGCCTGTCGAACCACTCGGTCGCCGAGTTGGAGGCCGCCGAGCGGGTGGCCCACGTGGACGCCGTCCAGCCGCCGTTCTCGGCGCTGAACCGGACGGCGGCGCCGGAGATCGCGTGGGCGGCCGGGCACGGGACCGGCGTGATCGTCTACTCGCCGCTGGAGTCCGGTCTGCTGGCGGGGCGCTTCTCGCCGGAGCGCGTGGCGGCGCTGTCCGACGACGACTGGCGCAAGACGCACCCGAACTTCACCACCGGCCTCGCCACCCGCCTGGCGGTCACGGACGCGCTGCGGCCGATCGCCGAGCGGCACGGGGTGCCGGTGGCCTCGGTGGCGGTGGCCTGGACGCTGATCTGGCCGGGCATCACGGGCGCCATCGTCGGCGCCCGCGACGCCGCCCAGGTGGACGGCTGGCTCCCGGCGTCCACCCTCACCCTCACGCCCGAGGACCTGTCCGAGATCACGGCCGCCATCGGCGCCTCCGCCACCGACGGCCCGGCCACCCCATGACCCCGCCGCAGGCCACGGCCACACGCCGCACCCGCGACCGGGCCCGATCGCCTGGCGTGGGGCGGATGTGACCGCACGACCGGCCCGGCCTCCGCGAGCTCGCGGGCGCCGGCCGGGGGCGCCACGGGATTCCTGCCAGGCCGACCTCCCCGTGGGGGGCGAGGTCCGCCTACCCGTGGCGCCCACCC
>NZ_JADOGI010000247.1 GCF_015645445.1 Nonomuraea cypriaca | reverse complement strand
CCCCCCAAAAAGCGTGGAAGAGGGCTCTGCCCTTCCAGCAGAGCGGGAAAAGCAAGCATTTCCCGCTCTGCTGGAGGCCCGCGACCTGCGAGTGGAGTTCAGCTCGCGTGGCAGGCGGGCCAGGGCGGTCGACGGTGTGAACCTGGCGATCGGGGCGGGCGAGATCGTGGCGCTGGTCGGTGAGTCCGGCTGCGGCAAGACCACGCTGGCCCGTACGCTGCTCGGCCTCGAACGTCCCACCGCGGGCGAGGTCCGCTACGACGGCGCCGCCCTGGACTACGGCTCCAAGGCGCTCAAGGCGTACCGGCGGCAGGTGCAGCTCGTCCTGCAGGACCCGACGGGCTCACTCAACCCCAGGCAGACCGTCTACGAGGCCGTCGCCGAGGGCCCGCGCATCCACGGGCTGCCCGACGAGCGGGAGATCGTGTCCAACGCCCTGTCCAGGGCGGGGCTGCGGCCGCCTGAGCGGTTCTTCCTGCGTTATCCGCACGAGCTGTCCGGTGGCCAGCGGCAGCGCGTGGTGATCGCCGGGGCGCTGGCGCTGGACCCGAAGGTGCTGGTCGCCGACGAGCCGGTGGCCTCGCTCGACGCCTCCGTACGCGGTGAGATCCTGGCGCTGCTGCTCAAGCTGAAGTCCGAGCTGGGCCTGTCCGCCCTGGTCGTCACCCACGACCTGGGGCTGGCCTGGAACATCGCCGACCGCGTGGCGGTGATGTACCTGGGCAGGATCGTCGAGTCCGGGCCCGTGGAGCAGGTGCTGACGGCGCCGCGGCATCCGTACACGCAGGCGTTGATGTCGGTGTTGCCGGAGTCGCCCGAGCGGGTGGTGCTGACCGGCGAGCCGCCGGACCCGACCAGGATCCCCGGCGGGTGCCGCTTCCACGCCCGCTGTCAGGTGCTCGCCTCCGGGAAGGCGGCCGAGGCCGGGGTGGACGGCAAATGCCGCGGCGAGTTGCTCGACATCCTGCCCGCCGTGCCTGAGGCGCAGACGGCCTGCCATTACGCCGGCGCTTAGCCCAGGCCGGCGTCGTGGACCAGGATGGCCGCCTGGACGCGGTTGGCCAGGCCCAGCTTGGCCAGCACGCTGCTGACGTGCGCCTTCACCGTCGCCTCCGTCAGGTGTAGCTCGCGGCCGATCTCGGCGTTGGACAGGCCGCGGGCCAGCGCCCTGATCACGTCGTCCTCCCGGCCGGTGAGCCCGGCGAGCTGCCTGCGGGCGGCCTCCGCCCGGGAGGGGGTGCGGTCGACGTACGCGGCGAGCAGGCGCTTGGTGACCGACGGGGAGAGCATTGCCTGACCGCCCGCCACCGTGCGGACGGCGGCGGCGAGCTCCCTCGGCGGGGTGTCCTTGAGCAGGAACCCGACCGCCCCGAGGCGCAGCGCCTCGTGTACGTACTCGTCGAGGTCGAACGTGGTCAGCATGATCAGCTTGGGCGGCTCGGGCAGCGACAGGAGGCCGGCGGCGGCGGTCAGGCCGTCCATGCCCGGCATGCGTACGTCCATCAGCACCACCTCGGGCCGCAGCCGCCGCACCGCCGACACGGCCTCGGCACCGTCGCGTGCCTCGCCGGCGATCGCGATGTCGCCCGCGGCCTCCAGGATCAGCCGCAACCCCGAACGTACGAGCTCCTCGTCGTCCACGATCAGCACCCGGATCACCCGCGCCCCCGACCGCTCATGCCAGGATCCTCGCGCCTGCGACCGTTCATGCCGGGATCCTTGCGCTCACCAGGAAGCCGCCGCCGTCCTGCGGGGTGGTGCGCAGGGTGCCGCCGAGCAGCTCGACCCGTTCGCGCAGCCCCACCAGACCCCAGCCGGAGCCGGGCAGCTCCTCGCGCGGCCAGGTGGGCGCCTCATTGCGTACCTCCACCTCCAGCGCGTCCGGCCGGTAGCGGATGCGTACGTCCGCGTCGACGTCTCCCGCGTGCTTGTGCACGTTCGTTAGGGCCTCCTGCACCACCCGGTACGCAGTACGCTCCACGGTCGCCTCGACCTGCCGGGTCTCGCCCTCGTCGTGCCTGGTCACCGCGATGCCGAGGGAGCGGGACTGGTCGAGCAGGCGGTCGAGGTCGCCCAGCGTGGGCTGCGGCCGGACCTCCGGCGCTCCGAGCGCGACGGCCGCAGGTGAGCGCAGGACGCCGAGCACGTCGCGCAGGTTGGCCAGGGCCTCCCGGCCGATGCCGCCGATCAGGGCGGCGCTCTGGACCGTCTCCTCGTCGGTGGCCCGCACCTCCAGCGCCCCGGCGTGCAGCACGATCAGCGACACCCGGTGCGCGACCACGTCGTGCATCTCCCTGGCGATCCTGGCCCGCTCCTGCGCCCTGGCCTGTTCGGCCCGCATGACCTGCTCGTTCTCCAGGCGCGCGGCCCGTTCCACGGCCGCCGCCCGCACCTCGCGCCTGGCGCGTACCCAGAGCCCGAGGGCCAGCGGCGCCCCGATCATGGCGAGCGCCATCACCAGCGCGTTGCCCAGGGCGGCGGTCATGAGCTCTTGTACGCCGCCCTGCCACTCGCCCACCACCGCGGACATCGCGATCGCCAGCAGGCAGCCGGCGACGTAGGCGGCGAGGCCGCGGCGCCTGGTCAGGGTGAGGCCCGCGAAGTAGGAGGCGACCATCAGCGGCGGCCACATCACCAGCCAGGCGTAGCCGACGGCGCCCACGGCGAACAGCGGCCACCAGGACCGCCGCACCTGCCAGGCGGCCACCCCCGCCGCCGCGGCGATCGCGCCCAGCATCGGGAGAGGCAGGCTCGACGGCACGCCGAGCTGCCCGTGCACCACGAGCAGCGAGGCGGCGCACACCCCCGCGCCGAGCAGAAAGAACCGCATGGTCACAGCGTAGGGCGCGGCCACGAGATCGCTTTACGACGAAAGTAGGTAGTCCTTGAGGGTGATGGCGTTCGCGGCGCGATGGATGGCGCCGGCGATCCTGTCGATCATCTTGTGGCGGCCGGGCAGGTGCGGGAGCAGCTTGATCATCCTGATCTGCGCCCACAGGGCCGCGCGCGACCCGATCACCATGCCCTTGACGTTGGCGGGGCCGAGCGCCTGGTTGACCTCGACGAACGGCCGCATCTCCCGCTCGTACGCCGCCGCCCCGCCGCCCGCGGCCAGCTCGCCCGCCAGCACGTACGCGCCCACGACCGCGAGGCTCGTGCCCTGCCCAGAGGCGGGCGAGGCGCAGTACGCCGCGTCGCCCACCAGTACCACGCGACCCTCCGACCAGCGGTCCATGTGGATCTGGCTGACCGAGTCGAAGTAGAAGTCCGTGGCCTCCCGTGCCGCCTCCAGCAGGGCGGGCACCTCCCACCCGACCCCGGCCATGGCCCGCGTCAGCAACTCCTTCTGCCCGGCGACGTCGCGGTGGTCGTAGGTCAGCGGCTCCGACGACCACATGAACAGCGCCTTGGCACTGCCGTCCCGGCCGGTGCTGTAGACGTTCGCGGTCCTGCCGGGGGCCGCGTGCACGGCCTCCTCGCGGTCCAGCAGGAGCGTGTTGGGCACCGTGCAGATCGAGATGTAGTGGCCCAGGTCGCGGGTGAAGCGGGCCTCGTCGCCGAACGCGATCCGCCTGGTGACGGAGTGGGCGCCGTCGGCCCCCACGACCAGGTCGAACCGGCGTGGTCGCGAGCGCTCGAACGTCACCGTGCCGTCCGCGGCGATGCCGGTGACGGAGTCGTCGAAGATGTACTCGACGTCGGCGCTGGTCAGGTCGTACAGCAGGGCGTTGAGGTCGCCGCGCATGATCTCGACGTCGTCGCCCGTGCGCCCGCCGAACAGGTCGGCGTCCATGGTCGCGATCGGCCTGCCCCTGGTGTCGTAGTGGGTGGCGACACGCATGTCGGTGCTCCTGGCGCGTACCGCGTCCAGCAGTCCCATGCGCTCGATGACCTGGAGTGCCGGGCCGCGCAGGTCCACCTTGTAGCCGCCCGCACGGATCGCGGGCGCCCGCTCGACGACGGTCACCGTGCAGCCGTGCCTGCGCAGCCAGTACGCCGTCGTGGTGCCGGCGATGCTCGCGCCTGAGATGAGGATGTTCGTCATGCCGTGAACGGTACAACTGTGTAAGACGATTGTCTAGGACGATTGTGTTATTCTTCCGGCATGGGAAACAGGGAAGACCTGCTGGCCGGGGCGAAGCGGTGCCTGATCGAGAAGGGCTACTCGCGCACGACGGCGCGCGACATCGCCGGCGCCTCCGGCGTGAGCCTGGCGGGCATCGGCTACCACTTCAAGTCGAAGGAAGCGCTGATGAACGAGGCGCTGATCGAGGCGATGCAGGAGTGGGGCGACGACCTGGCGGCCACCCTGTCGGCCGACGTCGAGCCGGACGCCACGCCGTTGGAGCGGTTCGAGGCGGCCTGGGATCGGGTGCTGGAGTCCTTCGCGCGGTTGCGGCCGTTGTGGGTGACGCAGTTCGAGCTGCTCGGGCAGATCGACCACGTTCCCGAGGTGCGCGAGCAGCTCGTGCACGGCATCAAGGAGGCGCGGCTGGGGCTCGCGGAGCTGTTCGCGGGGATCGAGCCGGGCGGCGATCCCGAGCGCGCGCGCCTCACGGGCGCGCTCTACCAGGCCATGCTCACGGGCTTTCTGTCACAGTGGCTCCTCGACCCCGACAGCGCGCTGTCGGGGCACGAGGTGGTGACGGCCTTGCGCCTGGTCACCGCCTGACGGTCTGCCGGGCGATCGCCACCGACTGCCTTACGGTGATCAGCACCTGACGGCCTTGCGATGATCGTCGGCCCTCGCCCGCTGCCGTCGTGACCGCGCAGACACGGGCTGCGCTAGAAGGCGCTTATCGTGGCCGGCGCGCGTTCTGCCCTGCTCAGGGTGCGGATGACGGCCGTCGCCCCGTGGCGGTGCACGGCCAGCCGGGCCAGCAGCTCGACCACCGGGCCGTTGATCGACTCCGGCAGGGCGGGCGTCTCCACGCCCACGCTGGCGGCCAGGTCGTCGGAGTGCACGACCAGCTCGACCAGCCGGGTCAGCAGGAAGTCGTCCAGCGTGAGCGACCAGTCGGCCCACGGCAGGTGCACCACCCGATCGGCCGGCTCGGCGGGCAGCGCGGTGATCAGCACGTCGAGCAGCGCCTGCGTACGCTCCACCAGCGCGGCCGCCCCGTCTGCGGCCGCGGCCTCACCGCCGCGCCGGACGAACACGTTGCTCTCGTGGTCCAGGCCCGCCTGCACCCACGGCGACCTCGAATAGTGCTCCAGCAGCTCGATCGGCTCCCCGGCCGTCCCGTTGCCCGACGCCAGCACGTCGCGGACCCGCACGATCTGGTGTGCCAGGTGCCCGGACAGCCCCCCGACGCTGAACTCCGTGAGCGCGCTCGGCTTGTCCCATCCCCCGGCCACGGCCGGATCACCCAGGAGCGCCACCGCCGACGTCGCGGCCACCAGATAGGACTGCCTGACTTCCCCCATATGTCGCCCTTCCCCTGGTTTGGTGTAACTCGGGCCAACACTATCCCGCGGCGTCCTGGCTCGTCGGGCCGCCTCCTTCAGCTACCGCGGCCTGACCTCGGCGCTGACCGCGATCCTTCAGGCCAGCGTCTTCCTGATCGTGGAGCGGATGAACGTACGAGCCAGCATCCCCCTCCTGAACCGGCTCAGCACCGGCGCGGGCGTGCCGTACCTGCGGGCGCGTACGTCGGCCACCACGACCTCGGGAGCGCCCAGCTCGGTCAGCACGTCCAGGGCCTCCAGCTTGCTGATCAGCCGCCCTTCCCGCAGGGTGACCGTGGCCCTGGCGACCGTGAGCATGCCCAGGTCCACCCAGATCTCCCGCAGCCACCGCCGCCGCCCCCGCGTCCTGTCCAGCCAGAAGTCACGCAGGTCCGCCCGGATGAAATCGGCCAGCTCCGCGTCCGAGACCGGAGGCAGCAGCCCGGCGGGCGGGGGCCCGTACAGCTCCAGAGCCCCTTGGTGCAGCTCGCGCCGCGTGACGGCGGTGACGGGCCGGCGGAAGATCCGCTCGTGCGCCCAGGTCACGTGCTCGGCGGACAGGTCGTCCAGCTCCTGCCTCGCCATGTACGAGCAGTGCAGCTTGTCGGCAGGCGGCAGGTCGAGAGACCGGTGCAGGGCCTTGAGCCTGCGCCACTGGTCCATCGACACCGGCGTGTCGAGAACGGCGATCAGGTCCAGATCGCTGCGCCCCGGCTGGTAGTCGCCGGCTGCCAGTGAGCCGTGCGCCCACAGCGCGACCAGGGGGACGACGGGTTCGAGACCTTCGAGAAAAAGCCTTAGCAGGCGGTCGGTCGCGGCGTGCATGATGGCAACTATGATCGATACACGCCTCGCTGGAAAGGTCGCGCTGGTCACTGGAGCCAATCAGGGCATAGGTGCCGCGACGGCGATCGCGCTGGCCGCCGAGGGTGTCGCGGTCTTCCTGACCTACAAACGCCTCGCTCCCCTGAACGAACCGGCATATCCCGCGGCGTACGACCGGGTCCGCGGCGCGGGCGCGGAGGACGTGGTGCGCCACATCCGCGAGGCGGGCGGCACGGCCGAGGCGGCGGAGGCCGACCTGGCCGACCCCGAGACCCCGAAGGCCCTGTTCGACCAGGCCGAGAAGGCGCTCGGCCCGGTGGAGATCCTGGTCAACAATGCCAGCGGCTGGCGCAGCGACACCTTCGCCCCCGGCGAGCGCGACGCCTTCGGCCGTCCGCTGCGGCGAGTGGACGCCGAGACGCACGACGGGCAGTTCGCGGTGGACGTACGCGCCCCCGCGCTGCTGATCGCCGAGTTCGCGCGGCGGCACGTGGAGCGCGGCGCGAGCTGGGGCCGCGTCATCGGCCTCACCTCCGGCGGCTCAGGGGGCTTCCCGACCGAGGTCAGCTACGGCGCGGCGAAGGCGGCTCAGGAGAACTACACGATGTCGGCCGCCCACGAGCTCGGCCGCTACGGCGTCACGGCCAACATGGTCTACCCGCCGATGACCGACACAGGCTGGATCAACGATGAGGTGGAGAAGGCGGCCGCCGCCTACGGCCCGTTGCGGCGGGTCGCCCAGCCGGAGGACGTGGCCGAAGTGATCACTTTTCTGGCCTCGCACCAGGGGCGGCGCGTCACCGCGCAGGTCGTCAGGATGTACTGAACAGGGCGCTCACCGACTCGCCGTCGTGGATCCGGCGCATGGCCTCGGCCAGCGCGGGCGCGATCGACAACACGGTGAGCTTGTCGCTGGGCTTGGGCGGCGGCACGGTGTTCGTGCAGACGATCTCCTCGACCTCGGGCAGCTCGCCGAGCCGCTCGATAGCCCCGCCCGCGAACAACCCGTGCGTGCAGGCGATCCGCACCGACCGTACGCGCTGCTCGCGCAGCCGGTGGAGCAGCTCGATGACCGTGCTGCCCTTGGCGATCTCGTCGTCCAGGACGATCACGTCCTTGCCGGTCACCTCGCCGATGACCGAGCTGATCACCACGCGGTCGTCGCTGAAGCGCTGCTTGGCGCCCATCGCGACGCCGGTGCCGAGCAGGCGGGCGAAGTGGGCGGCCTCCTTGGCGTTGCCGAGGTCGGGGGAGACGACGACCGTGTTGGACAGGTCGTACTGCTGGAAGTGCGCGGCCAGTTCGCGCAGCGCGTGCAGGTGGTCGACCGGCACGCTGAAGAAGCCGTGCAGCTGCGGCGAATGCAGCGTCATCGCCAGCACCCGGCTGGCGCCCGCGGTCACCATCAGGTCGGCGACCAGCCGCGCGCCGATGGAGATGCGCGGCGCGTCCTTCTTGTCGCTGCGCGCGTAGGCGTAGTGGGGCAGGACCACGGTGGTTCTGGCGGCGGAGGCGCCGCGTGCCGCGTCGAGCATCAGCAGCAGCTCGACCAGGTGCTCCTGCACCGGCGGCACCAGCGGCTGGATGAGGAACACGTCGCGCTCCCGGCAGTTGGCCTGGAGCTGCACTTCGAGAGCGTCGTTGGCGAAGCGGTTGACCTGGACCGGGTGCAGAGGCGTGCCGAGATGGGAGCAGATCTCCTCGGCCAGTTCGGGGTGGGCGCTGCCGCTGAAAACCGTGATGTCTCGCACGATTCCGTAAGCATAGTCACCCAGGCCCGGATCTCACGAGAGCGCGTCGGCGTCCAGCGCGTCGAGGCCGGGCAGCACCTGCCAGGCGAGGTCGAGCGCGTCCGGCGCGGGGGGGTAGCGAGGATGGGGTACGGCGATCACGCGCATGCCCGCCGCGTAGGCCGAGCGCAGCCCGTTGCTGGAGTCCTCCACGGCCACGCAGTCACCCGGATCCACCCCCATCCGCCTGGCCGCCTCCAGGTAACCGTCGGGGGCGGGCTTGCCGCGCGCGACCTCCTCGGTGGAGACCGTCGCGGCGAAACACTCCGCGAGGCCGGCCGCGTCCAGCACCACGTCGATCAGCGTCCGCGGGGACGAGCTGGCCAGCCCCAGCGTCGCCTGCGCCGACAGCCGCCGGACGGCGGCCACGGCCCCGGGCATCAGCGGCATCTCGTCGCGGTAGCGCGCGGCCATCCGCTCGACCACGCCTTTCGCGATCTCGCCCGGCTCCATCCGCACCCCGAGCGAGTGCAGGTACGCCGCCCACTCGGCGGTGCTCATGCCCATGAGCCTGGACTGGGTGTCCGGCTGCCAGGCGCCGCCGTGCTCGGCGACGAACGCCCGCCGCACCTCCTCCCAGACCGGTTCTGAGTCGACCAGCACGCCATCCAGGTCAAACACGCAAGCTCGCATGGCCAACATTCTCGCGGAGTGAGAAGCCATTGGCGACATGTCCTTATTGCCCTAGATTCATGCTATTAGTGCTGTTTATTGAGCTATGCCGGCGGGATCTCGGGCATGCGCCAGGCATGGCAGACCTTCCATTTCACGACAGGGGCGACTTCGCGGACGCGGATCGCGGCTTCATCGCGAAGCTCAGCCCGGCAGTGATCAAAACGGCGGACGGCAGGGTCGTCTGGGACAACGACTCGTACGACTTCCTCCAGGGAGAATGCCCGGACACGGCCCACCCGAGTCTCTGGCGGCAGAGCCAACTGTGCGCCAGACAGGGCCTGTACGAGGTCACGGACGGCGTCTACCAGGTACGCGGACTGGACCTGTCCAACATGACCCTGGTCGAGGGAGAGTGCGGCGTCATCGTGATCGACCCGCTGATCTCGATCGAGTGCGCCGCCGCCGCGCTGAAGCTGTACCGCGCCCACCGCGGCGACCGCCCGGTCACCGGCGTCGTCTACACGCACTCGCACGCCGACCACTTCGGCGGCGTACGCGGCGTCACCGCCGGCGGCGTGCCCATCGTGGCCCCCGCCGGTTTCATGGAGCACGCCATCGCCCAGAACGTCTACGCCGGCCCCGCCATGACCCGCCGCGCCGTCTACATGTACGGCCCCGCCCTGCCCCGCTCGACCGAGGGCCAGATCGGCAGCGGCCTGGGCATGACCGTCTCGACCGGCACCATGTCGCTCATCCCGCCCACACTCGACATCACCCGCACCGGCCAGGAGGAGACGCTCGACGGCGTGCCGATCGTCTTCCAGGTCACCCCGGGCGGCGAGGCCCCGGCGGAGATGAGCTTCCTCTTCCCCGACCGGCGCGCCCTCTGTCTGGCCGAGAACGCCACCCACAACCAGCACAACCTGCTCGACCTGCGCGGCGCGCAGGTCCGCGACGCCCGCCGCTGGGCCCGCTACCTGACCGAGACCATCGCCCTGTTCGCCGACCTGGCCGACGTCGCCTTCGCCGCCCACCACTGGCCCACCTGGGGCCGCGACAACATCGTGCGTTTCCTCGGGCAACAACGCGACATGTACGCCTACCTGCACGACCAGACCCTCCGTCTGCTGAACAAGGGCCTGACCGGACCCGAGATCGCCGACGCCGTGCACATGCCGCCCGAGCTGGAGCAGGCCTGGCACACGCACGACTACTTCGGCTCGGTCAGCCACAACGTCAAGGCCATCTACCAGCGTTACCTGGGCTGGTTCGACGGCAACCCGGGGCACCTGTGGGAGCACCCGCCGAGGGAGAGCGCGATCCGCTACGTCGAGTGCCTGGGTGGGGGATCGGCCGTGGTGGCGTTCGCCAGGCGCTACATCGCCGAGAACGACCTGCGTTTCGCCGCCCAGCTGCTCAACCACGCCGTCTTCGCGGACGAGGGCAACAAGGAGGCCCGCGACCTGCTGGCCGAGGTCTACACCAGGCTCGGGCACGGCGCCGAGAACGCCGTCTGGCGCAACTTCTACCTCATGGGCGCGCTGGAGTTGGCCGACGGCATCGTCCCAGCCACCCTGGAGGCCGGCACGCGCGACCTGGACACCGCGCTGACCGTGGAGCAGATCTTCGACTCGCTGGCCATTCGCGTCGACGGTCCGAGGGCCTGGCACGAACGCCTGGCCATCGACTGGCAGCTCACCGACCTGGGGGAGCGGCACCGTACGACGTTGTCCAACGGGGCGCTGATCCAGCAGGCCGATCCGCCGGACGAGGGCGCGGACCTGACGCTGCGGCTGACGAAGGCGCAGCTCGTCGGCCTGCTGTCGGGCCGGGGGGTCGAGGGGGTCGAGCGCGAGGGCGACACCACGGCGCTGCAGCGGCTGGTCGCCGTGCTGGACCGGCCGGTGCCCGACTTCGCGGTCGTGACGGCCTGACTTGGCGGTCGTGACGGCCTGACTTCGCGGTCGTGACGGCCTGACGCCCGTCACTCCAGCTCGCGGGCCGCCTCCTCGTGCAGCGCCTGGCAGGCCAGCGCCAGCAACGTGATCATCACGGCGGCGACGCCCGGCCCCACGACGAGCGGCAGGGTCAGCTCGCCCGCGTGCCACGCCGCCACCAGGATCACCGCCGACGTCAGCACCGTCACCCCGAACATCGCCGCCCACAGCGGCAGCACGTTCAGGTACGAGAACAGCAGCGGGAACGCCAGCCACACGAACGGCGAGGCGGCCACGGCCAGCACGACCCATCCGGCCGTCATCATCAGGAGCCACACCGGCCCGGCGATCCGCCGGCCCACGAGCGCCTGCCCCGCGGCGTAGAGGAGACCGAGCAGCACGCCGCCTGCCGCCTCGGTCACGAGGCCCTCGCGCAGCACGGCGACCACGGCGCTCACCAGCAGCCCGCAGGCCGTGACGGGCACCGCCCAGCGCAACATCAGCAACGGAATGTCCATCATCGCTCACCCAGAGTATCCGGCAGGCGACGACCGCCGCCATCCCGGGCGGCGACCGGATGCTGGGTCTCGCGCGGCAGCCGTGATCAGCTCTCGGGCGGCACGCGTGATCAGCCCTCGAACGTCACCGGTGACCAGCTCTCGAACGTCACCGGTGATCAGCTCTCGGGCGGCGCCCGTGATCAGCTCTCGCCCGGCGGCCGAATGCGGTGATCAGGGTCTCGGGCGGCGGCTCAATGTGATGATCAGAGTCTCGCGCGGCGGGTGAACGCGGTGATCAGGTAGTAGAGGAGCCCGGCCAGCACGAGCGCGATGACCACGCCGATGTTGGCCGCCCCGAACGTGCTGCCCTCAAGTTCGTCGCTCATCAGGAAGCCTACGACGGTGGCGATGTTCTCGTCGGTCGAGGTGATGAGACCGAGCCCGACGACCGACGCCACGACCAACGACACCAGCCCCGGCCAGTTCGACGCCGGGGCGCCGGCGCGCAGCAGCCGCTCGTCGTAGCCGCCGCCACCCGCCCGCAGCCGCCACATGTCCACCAGGAAGATGGCGACCCAGGCCGCCATCACCACGCCGGCGATCGCCAGGAACGCCTGGAAGGTGCCGAGGAAGCTGGTGGAGACGAACAGCAGGTAGTAGCCGCCGAGCACCATGAGCACCCCGTCGATCAGCACCGCGTAGTGCCGCCTGATCGGCACGCCGAGCGCCAGCATCGAGAGCCCGGACGAGTAGATGTCCATGATCGCCCCGGCCAGGAAGCCGCCGATGGCGGTCAGCAGGTACGGGAGCAGGAACCATGTCGGCAACGCCCCCGCCAGCGCCGCCACCGGGTCACCGCCCGCCGCCTCGGCCAGCCGGGGATCGCCGCCCGCCAGCAGCACGCCGAACACGAGCAGCACCATCGGCGGCAGCGCCCCGCCGAGCATCGTCCACAGCGCCACCGACCTCGGCCGCGAGGTGGCCGGAAGGTAGCGGGAGTAGTCGGCGCCGCAGTTGACCCAGCCCAGGCCGAGCAGCGTCATGGCGAAGATGATCCCGCCCAGCCAGCCGCCCGGCCCGGCCGTGGTCTCCAGTGACACGCCCAGCCGGGGTGCCATGAGGATCATGTAGATCACGGTCAGGACGACGAACGCGTACGTCAGGTAACGCTGGACCACCATGATCATCGCGTGGCCGTACACGCCGACCGCGATCACCACCACCGCCGCGACGGCGAAGCACAGCGCGGTGGCCGTCGTGGCCGGGAGCCCGGGGGCGAGCCTGGCGAGGATCTGCGCGCCGCTCTGCGCGGCGAGCGTGACGAGCACGATCTCCCAGCCGACGTTCGAGACGTACGAGAAGACCGTGGGCAGCTTGTTGCCCTGGTAGCCGAACGCCGCCCGCCCCAGCGTCATCGTCGGCACGCCGGACCGGGCGCCACCTATCGCGACCAGGCCGACCAGCAGGAACGACAGCACGTAACCGACGGCCCCGGTGATGATCGCGGGCACGACGCCGAGGCCCAGTCCGACGATGTAGACGCCGAACGCGACCCCGAACAGCGACAGGTTCGAGCCCGCCCAGGGCCAGAAGAGGTCCACGGCCCGACCGTGCCGTTCGCTCTCGGGAACCGCGTTGATGCCGTTCTGCTCGACGGCCATCGTGTCCATGATCGGACGTTACCTGGCTTCTGCGTAGAAACGAACCTTTATGCCGTCCGAATCCCGCACCCGCCCAGCCCAGATCACGCAGCCTGCTCAGCCGCCGAGCCCGGTGCCCCCGGGAGATGCCATCGTGCCTCACCGAGCCCGTCCAGCCGCGCCCGCCGCTTTCCGGGCTCGCTCGGGCCCGGCACGTTGAACGCCGGCGCGACCGTCCGAGGCAAAAAACCCTTGACGGACGGTATTTCCTGATGTTTGGGGAAACATCCAGCCCGGTAGTCGTACCGTCTGCTGGCCCGCGGAGAGGGTGCCGACATGGGGGCGTCCCGGTGGGACACGCGCGCGCGGGCGCTGGGCGTGTGCCTCGTGTCGGCGTTCATGACCGGGCTGGACGTGAGCATCGTCAACGTGGCGCTGCCGTCGATCCGCCACGGGCTGGGCGCGACGGAGGACGGGCTGCAGTGGTCGGTGTCCGGGTACGCGCTCACGTTCGGCCTGCTGCTGGTCCCGGCCGGGCGGCTGGGGGACGCCAGGAGCCGCCGGACGATCTTCCTGTGGGGCGTCGTGCTCTTCACCCTCGCCAGCGCGGCGTGCGGATTCGCCTGGAACATTCACCTGCTGCTCGTGTCCAGGCTGCTGCAGGGCATGGCGGCCGGAATGCTGAACCCGCAGGTGTCGGGCATGATCCAGCAGATGTACCGCGGGCACGAGCGCGGCCGGGCCTTCGGCGCGCTCGGCGCCACCATCGGCGTGTCCACGGCCGCCGGGCCCATGATCGGCGGAGCGCTGGTCACCGCGTTCGGGCACGGGGACGGGTGGCGGTGGGTGTTCCTGGTGAACCTGCCGATCGGGATGGTGTTGCTGCCGCTCGCCTGGAGGCTGCTGCCGCGGCCACAACTCGTCCACCGGCGCGAAAGCCTGGATCCGGTCGGAACGTTGCTGCTGGGCGCGGGGGTGGCCGGTCTCCTGCTGCCGGTGATCCAGCGGCACCAGTGGGAGGGGGCCGCCAAGTGGCTGCTCATCCCGGCCGCGCTGGCGGTGCTGGCCGGCTTCGTGACCTGGGAACGCTTCTACCGGCGTGAGCCGCTGGTCGATCTGGCCCTCTTCCGCAGGCGGTCGTACCGGCTGGGGGCGACCATCGCCCTGTTCTACTTCTCCGGCTTCACCGGGATCTTCTTCATCTTCACCATGTACCTGCAGATCGGGCTTCACTACAGCCCGCTGATGGCGGGCCTGTCGATCACCCCGTTCGCGCTCGGCTCGGCCACCGCGGCCGTGGTCGGGGGCGGGCTGGTGAGCCGCATGGGGCGGCGGCTGACGACCACCGGGCTGACCATGGTGATCGCCGGGCTGTTCGCGACGATGGTGGCCACCGTCCTGGTGCCAGGGCGCGGGGCGGGCCTGGCCACCGCGCTGCCGCTGCTCGTGGCGGGCCTGGGCAGCGGCCTCGTGATCTCCCCGAACCAGGCGATCACGCTGTCCGAGGTGCCGCCGGCGGGCGGGGGGAGCGCGGCCGGGGTCCTGCAGACGGGCCAGCGGCTGGGGTCGGCCATCGGGATCGCGGCGGCGGGCTCGACCTTCTTCGCCGCCGAGCGCGACGGCTGGGACACCGCGTTCCGCCACGGCCTGACGGTGGTGCTGGCGTCCATCCTCGTCGCCCTGGCCGTCGCCACCTACGACCTCATCCGCACCCACCGCGACGCCACCCCACTCGCCTCCCAACCCGCCACCGACCCACCCGACCCGGACCGCCCCGATCGCGAGTAGCCCTCTGTGGGGTCCGCCGCTCGGCCCGGATTGGGTCGTGAGTGGTTCGCTGTGGGGTGCGCCGACCCGCTCGGCCTGGATCGCCCCGGTCGCGAGTCGCTCTCTGCGGAGGGCCGTCGATCCGTCCGGTCCGGATCGGCCTGGTCGTGAGTGGTTCTCTGCGGGGGTCGGTGGGCTAGGGGGACAGGAGCTTGGCCTCCAGAGCCGGATCGAGGCCGACCTGTGGCCGGTCGGGGCGCATGGGGGCATGGCCGCCGATGTCCTGCAGCCACGCCCACGTGTCGGCCACCGTCTCGGCCGGCGGGCGGAACCGCAACCCCGCCGCCACCGCCTTGGACACGTCGCCCCCGTGCATGTAGTCGTGGTCCGAGCCCACCAGCCAGATCGGCAGGTCGGTCCACGGCCGCACCCCGGCCGCCAGGAGCGTCTCGCCATCCACCCACCGAAGCGACGCGTCGGACCCGGTCACCCGCACGCAGATCTCCAGCAATTCGCTCATCGTCATGAACCCGGGAGGACTCACCAC
>NZ_JADOGI010000246.1 GCF_015645445.1 Nonomuraea cypriaca | reverse complement strand
GCCACCCAATCACCGTCCCCCACCCGGTCCTCGGCCTGGCAGCAAACCCTCGACCTGGACACCACCGCCGGTCACCAGGCGACCGGAGCCCGCTCCCAGGACACCGCCAACCCGGCCCAGCCCGCCGCGCCCCCGCTCCCACGCAGAACCCAGGACCGGCACCCGACGGCGTCGCTCCCACACGGAGCCCAGGACGAGCACTCCGCGGCGTCGCTCCCGCGGGGAAGCCAGGCCCCGCACTCCGCGTCGTCGCCATCCCACGGAAGCCCGGCCCAGCGCTCCGCGACACCGGCATCGTCAGCGGACCGGTCCCAGCCTTCCGCGCCGCCGTTCTCGCACGCGAACCAGGCGCAGGGCTACACGACGCCGGCGGACCCCACCCAGGGCTACGCGCACCGGTCGGCGCCGGGTACGCAGGAAGGGCCGGGGCAGGTCACCGCGCCGCTCCAGGCCACGCACCAGGCCCCGTTCCCGCTCGCGGGCCCCGCGGAGCACCCGCCCTCTTTCGGAATGGACCACCGCGCCAACCAGGGGGCCAACCAGAGGGCCGACCACGGGACCGGCCATTGGACCGACTCCACGGCCGGGCACCCGCAGGCCCAGCACTCCTCCATGGACGGACGCCCACCGGCCCACCACGCCCCATCGGATGGGCATGCGACGGCCGGGCAGGCGTCCTCGGACGGGCATGCGGCCGCCGGACAAGGAGCCTCGGGCGGGCAGGCCAGGCAGGCGGCCTTGGACGTACATGCGACGACCGGGCAGACGGCCTCGGACGGGAAGGCGCTGGCGGGGCACTCGGCGCTGGTGGACATCCTGGTGCCGGCCGATGGGCAGCAGCCGGCGCCCAAGCGGTCACGGGCGCGGCGCCGGGTGAAGATCGTGGCGGTCACCGGCATGTCGGGGGTGTCCGTGCTGGCGCTGGCCGGCGCCATCGTGTGGCTCACCCCCACGACACCCACACCGAAGACCACGACCGTGGCCGTCGTGACCGACGCTCCCACGACCGCGCGCTCGGAGACGGCGACGCCCACCCAGCGGCCCAGGCGGACCCGTACCGCCAGGCCCACCCCGCAGTCCGACGGCACGCCCAGCGCCGTGCAGACCACCACGACCAGCCCCGCCACGGGCGGGCTCAGGCTCACCTCCCTGCGAGCGAACGGCACCGCGAACGGCGACTGCTTCGCCGGCGGCGAGGTGACGCTCCAGGCGCTGGTGACCCGCACCGGCGACCCGATGACCATCAGGTACGCCTGGATCATCGACGGCACGACCGTGAACCGCTCCTCGGCGCTCATCCCCGCCGACGGCCGCCGCTACCTGTCCTTCCCGCCCGACCTCACGAGCACGAGCGGCACCCACAGCGTCACACTACGGATCACCTCCCCCATCGCCCTCCAGCGCAGCATCTCGGTCACGATGTGCGAGACCACGGCCTACTGACGCCTCCCACACCAACCGGGCAGGCCGAGGCCACGGCCCACGTGTCCGGAGGCGGGCGAGCAGGGCGAGAGCGCGGCCTACGGATGCCTGTGGAGACGGGTGAGCAGGTCGAGGGCGGCGTCGGCGATCACGGTGCCGGGTGGGAAGATGGCGGCGGCGCCGGCGGCGCGGAGCTCGTCGTGGTCGCCGGGCGGGATGACGCCGCCCACCACGATCATGATGTCGGGCGCGTCGAGGGCGGCCAGCGCCCGGCGGAGCGCGGGCACCAGCGTGAGGTGCCCGGCGGCCAGCGACGACACGCCCACGATGTGCACGTCGGCCTCGACCGCCTGCCTGGCGACCTCCTCCGGCGTCTGGAAGAGCGGGCCGACGTCCACGTCGAACCCCAGGTCGGCGAAGGCGGTCGCGATCACCTTCTGGCCCCGGTCGTGGCCGTCCTGGCCCATCTTGGCCACCAGGATGCGCGGGCGGCGGCCCTCGGCCCGCGCGAAGTCGGCGCAGGCCCGGCGGGCGCGTTCGACGGAGGCCGCGGAGCCCGACTCTTCGCGATACACCCCGGTGATGGTACGCACCTGCTCGGCGTGCCTGCCGAACACCCGCTCAAGCGCCTCGGAGATCTCGCCCACCGTGGCCTTGGCGCGCGCGGCGTCCACAGCCAGTTTGAGCAGGTTGTTCTCCAGGCCGGGCGCGGGGTCGTCGGCGGCCTTGGTGAGGGCGTCGAGCGCGCGCCGTACCGCGTCGTCGTCCCGCTCGGCCCGCAGCCGCGCCAGCTTGGCGAGCTGCTGGGCGCGTACGGCGCTGTTGTCGACCTTGAGCACGTCGATGACCTCGTCGGCGCCGGAACGGTACTTGTTCACGCCGATGACCGGCTGCCGGCCCGAGTCGATGCGGGCCTGGGTACGGGCGGCCGCCTCCTCGATGCGCAGCTTGGGCAGGCCCGCCTCGATCGCCCTGGCCATGCCGCCGGCGGACTCGACCTCCTGGATGTGGGCCCAGGCGCGTTCTGCGAGGTCGTGGGTGAGGCGTTCGACGTAGTAGGAGCCGCCCCAGGGGTCGATCACCCGCGTGGTGCCCGACTCCTGCTGGAGGAGGAGTTGGGTGTTGCGGGCGATGCGCGCGGAGAAGTCGGTGGGCAGCGCCAGTGCCTCGTCGAGGGCGTTGGTGTGCAGGGACTGGGTGTGGCCCTGGGTGGCGGCCATGGCCTCGACGCAGGTGCGGACCACGTTGTTGAACACGTCCTGCGCGGTCAGCGACCAGCCGGAGGTCTGGCTGTGGGTACGCAGGCTCAGAGATTTCGGATTTTTCGCATTAAATCCGGAAACGAGGTTAGCCCACAGCAACCGCGCGGCGCGCAGCTTCGCGACCTCCATGAAGAAGTTCATACCGATGCACCAGAAGAACGACAACCGCGGCGCGAAGCTGTCGATGTCCATCCCGGCGGCGACCCCGGCACGCAGGTATTCCACCCCGTCCGCGAGCGTGTAGGCCAGCTCGAGGTCGCACGTGGCACCGGCTTCCTGAATGTGGTACCCAGAAATACTGATGGAATTGAATTTCGGCATCTTCTCACTCGTATAAGCGAAAATATCCGAAATAATCCGCATCGACGGCGTCGGTGGATAAATATAGGTGTTGCGGACCATGAACTCTTTGAGGATGTCGTTCTGAATGGTCCCCGCGAGCTGCTCCGGCGGGACGCCCTGCTCCTCGGCCGCCACGATGTACAGCGCGAGGACGGGCAGCACGGCGCCGTTCATGGTCATCGACACCGACATCCGGTCGAGCGGGATCCCCTCGAACAGTTGCCGCATGTCGTAGATCGAGTCGATCGCCACCCCGGCCATGCCCACGTCGCCGGCCACCCGGGGGTGGTCGGAGTCGTATCCGCGGTGCGTGGCCAGGTCGAAGGCCACCGACAGGCCCTTCTGACCGGCGGCCAGGTTGCGCCGGTAGAAGGCGTTGGAGTCCTCGGCCGTGGAGAAGCCCGCGTACTGGCGGATGGTCCAGGGCTGGTTGACGTACATGGTGGGGTAGGGCCCGCGCAGGTACGGCGCCGCGCCCGGGTACGTCCGCAGGAAGTCGAGCCCTTCGAGGTCGCCCGCGGTGTAGAGCGGCTTGACCCCGATGCCCTCGGGGGTCTCCCACACCGCGCCGACCCGCTCCTGGGCCGCTGTCGCGTCCTTGGGCAGGGGGTTGAGCGGGATGCCGGAGAAGTCCGGGATCATCGGGTCACCTCCAGGTCGTGGAAGGTCTCGCGGAGCACGGCCAGCACGTCACAGCCCGCGTGGAGGTTCGCGTCCACGCCTTCGTACGATCCCCTACCCGCCAGCCAGACCTTCCTCGCGCCCGCCTTGCGCAGGGCTTGGGCCACGGGGGCGGCGTGCTGGGCGTAGAGCTTGTCGCTGGAGCACAGGCAGGCGACGGTGCCCCCGCTCACGGCGAACGCGGTGGCGATCTGCTCTGGGTCCGCGCCGGGGCCGGCGGTCTCGGTGTCCAGCCCGCCCGCCTGGAACAGGTTCGCCGCGAACGCCGCCCGCGCGGTGTAGGCGGCCAGCGGGCCGATGGTGGCGAGGAACACCTTCGGCCGCTCGGCCTGCGCGTCGGCCAGATCCCGCAATGCCTCGAACTCGGCCGCGTACCGCACCCTCGGCAGCCCACCGACTCCCCGCGCCGAACCCGCCGTCCCGGCGAGCCCGGCTCCGCGCGCCGAACTCGGCACCCCGGCCTCCTCCGCCACCGGCTCACCGGACACGTCCGCCGTCGCCTGTCCGATGGGCTGGGGCGGGCGGAGGGGCTTTTCGTGCAGGTTGGGGAACTCGCTGACGCCGGTGATCGGGAGGCGGCGGCGGGCGATGTCGCCGGCGCGGCGCGTCCGGGTGGCGGCGATCCGCTCGGAGACCAGCCCGGCCGCCGCCGAGATGCCTCCAGCTCCTTCGATCTCCTGGAACCACGCCCAGGCGGCCTCGGTGAGGTCGGCGGTGCGGCGTTCGACGTACCAGGAGCCGCCCGCGGGGTCGATGACGCGCCCGAGCCCCGACTCCTCCAGCAGCAGCGACTGCGTGTTGCGGGCGATGCGGCGGGAGAAGTCGTCAGGCAGGCCCAGGCAGGCGTCGAACGGCTGCACGGTGACCGCGTCCGCCCCGCCCACGCCGGCGGCGAAGCAGGCGAGCGTGGTGCGCAGCATGTTCACCCACGGGTCGCGGGCGGTCATCATGGCCGAGCTCGTCACCGCGTGCTGGCGCTGGCCGCCGTGTCCGGCCGCGTCGCACACCTCGGCGACCCTGGCCCACAGCCGCCGGGCGGCCCGCAGTTTGGCGATGGTGGCGAACTGGTCGGCGGTGGCGGCGTACCGGAACTCGAGCTGCCCCAGCGCCTGCTCCACGGAGAGCCCGGCGCCGGTGAGCGCCCGCAACTCGGCGACGCCCTGGGCGATCGAGCAGCCGAGCTCCTCGGCGTCGCTGCCGCCCGCGTCGTGGTAGGGCGTGGCGTCCACGGTGACGGCCCGCACGTCCGGGAACTCGGCGGCGCAGCGCGCGGCCAGCTCGGCCCCTGCCGGGCCGGAGGCGCCGAGGTTGCCGCTCAGGGCGCCCCCACGTGAGCGGGCCAGGGCGAGCAGGGCCTCGGCGGCCTGTACGGTCCGCGTCCCCGCCTCCAGCACGATCGGAGCCAGCTCCAGGTAGACGCCGTCGAGCACCCGTGCCAGCGCGTCCACCGGGATCGCGTCGTCGCCGATGACCAGCCACAGCGAGGTGACGCCGTTCGCCAGGTCGGCCTGCAGCGCGTCGGGGTCGGGCACGGCGTGCCGCTGCCGCACGTCCCAGCCAGGGACGGCGCGGGCCCCGCGGACATAGGGCGGCGCGCCGGGCAGGCCGGGATCGCCCGGCAGGTCGTCCACGTCGTAGAGCGGTGCGACCGTCACCCCGTCGTAGGTGGCGGTGGACAACGCCTCTTCTGGCGAGGCCGCCTCGGCCCCCGACTTGCGCAGGACCTCGACCGCCAGCGCCCGCCAGCCGTCGCGGGTGGTGGACGCGAACCGCGCTGCCAGTTCCATGGTTCGGATAGTAGGCCCAGCGCCGCGAACACCGTAACTCCGGGGCGATCCCGGGCGGGTCAGGTCGAAGGGGCCGCCCAGGCCAGCCGCCACGTGACCGGTCCCACGATCCCGTCATCCACCACGCCCTGCCGGCGCTGGAAGCCGCGGCACACGTCGCGTGACTGGCTGCCGTACGCGCCGTCCACCGCGAGCTCCCACCCGCGTCTGCTCATCTGCCGCTGCCAGGTGCGCACGTCCTCACCGCGCGTCACCGGCGGGTAGCTGAGCAGCCGCCCAGGGAACGACGGCGTCTCGGGAGGTGGTGTGGGGCCGTCTGGCCGGGGCGCGCCCCGTCTGACCCAGCTGTAGAGTGAGTCGCCGGGACATTCAGTGGCATAGCCGTCGCGGTGGCCTTTGATCTCCTTGCCGGCGTGCCCCAGCTCGCGCGCGTACTCGACGGCGTCGACGATCGCGTGCAGGACCCCGTCCGGCGGCTCCACCAGGCCGGAGCTGCCGACCAGCGCGAGCACGGCGTAGTGGCCGGCGTTGAGACCGGGGCCGTTCGCGGCGGGCAGCCGGTGCAATCCGCGCCCCTCGAACACGCGTTTATGGGGACATGCCACAAATGAGTAGCCAATGTCGACCCAGCCGTTGCCGTCCAGGTGATGCGCCTGGATGGAGCGCACCAGAGCCACGCAGCCGTCGTGGTCGGAGACGATGCCCGGGTCGACCCTGCCGCCCGTGTAGTGGACCTTCACCCCCTTGGTCGATTCAAGCTGGGTGTAATCGCCGTGCGGCGCACGAGCGCTCCAGTCGCGCCGTAACACCAGGTCAATGGCCATGGTGGTCTCCGAGAGTCATGGTCGGGGCTACCGAGCGTAACGTGAGCGGCGCGGACAGGTCCCGGAGATGGGAGATTTTCGTCTACGGCCTGATCACTCGCTCTTCCGTCACGATCGCGCTGATCAGATCGTGCGGGGTCACGTCGAACGCCGGGTTCAACGCCCGCGTTCCCTCAGGCGCCACGCGTACACCTCGGATTGACACGATCTCGTCGGGCCCGCGGTCCTCGATCTCGATGTGCTCGCCCGACGGGGTGTTCTCGTCGATCGTGGACTCGGGCGCGACCACCACGAAGGGCACCCCGGCGCGCTCGGCGCCGAGGGCGAGCGCGTACGAGCCGATCTTGTTGGCGGTGTCGCCGTTGGCGGCGATGCGGTCGGCGCCGATGAGCACCGCGTCCACCTCGCCCTTGGCCAGCAGGTAAGGCCCCGCGGAGTCGGCGATGAGGCGGTGCGGCGCGTCCATCCTGGCCAGCTCCCAGGTCGTGAGCCTGGCGCCCTGCAGCAGCGGCCGGGTCTCCAGCGCCAGCACCTCGGCCAGCCGCCCGCGCTCGTGCAGCGTCTGCACGACGCCGAGCGCGGTGCCGCGTTCGACGGCGGCGAGCCCGCCGGTGTTGCACACGGTCATGATCCGCAGCCGGTCGCCTTCGAGCAGGCCGGCCCCGCGCTCGCCCATGGCGCGGCAGGCCGCGATGTCGTCGTCGCGGACGCGCAGCGCGGCGGCCAGCACCGCCTCGCGGCCCTCGTGCAGGTGGGCGGCGGCCCGGTCGACGCCCCAGGCGAGGTTGACGGCGGTGGGCCGGGCGGCGCGGAGCCTGGCGATCTGGCCGGGGTCGCCGCCGGACAGCACGACGCCGAGTGCCCCGGCCACGCCGAGCGCGGGCGCGCCGCGCACGGCCAGCCGCCGGACCGCGTCGACGAGGTCGTCGACCGTGTGGACGCGCAGCATCACGCACTTGTCGGGCAGCAGCGTCTGGTCGACGAGCTCAACGCCGCCGTCGACCCAGTCAATGGTCCTCACATGTCAGACGCTAGTACGCTCAGCGTTCGGCCAGCACGATCACCGAATCCGGCTCGCTCAGCGTGATGGTGTCCGCCTTGGGCGGGTTCAGGACGATGCCGTAGTGCGGCGGGTCGTTGCGGGCCCGCGAGTCGCGGTAGCCGATGGCGGTCTCGCCCCTGCGCGCCGCGGCCTCGACGACCGTGGCGAACGTCACCGCCATCTCCGTCTTGACGTAGTTCGCGGCGGGGCGGGGGTAGATCTCGGACCCGCGCGAGTCGAACAGGTAGGCGAACACGTCCGCGAGGTGCCGGTTCTCGGCGAGCTGGGCGAGCAGCAGGCCGATGACGGTGTCGCTGATCACGATGTCGTCGGCCTCGGTGACCTCGGCCAGTGAGCGGTTGCTCTCGTCGTGCATCTCGCTGACGATCGAGTAGTGCTCGCCGAGGGCGCTTTGCATGTCGCGGAGCTGGAGCAGCGTCATGAGGGTGCGCGTGTCGGAGTGATCCCCGTCGAAGCGGTCGTCGGAGAGCACGATGACGTGCTGGAACAGGCCGACGCCGAGCGATTCGAGCGCGTACCTGTCGGTGGTGTCGCAGTCCTTGACGTTCACGGTGAGGTTGCGCAGCCCGGCGAGGTTCGTGCCGGCCTTGGGGTGGTCGGCGGCGACCTCCAGGACGGAGCCGGGTGCGACGTAGCCGTCGAGGTAGCGGATGATCTGCTCGGCCCGGCCGTTCCAGTTGAGCAGCAGCGTGCGCTCGGTATCGGTCGGCGTCGTCACCGATACGGCGATGGCGGTCTCGTCCACGATGTGCCTGCCGGCGGCCAGGCGGACGTGGGAGTCGTCGTGCGCGATCACGATGACCTGGTCGTCGTCGTTGATGACGGTGTCCATGGGCGGGTTCAGCACGACGCCGGACGGCCGGCGCAGGCCGATGACGGCCGCGGTCTGGTACGCCTGCAGCGCGTCGGCGTACGTGACGCCGAGGAGCTTCTTCGGGGTCCGCAGGTAGATCTCGCCGCCGTCGAAGTTCAGCAGGTCCATGCACACCACGGACATGCCGGACTGGCGGGAGGACTGCACGATGAGTCTGGAGGCGGTGTCGTCGGAGTCGACCAGGTGCACGTCCTCGCCGCCGGCCAGGCGGGCGGCGGCGATGTTGCGGCTGGAGGTCAGGGCGGCGACCACCGGCGGGTGGGCGCCCTTGCGCTTGGCCAGGGCGAGCAGGATCTTGATGACGTGCGCGTCGGGGTCCTCTCCCTCGGGCGAGAGCACGACGACCGAGCGGGCCACGGCCAGGTTCATCAGCGCCAGGTCGCGCGGCTCGGTGGGCCGTCCGGTACGGCAGACCAGGCGGGTCCCGCCGAGGTCGCCGACGCGCTCGCGGATGTCCTCCTCCATGGCCAGCTTGTCGCGTTCCGCCAGCACGGCGATGACCGAGTTCTTCTCGCTCGCGTGCGCCTTGACGAGCTCGGCCACGATCGTGAACACCTGGTCCGACCATCCGAGCACCACCGTGTGGCCCGACTCCACGACCCGCGAACGGCCTCGGCGCAGGCGGTCCACCTTCTGCTTGAGCCCGTTGGCCAGCAGGCCGACGAGCATGCTGACGATGAACAGGCCGCCGAGGGAGCAGGCGAACATCACGGTCATGTACGGGAGCGAACCCTGGTCGCTGGCCACCCTGCCCGGCGTGAGCGCGTGCATGAGAGCGATCCAGAGCACTTCGCCGGGGCCTGACACCCCCTCAGGCTCGTTGGGCGCGACCCACAGGGTGAGCACGGTCACCACCACGATGAGCCCCACCGAGGCCATGGCCAGCCAGCCGATCAACGACGCCGTGCCCTTGGACATGGTGTTGTCGAACCAGTACCGCACACGTTCACGGAACGTGACCTTCGACACTTCCCCGATACCTCCGCCTATGGAGTGATTTGGCTCAACGTCATAAGGTACCGATGGATCTTTGCTTCCGCATGGCGACAGGTAACGTATCGGCCATGGCGAACCCCCTCACACCGGACGACCCGGCGTCGCTGGGCGGTTTTCGGCTCGCCGGGCGTCTCGGCGAAGGCGGGCAGGGTGTGGTCTACCTCGCCCACGATGACGACGGCGAACCGGTCGCGATCAAGCTGCTGAGCACGGGTGACAAGGAGACCAGGGCGCGGCTGGCGCGCGAGCTGAACGCGCTGGAGGGCATCGCCTCCTTCTGCACGGCCCGCGTGATCGACGTCTCGACCGGCGGGCCGCGGCCGTTCGTGGTAAGCGAGTTCGTGGACGGCCCCTCGCTGGCCGACCGCGTGCGCGAGCGCGGCCCACTGCGCGGCGGCGAGCTCGAACGCCTCGTCGTCGGCACGGCCACCGCGCTGGCGGCCATCCACGCCGCCGGGGTCGTGCACCGCGACTTCAAGCCGTCCAACGTGCTGCTCGGTCCCGACGGGCCGCGCGTGGTGGACTTCGGCATCGCCAGGGCCGAGGGTGCGGCGACCGTGACCTCGGGGCTGATCGGCACGCCCGCGTATCTGGCGCCCGAGCAGATCAACGGCTCGCCCGCGGCGCCGGCCTCCGACGTGTTCGCGTGGGCGGCGTCGATGGTGTACGCGGCCACGGGGATGAGCCCGTTCGGGGCGGACACCGTGGCCGCGGTGCTGAACCGGGTGCTCCACGCCGAGCCTGACCTGTCGCCGCTGCCGCCGCGGCTGCGCGAGGTGATCGCGTCCTGTCTGGCCAAGGACCCGGCGTGGCGGCCTACGGCGCAGCAGCTCATGGTGTCCCTGGTCACCCCCAACGCCCGGCCCGGCCTGCCCGCCGACGCCGGCCACCACCCCCTCCCCACGGGACCACAGGGCCCAGGGCCACAAGGCTTACGACCGCCGGGCTCGAGGCCACAGGGCTCCGGGCCACAGGGGCCTGCGGCCGGGGCAGGGGCGCGGGGGTTCCCGGCTCCGATGGCCCACGGGCCGGCGGGCCCGCATGACGGCGGGAACGCCAGACCACACGGCCCAGCGGGCTCGCGTGACGGCGGGAACACCGGGCCGCAGGGTCCGGCGATGACCACGGATACCGCGCGGGCGGCCCGCTCGCGGGGCGTGGTGATCGGCGCTGTGACGGCGGTGGTCGTCCTGAGCGCGGCCGGTGCCGCGGCCCTGCTGATGAACCGCGGCCCCACCACGAACGTCGAGCGGTCCCCGTCCGCCCTGGAGTCGTCCGCCCCGGAGTCGTCGGCCACGGCGCCCTCAACCACGGTGCCCTCAACCACGGCGCCCTCAACCACGGCGCCCTCAACCACGGCGCCCTCAACCACGGCGCCACCCACTGAGTCCACGGAGCCCACGGAGGCCGCGGAGTCTCCGACGGAGAGCGAGCCGGAAGCCTCGGCCGACCTCCCCGTGGACCCGACGGTCAACCCGGACCTGAAGATCCCGGCCGCCTTCGAGGGAGACTGGTCCGGGCACACCACCAGCACGAACCCGATGGACCCCGACGGCGCCGACAACGAGGTGGAGCTGAAGGAAGGCGAATCCACCGCGCGCTGGTCCGAAGAGGACGCGAGCTACGAGTGCCAGGCGACCATCACGCTGACCAAGGTGGAGGCCGAACAGCTCACCTTCTACCTGGGCAGGAACGACGACAACTGCGTCCCAGGCACGATCCGGCTGGCGATGAAGGGCGACACGCTCACCTATACCTGGCGGGACGAACCAGGACCGGGGCTCATCACACAGACGGGTACTCTCAACAAGAACTAAGCGGATCCCCAGTCAAAATCCTTCGACATCCGGTCCCGAGACGGAGATCATAAAAGATATGTCTGTGATCAGGGAGGTGCCGTTCCCCAGCCCGGACACCGCCGAGCTGCCGATGAACATCTGGATCGACGACGCCGACTCCGCCATCGACGTCATCGACGCGCTGGCGCTGTCGCCGTTCGCGACAGGTGTCCAGCCGTGGTCGCGCCTGGCCAATCTGGAGCGCGTACGCCCTGACGCCACCCTCAGCCCCGCCGGAGGCCGCGTGCTGCGCACCGCCCGGGTCGAGGACGGCTCGGAGTCGCGGCTCATCTGCGGTGACGGCTGGACCCTGCGTGTCGTACGCCACCGCAACCGCACGGCCACCGTCAGCGTGACGGCGGTGGACGAGGAGCTGGCCAAGACGGTGCTCCAGGAGAGCATCGACGGCGCGGAAGAGGCCATGCCCGACGTCGACCACGTCGAGATGGGCTTCTGGTGGCGGGGCATGCACGGCGGCACCCGTTCGGAGAAGCCGATCACCGCGCAGCCCTGGTCCGAGATCAGCAAGAACTACTCGGGCAAGGTGCGGCCGTCCCTCGACCGGCTGATGTCGATCACCCCGGCCGACGTGAACGGCCGGCTCATCCTCCTGCACGGCCAGCCGGGCACCGGCAAGACCACGCTGCTGCGCACGCTGGCCAAGCAGTGGCACGACTGGTGCCAGGTGGACTGCGTACTCGATCCGGAGCGCTTGTTCAACGAGCCCGGCTACCTGATGGAGGTGGCGGTGGGCTACGACACCGACGAGGACGCGCAGCGTTGGCGGCTGCTCGTCCTGGAGGACTGCGACGAGCTGATCAGCTCGGGCGCGAAGGCGCAGGCGGGCCAGGGGCTGTCGCGGCTGCTCAACCTGACGGACGGGCTGCTCGGCCAGGGCCGCGACGTCCTCGTCGCGATCACCACCAACGAGGACCTCGCCCGCCTCCACCCCGCCGTCGTCCGGCCCGGCCGGTGCCTGGCGCAGGTGGAGGTCGGCCCGCTGAGCCGCGACGAGGCGGTCACGTGGCTCGGCTCGTCCCAGGGTGTGGGCGCGTCCGGCGCGACGCTGGCGGAGCTGTACGCCATCCGCGCGGGCCGCGACTACACCCCGGCAGGCGGCGACGAATCCACGGGCCTCTACCTCTGACACCCCCGCCACCGGACCCCCGGTGCGGCCCATCGACGGACCGCGCCGGGCATGGGGTGGTCAGGTCAGGTGGGTGTGGAGCCGCCGGGCCTCGCGGACGAAGTTGTTCGACGCCTTGCGGGCCGCGATCTCGGCCACGCACGGCACCGCCCCCCGGGCGCCCGCCCACCGCGCCGCGCGCAGGGCGAAGGCGAGCGCCTGGGCGTGCCGCGCGTGCGCCCGATGCCCCGCCCCCGGCAGGAACGCGGGCAGGAACCCCGTCATGACCCGCCAGACCTCCCGGTGGGCCCCGCCCACGGCCGCGCTCTCCAGCGTCTCCAACACCGGCCCGGGCTTGAACCACGTCCGGCGCAGCAGCAGCGCCAGCTGCCGCCCCAGCTCCTCGGCGGCCAGATCACCCCGAGCGGCCATGTCGAGCACCAGCCCCGCCCGCGCCTCCGGCTTGCCCCAGGCCCGGTCGGCCACGAAGTACGCCTGTATGAGAGCGACCCCCTCTCCCACGGGCCCGCCCGCCAACGCCAGTGCCCGCGCCTGCGCCGCGCGGACCTCCGCCGGTCGGTTCCAGCTGTACAGCAGGTGGGGCAGGAGGTGCTGCGCGACCACCTCCCGATCGGACGGCATGAGGTACGGCCACCACGTCAGGTACCGGCCGTGCTCCTCCCACCGGTGCCACGCGGGTTCGGCGAACAGGTCGTCGACCAGCGGCAGCCCGGTCGGCTCCACCCGGATGGCGGGCAGCAGATCCGGGGTCGTCCCCCGTGCCGGTTCGAGATCGTCGTGATACTCCTCCATGCCGCCAGGACGACCCTGGCCGGTCATCAGCGGGTTGAGCCGCCCACCGCTCGACCAGCCGGCCTTCGTGACCGGCTCGGGCCGCGAGTACATCCACCGGGCCGCCTCACGGCCGGCGTCGGAGGTGAACCGCGCGGCCCGTGCCACCACCTCGGGCGGGATCTCGCGAGGCAGCCGGAGCAACGCCTGCTGCAGGTCCGCCGGCATGGCCTGGACGCCGGCCGCTTCGTACCCCTCCAGCCGGGCCACGAACTCGGCCGCTTCCAGGTGACCGGTCCCCTCGGTGGGCTCGGCCAGCAGGTACGGCGGCAGCGTCCCGTCCCGTGCCCCGTGGGCGACCTCGGCCCAGCGGCGCAGCAGGAACAGGTGCGGCGCCGACACCGACGCGGGCGCCGGGAGGCCGGGGATGCCGTCCTCCTCCCCCAGGATCAGCCGGGCGATCCGCTCACACCACCACCCGACGTCGAGCCGGGGACCTTCCCTGGATTCGCCAGGCGGCCGGACGATCCCGGCCTGCGTACCCGTCGAGGCCGGGTCGAGGGCGGACAGCCGCACGAGCCGCGCCAGTCTCTTCACCAGTCCCGGGCGGTCGAGTGCGGACAGCCGGACGATCCCGGCCAGCCACACCTCCGTGGCCGTCCATCCCTCGCGGTAGGGGATGTCACCGAGCTCGGCGGGCGTACGGACCGGTGGCGGGAAGGCCACTGCCCGCACCGGTGGCGGCAGCGGCACCGCCATGAACCCGTCGTCGCCGCGCTCCTCCTCGGCCGCCTCCCCGCCGAACACCGCCGCCAGCGTCTCCCCGAGCTCCTGCGGCAGTGTCCCGATCGTGTCCCTGACGGCCTGCGCGCCCACGGGCGTGAACCGCTTGGCGTACTTGATCGCCAGCCGCACCGCCCTGCCCTGCACGTCGGCGGACTCGCAGGCGAACGCGTACCCCAGGGCGGGCGCCAGCTCGTCCAGGTCGCCGTCCGACGTGCGCGCGACCTCGTCGAGCCACGCCAGCCCGCCCGTCACCAGCTTGCGCTCCGCCCTGAACGACAGCGCCCTGATCGCCTCGGACAGCTCGGCGGGCTCCAGCTCGCCGAGCCCGCGCAGGTGCCGCAGCGCCGGCTCCGCCACCGGCCCCGGCGCGGCCGGCAGCAGCCGCAGGTAGTCGCGGGCCCGCTTGGCCACCTCGTCGTACGCCGGTTCGAGCAGCTCGTGCAGGCGTACGAAGAACCGCAGGTCGCGGGCGGACCCACCGAGCAGAAACCGCCGCACGCACCCGTCGAGCAGCAGATCACGCCCGATCCTGCCCTCGCTCTCCAGCGCCCTCAGCGAGGCCAGCCAGGTGCCTGGCGTGAGCGGGTCGGCCCGCTCGTCGCGCAGCGCCCTGCCGACGCCCTCCGCCTCGAACAGCCTGGGCAGGAGGTGGTCGAGCAGCGGGTCCTCGCGCAGGGCCGCGGCGGTGGGCGCGCGGCTCGCCCAGGCGACCACGAGGGGGTCGTGCTCGGGCGGGGTGACGCCGCTGGTCCGCAGCATGGCCAGGGCCAGCGCGTCCCCGTCGCCGCCACGTGACCCCCTTCCGCTTGCACGGATCTTGAGCGCGGCGCGGGTGGCGAAGTCGGCCCGCCATTCGGGCGGGCGTACGGACAGGACGCGACCAATGACGGCGGTGTCGCCCCGGCCGTCCCGTAGCTCGCGGCGGTGCAGCCAGGCCACCACCGCCGCCGCGCCGCCGAGGACGCCCGCGCCGGCGACGCGCATCGGCTCGATCCAGCTCTCGTCGCGCGACGGCTCCCGAAGCGGGTTCCAGGGGGTGTGCCAATGCCGGCGCTCGCGGAAGTCGACGCGCCGGCCCGCGCGGGTGGCCCGGCGCACGTGCTCCTCCCAGGCCGCATCCCCCTCGCGTTCCCACCTGGCCCGCCGCTCCAGCCGTCGCATCTCGGCCCGCCGCGCCGCCACGGCGATGTAGCCGGGCAACGCGACCGCGACCTCCCGCCGAGCGCTCTCATCCAGCCCGAGCACGCACTCCGCCACCCGCTCGAGATCCCCGCTGTCGACCGCCGCCACCACCTCCTCCCACACACCCCTTGACTCCCCCGCC
>NZ_JADOGI010000245.1 GCF_015645445.1 Nonomuraea cypriaca | reverse complement strand
GGCCTGGAGCGTCCGGCCCACCCGGAGCGTTCGTCCGGCCCCCAGCGTTCGCCTGGCTCGGAGCGTTCGCCTGGTCCGGAGCGTTCGCGTGGCGGGGGTGCGGAGGGCGCAGGTGGGGGCTCTGGTGACACAGAGCCTTTTGATCGGGCCTGGATCGAGGGTGGCGACGGCAGAGGGGACGGGTCGTGAAGTTGCTGCGGCGTAAGGAGGGGCCGTCGCTCGACTCCCGGCTGGCCGCGCTGCTGGAGGCGGCGTCGTTGGGTGCGGGACGGCTGTCCGAGGAGGCGGTGTCGGGCGCGCGTGCGGTCGCAGGACGGGCCGGAGCCCGCCGCAGCCTCTCCGTAGAGCACACCGTGGCCGCGCTGGCGGGCGCGACGGGCAGCGGGAAGTCGTCGCTGTACAACGCCCTGGCCGGTACAGAGCTGGCGGCCGTGGGCGTCACCAGGCCCACGACGTCGACCGCGCAGGCCGCGCTCTGGGACGGCGACGGCTCGGGCACGTTGCTGGACTGGCTGGACATCCCGCAGCGCCACCCGGCCACCGAAAACCCCGACTTGTCCGGACTTATCCTGCTCGATCTCCCGGACCACGACTCCATCCAGCTCTCCCACCGCCTGGAGGTCGACCGCCTGGTGGAGCTGGTCGACCTGCTGGTCTGGGTGGTGGACCCGCAGAAGTACGCCGACGCCGCGCTCCACGAGCGCTACCTGCGCCCGCTGGCCGCTCACCGGGACGTCATGCTGGTGGTGCTCAACCAGGTGGACCGCCTGCCCCCGCAGGCCGTCGACCGCTGCGTACGCGACCTGCGCCGCCTCCTGGACGACGACGGCCTGTCGGGTGTCCCGGTGCTGGCCGCCTCCGCCCGTACCGGCACCGGCCTGCCCGAGCTCCGTTCGCTTCTGGGAGAGCGCGTCTCGGAACGTACGTCCTGGTCCGTCCGCCTGTCCGCCGACGTCAAGTCCGCCGCCGACCACCTCGCCACCGCCGGCCCGCCCACCGGGCAACCGGCCGCCGCGCTTGACGCGACCCCGGACTCCGGTGGACGGGCCGTGTCCGGTGACGGCGGCGCCCTGGTGACCGGGACGGAGGAGCGGCTCCGGGACCGTGCGGTGAGTGGGGAGGCGCGTCCTGGGGACGGCGCGGAGAGGCGGCCCAGGGGCGACGTGGTGAGTGGGGCGGCGGGAAGAGGCATGACGCGGGCGTCGGCGGACGGCCCGAAACGGACGGCGGGTTTGGATCGAGGGCTCACCAGGGCGCTTTCCGAGGCGGCCGGGGTGCCGCTGGTCGTGGAGGCCGTGGCCAAGGGGCACCGGCATCGGGCCGTCGTCGCGACCGGGTGGCCGGTCACCAGGTGGGTACGCAGGTTCCGGCCCGACCCACTCCGCAGGCTGCGGATCGGCGGCATGGCGCCGCCCCGCGAACCGGGCAGGGAGCCAGGCAGGGAGATCGTCGGCCGTACCTCCGTCCCGGCGGCGTCGGCCGTACAGAGGGCACAGGTCGAGACGGCGATCAGGGACGTCGGTGAGGCGGCCGCGGTGGGACTGCCCGGCCCGTGGGCGGCGGCGGTGCGACAGGCGGCGCGGTCGCGCGCCCAGGAGCTGGCGGACGCGGTGGACCGGGCGGTGGGCAAGACGTCCGTCGGCGCCACGAAGCGGCCCAGGTGGTGGCGGGCCGTGAACGTGCTGCAGTGGCTGGTGTTCGCGACCATGGTGGCGGGCGCGTTGTGGCTCGGGGTGCTGTTCGGGATGGACTACCTGCGCCTGCCAAAGCCGCCGCTCCCGGCCGCCGGCGTGGTGCCGTGGCCGACGGTGCTGCTGGTGGGCGGTGCGCTGGCCGGCGTGCTGATCGCGTTGTTGTCGCGGCTGGCCGCCTGGGCGGGTGGCCGGCGCAGAGCCCGCCGTACGGCCAGGGCCCTGCGCACGGCCATCGGCCAGGTCAGCAAGGCGTACGTGCTGGACCCTGTGGAAGCGGAGCTGGACCGGCACGCCCGCTTCGCCGAGGCACTCGACCTGGCCCGATCCTGAGCGGGCCGGGCGTTGTCCGGGCTCAGCCGGTCCTTCCGGATCGGCGAACACACCTGCGGGCTTCACCCGGTTCCGAGCGAGCCGGCGACCGTGCGGAGTGACGACAGGAGCGGGCGCAGGAGGGGGTGGCAGTCGGAGCCGCGGCGTACGGCGGCGAAGACCCGGCGTTCCGGTCCCGGCGTGTGACGCACCACCACCCCGGGCAACGCCATGTCGCGCAACGCGAGCCGCGGCACCAGCGCCACCCCCGCACCCGCCCCGACCAGGGCGACCACGGTCGCTGGGATGCTGCGCAACCGGCGGCTGGCCCGCTCGATCTCCGACGCCGCCTTCGGCGAGATCCGCCGCCAACTCGCCTACAAAACCGCGTGGAACGGCGGCAGGCTGGTGGCCGTCGGCCGGTGGTTCCCCTCCTCCAAGACGTGCTCGGCGTGCGGGACAGTGAAAACCAAACTGCCCCTGCGGATGCGTACCTTCGTCTGTGAGGCGTGCGGCCTGGTGCTGGACCGGGACCGCAACGCCGCGCTCAACCTCGCTTCGCTGGTGAAGCAGGTCGCCGGGAGTGGCCCGGAGACTTTAAACGGATGTGGAGCCGACCGTGAGACCGGGCCTGGCCCGGCTGGTGGCTGTGAAGCGTCTACCCCGCGCCGGGCGACCGGGCAAGACGGGGACCTTCGCCCAGCAATGAGCGAAACACTGAGACACTGATACTCAGTGAACGGAAGTGGAGCCATGAAAGCGCTGGTCAAGGAGAGTGCCGAGCCTGGTCTCCGGCTGATGGACGTGCCGGAGCCTGAGCTGGGGTCTGGTGAGGTGAAGATCCGGGTACTCCGGACCGGCATCTGCGGCACCGACCTGCATATCCGGAAATTTGATGACTGGGCGCGGCATACCTTGACGCTTCCGCTCATCGTGGGACATGAGTTCTCCGGCCACGTGGTCGAGGTGGCGCCGGGCGTCGAGGACGTCTCCGTCGGCGACCTCGTCAGCGGCGAGGGACACCTCGTGTGCGGCAAGTGCCGCAACTGCATGGCGGGCCGCAGGCACCTGTGCCGCAACACGGTCGGCCTCGGCGTCAACAGGGACGGCGCGTTCGCCGAGTACGTCACGCTGCCCGCCACGAACGTCTGGGTGCACCGGGTGCCCGTCCACCCGGACGTGGCGGCCATCTTCGATCCGTTCGGGAACGCCGTACACACCGCTCTGTCCTTTCCATTGGTCGGCGAGGACGTGCTGATCACGGGGGCGGGGCCGATCGGCTTGATGGCGGCGGCCGTGGCCACACACGTGGGCGCGCGCAACGTGATGATCACCGACGTCAGCGACGAGCGGCTCGAACTGGCCGGCAAGCTCGGCGTCTCCCTGGCGCTGAACGTCTCCAGGTCCTCGATCGCCGAGGGCATGCGGCGGTTGCACATGCGCGAGGGGTTCGACGTGGGGCTGGAGATGTCGGGCAACCCCCAGGCCGTACGCGACATGATCGCGAGCATGACGCACGGCGGGAAGATCGCCATGCTGGGGCTGCCCGCGGAGGAGTTCGCCATCGACTGGGCCACCGTCGTGACGTCGATGCTCACCATCAAGGGCGTGTACGGCCGTGAGATGTTCGAGACCTGGTACAACATGTCCGTTCTGCTGGAGAAGGGGCTCGACCTGTCCCCGGTGATCACCGACCGGTTCTCGTACCGGGACTTCGACGAGGCATTCGACACGGCGGCGAGCGGCCGCACGGGCAAGGTCATCCTGGACTGGAGCGGAGAAGCTCCGACCGAGAGTGCGAGTAACGAGCCAACGAGGGCCGAAGCGGCCGCGACCATGAACAGGAGCGCTTGATGTTCACGAACGTGCGCGAGCAGCTGCGTACGACGCTCGACGAGATCACCGAGGCCGGGCTGTTCAAGCCCGAACGCGTGATCGGCACCCCGCAGAGCTCCCAGGTGAGCGTGGCCGGCCGCGAGGTCCTGAACTTCTGCGCCAACAACTACCTGGGCCTCGCCGACGACCCCACCGTGATCGACGCGGCCAAGGCGGCGCTGGACCGGTGGGGGTTCGGGATGGCCTCCGTACGGTTCATCTGCGGCACCCAGGAAGTGCACAAGGAGCTCGAAGCGCGCCTGACGGACTTCCTCGGCATGGAGGACACCGTCCTCTACAGCTCCTGTTTCGACGCGAACGGCGGCATCTTCGAGACCCTGCTCGACGCCCAGGACGCGGTCATCTCCGACGCGCTCAACCACGCCAGCATCATCGACGGCATCCGTCTTTCCAAGGCCAAGCGCCTCCGGTACGCCAACCGCGACATGGCCGAGCTGGAGGCCAGGCTGAAGGAGTCCGCGGACGCGCGACGGCGGCTGATCGTGACCGACGGCGTTTTCTCCATGGACGGATATCTCGCGCCGTTGCCGGACATTTGCGACCTGGCCGAGCAGTACGACGCCATGGTGATGGTCGACGACTCCCACGCCGTCGGCTTCGTCGGCCCGACCGGGCGCGGCACGCCCGAGTTGCACGGTGTCACGGATCGGATCGACGTCATCACCGGCACGCTGGGCAAGGCGCTCGGCGGGGCCAGCGGCGGCTACGTCTCGGCCCGCAAGGAGATCTGTGAGCTGCTGCGTCAGCGGTCGCGGCCGTACCTGTTCTCCAACTCGCTCGCCCCGATCATCGCCTCGGCGTCGCTGCGCATCCTCAACCTGCTCGAGACCTCCGCCGACGCCCGCGAACGGCTGCGCTCCAACACCGCGCGGTTCCGAAGCAAGATGACCAGGGCCGGGTTCGACATCCTGCCGGGCGACCATCCGATCGTGCCCGTGATGATCGGCGACGCCGGCGAGGCCGCGGCCATGGCCGAACGCCTGCTCGACCTGGGCATCTACGTGATCGGCTTCTCCTACCCTGTCGTGCCGCACGGCAAGGCGAGAATCCGCGTCCAGCTCTCGGCCGCCCACTCCCCAGAGGACGTGGACCGCGCCGTACACGCCTTCATCCAGGCCCGGGGCTGAGTATCCTCCTGCGAGGGAACGCCGCCGCCTGAAGCAGCGGGCGGCACAAGGCGGACGAGCCCCGCCGAACTCAGTGAGGCCATGAGCACGTGATTGATGTGCGGCGGTTGCGGACGTTGCGGGCGGTGGCTGATCATGGGACGGTCACCGCCGCTGCGGCGGCGTTGCATCTGACCCCGTCCGCCGTGTCGCAGCAGCTTGTCGCGCTGGAGCACGAGGTGGGTCATCGGCTGCTCACCCGTGACGGGCGCGGCGTTCACCTCACCGCCGTCGGCAAGATCATGGTGGCCCATGCCAACGAGGTCCTCGCCCAGCTCGAACGCGCCGAGGCGGAGGTGGCCGCGTACACGACGGGTGAGGCCGGTGAGGTCACGGTGGCCTGCTTCGCGACGGCGATCAGCGCCGTGCTCTCCCCCGCGATCACCGCGTTCCGCGCCAAGGCGCCCGGCGTCCAGGTACGCGTGCTGGACGCCGAGGGTGACCACAGCCTGGCCATGCTGCTGGACTCCGAGGCCGACCTGGCGATCGCGGTCGAATACCGGGGCGCCCCCGACGCCGCCGACCGCCGCCTCTCGCGCCTGCCGCTGTACGCCGAGCCGTTCGACCTGGTGCTCCCCCACGACCACCCCCTGGCGGAGTCGGCGACCCTGGTGTCGCTGGCCACCGAGACCTGGATCGGCCTCTATCCCGGAGGAGGCGGCCAGGATCGACGGGGCCAACCCGTTGCGGACCTTCTGGAGCGTGATGTTGCCGCTCGCCCGGCCGGGTCTGATCGCTTTCGGGGTGCTCACCGTGCTCTGGTCGTGGAAGGACCTGATGTGGCCGCTCATCGTGAACACCGAGCCTGAGAAGATGACGCTGTCGGCCGGGCTCTCGGCGCTGCGGGGTGAGCACGTCACCGAATACCCGGTGCTCATGGCGGGCTCGTTGATGGCGACCGTGCCGATCATCGTGATCTTCGTGGTGCTGCAGAGACAGCTCATCGCGGGAATCGCCTTCACCGGCTCGAAATAGGAAGGACGTCTGTGGAAGACCTGCGCATCGGAGTCATCGGGCTCGGTCTGCGGACGAGCCTCGCTCTGGCCGCGCAACGGCCGGGCGGGGGCTCGGTCGTGGCCGCGCTGTGCGACTCCGACCCTGCGGTGCTCAAGGCGAAGGCCGGGCGGTTCGAGGCGGAGTTCCTGACCCAGGATCACCGCGACCTGCTCGACCGGCCCGACCTCGACGCCATCGTCGTGAACACGCCCGACGACACGCACGAGCGGCTCGCGATCGACTGCCTCCAGGCCGGCAAGGCCGTCTACCTGGAGAAGCCGATGGCGATCACCGTGGAGGGCTGCGACAACATCCTGCGCGCCGCCCGTGAGACGGGCACCCGCCTGTACGTGGGGCACAACATGCGTCACATGGGCGTGGTACGCCTGATGCGCGACATCATCGGAAAGGGCGTGATCGGCGAGCCCAAGACCGTCTGGGTCCGCCACTTCGTCTCCTACGGCGGCGACTACTACTTCAAGGACTGGCACGCCGACCGCACCCGCACCACGGGACTGCTGTTGCAGAAGGCGGCGCACGATCTGGACGTGATCCACTGGCTCGCCGGCGGCTACACCACGCGGGTGAACGCCTTCGGCGACCTGATGCTCTACGGCGACCTGCCGCGCCGCGCCCCCGGCACCCCGCGTCCCGAGGGCTGGCTCAAGGAGTACGAGTGGCCGCCCGCCCAGCGCGCGGACCTGCATCACGTCATCGACGTCGAGGACGTGTCGGTCATGAACATGCGCCTGGACAACGGCGTCATCGCGGCCTACCAGCAGTGCCACTTCACGCCCGACTACGTGCGCAACTACACGGTCATCGGCACGGAGGGGCGGCTGGAGAACTTCGGCGACGGGCCAGGCGACACGGTCAAGGTGTGGAACACCGGGCCCACCGGTTACCGGGGCGACTGCGACATCGCTTACACGGTGCCGGCCGCGCAGGGGTCGCACGGGGGCGCGGACGCGGAGATCATGACGGAGTTCCTCAGGTTCGTCAGGGACGGCGGGGTGACGGACACCTCGCCGGTGGCGGCCAGGATGAGCGTTGCCGCCGGGTACATGGCCACGATGTCGCTGCGGGACGGCGGGATGCCGTACGACGTGCCGCCCCTGGACGCGGAGCTGGCCGCGTACTTCGACCGGGGACAACGCTGACCCCGGAACCGGGACGGCACCCTCAGGGCGGAGGTGCCCACCGCGTGGCAGGCACCTCGTACGAACCCAGGAGCCTCAGTGGTCGGCCTGCTTGGGCTCCTTGTTCAGGTCGGGGAACGGGGACGGCTCCTGGATCCCCTGGGTGATCTGGCGCGGGCCCTTCGGGGGCTCCGCCTCCTGGGCGTCCGCGACGGCCTCGGCCGCCGCCTCCGCGGCCTTGGCGGCCTCTTCCTCCGCCGCCGAGCTCTCCGGCATCTCCTCCCGCGTCGCCGCCGACTTGGGCAAGGCCTCGGTGAACGCCTTCGAGACGCCCTGCAGCGCCGACGTGACCTCGCTCGGAATCACCCAGAACGTGTTGCCCTCGCCCTGCGCGAGCTGCGGCAGCACCTGCAGATACTGGTACGCCAGCAGCTTCGGGTCCGGGTCGTTGCGGTGGACCGCCTGGAAGACCTGGTCGATGGCGCGCGACTGGCCCTCGGCCTCCAGGATGGCGGCCGTGCGCCCGCCCTCGGCCCGCAGGATGCGGCTCTGCTTGTCGCCCTCCGCCGTGAGGATCTGCGACTGCCGCTGCCCCTCGGCGTTGAGGATCGCGGCCCGCTTGTCCCGCTCGGCCCGCATCTGCTTCTCCATCGCGTCTTTTATGGTTTTGGGCGGGTCGATGGCCTTGATCTCGACGCGGTTGACGCGCAGCCCCCACTTGCCGGTGGCCTCGTCGAGGACGCCGCGCAGTTGGCTGTTGATGGTGTCGCGGGAGGTCAGGGTCTTCTCCAGGTCCATGGAGCCGACGACGTTACGCAGGGTCGTGACGGTGAGCTGCTCGACGCCCTGGATGTAGTTGGCGATCTCGTACGCCGCCGCCCGCGGGTCGGTGACCTGGAAGTAGAGGACGGTGTCGATCTCGACGACCAGGTTGTCCTCGGTGATGACGGGCTGCGGGCGGAAGGAGACGACCTGCTCGCGCAGATCGATCACCGGGTAGACGCGGTCGATGTAGGGGATGACGAAGTTGAGTCCGGGTTTGAGCGTGCGGTGGTAGCGGCCCAGCCGCTCGACGTTGCGCGCCCGGGCCTGCGGGATGATCCGCACGGCCTTGAGCACGGTGAACACCGCGAAAAGTATGATGAACAGCCCCACCAGCAACAGTGGATCCATGGCTCACTCCCGGGGATAGACGAGGGCTGTCGCTCCCTCGATCTCGATGATGTCGACGGTCGCCCCCGTGGGTATCACCAGGGTTTCGTCGTAGGCCCGCGCGGACCATTCCTCGCCCCCGATGCGTACCCGTCCGTCGCGTCCCGTTACCTCCGAGACCACATAGGCGGGCTTGCCGACGAGTGCCTCCACACCGAACCGTTGCAGTTGCGGCTGCCTGATATGACGCATGGCGATCGGCTTGAGCACGATCAGACCGGCCGCCGACGAGATGGCGAAGAACAGCAGTTGCAGGGGGACGGGCAACCCGATGGCCGCGGTCGCGGCGGTCAGCAACGCGGCCACGCCCAGCAGTCCGAGCGAGGCCGTGAGGGTGAAGATCTCGGCCACGCCGAGGACGACTGCGAGGATTACCCAGATGATCCATTCATCCATGTCCGGCCCTCCTATAGGGACAACGGGCCTGCGCGCGCGAGCGTTCCCCCCTCGCTGTCTACGTTAATCCTGGTTTTACCGTTGTGGCACCAATCCACCTGCGGAATCGGCGGAAGGCAGCGCGCTGCCCTGCCGCCATTTCTCCCACGGGAGCTGCCAGAAACCCCAGCCGTTGTCCCATTCGAGCGCGCGGTCGGTGCCGATGATCGTTACGGGATCGCCGCGCAGTGAGGTGTCGTAGAACCAGGCCGCCTGGTCCGGCCGGGAATTGATGCAGCCGTGACTCACGTTTTCCCGGCCCTGCGCCCAGACGTTGTCCTTGGCGTGCACGTATTCGCCGCTGTCGGAAATGCGTACGGCGTGGCCGATCAGTTCGTCGTAATAACCCGGCTCGCCTTCGACGCGGCCGGGGGAGACCATCCGGACCGGGTCACCTTTGTCCATGGTCAGATGAACGCCGCTGGTCGTGGTGTATTCGCGGGTGGTGGCCATGCCCGCGCTGATGGCCATCTGCCGCACGATCCGGCCGTCGCGGCGGACCACCATCTGGTGGGTCCTGGTGTCGATCGAGCTGGACTGGTCACGGCCGACGGTGAAGACGAAGGTGGAGTCCGCGGTGCCGTGGACGCCGGCGCCCGCGCGTACGCCGGCCAGGTGGGCGGTGACCGTGACGTGCTGCCGCGGCGCCCAGAACCGCCGGGGGCGGTAGACGACCCGGGTGTCGCTGGTCCACCGCCACGCGCCCTCGACCGGGATCTCCGGGACGACCTCCAGCGCCCGCTCGACGGCCGCCTTGTCCGCCACGGGCGTGTCGAAGTCGATGATGACCGGCATGCCGGTGCCGACCGTCTCACCCGGCAGGGGCGTGGTCGAGGCGATCTCGAGGGTCCGCTCGACCGGCCGGGTGCGGAAGCGGCCCATCGCGACCGTGGCCGGGCCGCTCGCACCCGCGGCCCGCGCGGTCACCGTGTATTCGGTGTCGGGCATGAGCGTCCAGTCGGAGCGCCACGTCGTGTGGGCGCCGTCGAGCCGGCCGGGCACCGGCTCCCCGCGCTGATAGACCAGCACCTCGCTGAGCGTGCCGCCGTGCGCCTCGACCACCAGGCCGCGGTCGGTCCTGGCCCGCTCGGCGTCGAACGCCGGATAGGCCCGCACGACCGGGGGCTTGGCCGGGGGCCGCGTGGCCGCGGGGCCGCACCCGCAGGCCAGAAGGAGGGCGACACAAAGCATCGCCGCGCGCCGCATGTGACTCCTGCTTTCCGAGGGAAGGGGTGATCCCAGAATAGCGTTGAGTCATTGATCGAGCACGTTGAGTCACTTACACGATGGTTCCGGAAACTTCCCCCAATGTCAGGGCACCTGCCGTGGCCCTGATGGTCACGGTGTCACCATCCTGCAGAAACGAGCGCGTCTCGCCGCTCGGCAGCTTGATCGGATCGGTCCCGTTCCAGGTCAGCTCGATGAGCGAGCCGCGCTCCGCCCGCTCGGGGCCGGAGACCGTGCCGCTGGCGAACAGGTCCCCCGTGCGCAGCGCGGCGCCGTTCACGGTCAGGTGGGCGAGCATCTGGTCGGGCGTCCAGTACATGCCCGAGTACGGCGGCCGCGACACGACCTCCCCGTTGAGCACCACCTCGAGCTGCACGTCCAGCCCCCAGTCACCCTGCCGCCGCAGGTAGGCGGCCGGTTCGGGGTCCTGGACGCGGCCGGGGATCCGCGGCAGCGCCTCCAGTGGCGTGATCCACGGTGAGATCGACGTGGCGAACGACTTGGCCAGGAACGGCCCGAGCGGCACGTACTCCCAGGACTGGATGTCGCGCGCGCTCCAGTCGTTCACCAGGGTCACCCCGAACACATGGTCCTCGAACGCCCCGGCGGGGGAGCCGAGCGCGGTCGGCACGCCCACCACGAACCCCAGCTCCGCCTCGATGTCGAGCTTCGCGCACGGACCGAACACCCCGGCGGACAACTGCCCGTGCGGCCGCCGGACCGGCGTGCCTGACACGACGACCGTGCCCGACCTGCCGTGGTAGCCGACGGGCAGGTGCCGCCAGTTGGGCAGCAGCGGCTCCGAGCCTGGGCGGAGGATCCGGCCGAGGTTGCTCGCGTGGTCGATCGAGCAGTAGAAGTCGACGTAGTCGGCGACCTCGAACGGCATGTGCAGCCGCACCTGCTCCAGCGGGATCAGGTGCGCCTCGGTCACGGGCAGGTCGCCGGTGAGTTTGTTCTGGATCAGCGTCCTGGTGTCGTGCCAGGCCATCCGGCCCCTGGCCATGAACGGGTTGAGCGAGGGGGCGGCGAACACCTCGTCGTGCAGGGCGGGAGCCAGGTCGAGCACCTTGTCGCCGTACCGCACGCCGACCCTGGGCCGCTCGCCGGGGCACGAGAACACCCCGTAGGGCAGGTTGTCCACACCCCAGGTCACGAAGCCTCCTTGATCAGTCCGAGCGCGCGCAGGTCGTGGAGGGGTGTGCTGGTGCAGCAGGAGCCGTAGCTCACCAGCAGCCGCCGCGCCTGCTTCGCCGTGTCCTCGGGTACGGACACCGCCATCCGTACGAGATGGGCCGCGTCCGTGGTGCGCAGCACGGGCACGGGATCGCGCCCCTCGACGGTCTCGCAGACCGCGAGCACCAGGTTCAGGAACCCGTGACGATCGACGCCGAGCGAGGGGTCGAAGTGGCGTACGGCGTGATGCAGCCCCGCCGTCGCCTTGAATGAGACGTCGTGCTCCACGCAGAACCTGATGAACGTCGCGAGATGCTCCACCGGCGGGAAGGCGTCGGCCGTCAGGCCCCCGCAGCGCACCTTCAGCCCCACGCCGTCCGGCACGTCGACGGACATCGACATCGCCTTCGGCGGGACGATCTCCACGAACAGCCGCACCCCGGACGGCAGGTCCAGCTCGGCGGCCAGCGATTCGACCGTCGTGTGCTCCGGCAGCGACACCTCGACCAGGTCCACCGGCAGGTCGTCGAAGGACGGCAGCTTGGAGGTGTCCACGACCAGCCCGATCCGCCGCGGCCGGTACGGCTTGGCGCGCAGCCGGTCGAGCCGGCTGGCCGGGCAGATGAAGCGGTGCGTGAGGACCGGGTTGCCGCGTTCCAGGTCACGCTTGTTCCTGGCCAGGGCCTCCTCCATGTGCAGGGAGGTCGGCGGGAAAAGGCCGGCGTCGTCGACCAGCGACATGTAGACGTTCATCGTGACCAGGTCCAGGCGTAGCCGGAATCCTCGCAGGACAGCGCGCCCTGACCGAGGTCGAGCGGGCGGAAGGTGTCGACCATCACCGCCATCTCCGTGGTCGTCGTGACACCCCGGGCGACCGCGTCGATCACCGCCTCGACCGCCCCCGGTTGCGGCCCGTGCGTGAACCCCGCCGGGTGCAGCGAGATGGATCCGACGTCGATGCCGGATCCGGCCCGCGCGGAGTAGTCGCCGCCCACGTAGAACATGAACTCGTCGGAGTCCACGTTGTGATGGTTGTACGGGATCGGGATGGCCTCGGGGTGGTAGTCCAGCGGCCTCGGGCAGAACGAGCACACCACGAACCCCGGCCCCTCGAACGTCTGGTGCACCGGCGGAGGCGCGTGCGTCTTCTTCACGATCGGCTCGAAGTCATTGATGTTGAACGCGTACGGGTAGAGGTAGCCGTCCCAGCCGACCACGTCGAACGGGTGGTCGCGGTAGACGAGCCTGCTCAGCCCGCCGCGCGTGCGCACCAGCACCGGCACCTCCTCGCCCGCCACGACGAACGGCTCGGCCGGGGCGCGCAGGTCGCGCTCGCAGTAGGGCGCGTGCTCCAGGAACTGGCCGTGCTGCGACAGGTAGCGCCTGGGCGGCCTGATGTGCCCGGCGGCCTCGATGGCCAGCACGCTGACCGGTCCGTCCGGCACCCAGCGGTGGATCGTTCCGGTCGGGATGACCACGTAGTCGCCCTCGGCGGCCTCGATCACGCCGTACGTCGACTCGAACCTCACATCGCCGCGCTGCACGTAGACGCACTCGTCGCCCATCGAGTTGCGGTAGAGCTCGCTCGCCTGGTCGCTGGTCGCGTACGACAGCCGGACGTCGCCGTTGCCGGCCAGCGGGATGCGCCCCGACACCAGGTCGCCGGCGCTGGACAGCTCCTGCGTGCGGAAGTGGCGGGGCGAGAGCGGCAGGTTGGGCGCGAGCCGCGTCTCCACGGCCGGCGTGACCGCCTCCGCCTTGATGATCGCGGTCGGCGAGTGGCGGTGATAGAGCAGCGAGGAGTCGGACGAGAAGCCCTCCTCGCCCATCAACTCCTCCGCGTAGAGACCGCCGTCCGGCCGTCTGAACTGGACGTGTCGCTTACGCGGAACCTCGCCCACGACCCGGTAGTACGGCATCTGCCCCTCCATGCTGTCCGTTAATCGGACGGCCGTGTCCTCTATACGTGACAAAGGTCTGCCATCGTCCAGGAGATGTCAACCCAGCGCGGCGGCGAGTTCGGCGGCGGCCGCCACCACCCGCCGTCCCGTCGACTCCTCCAGCGGTCCGAACGTCACCACCCCCACCGACGCCTCGAGCCACGGCAGCCCGATCACGGGCGCGGCGACACCCCGCGCCCCTTCCTGCAACTGCCCCTCGGTCACGAAGTAGTCGTCCCGGCGGCCATGACTGTCGCGCAGCGCCAGGATCGCCTGCCCCGCCGCGCCTTTCGCCAGCGAATGCCGCGCGCCCTCCCGGTAGGCGACATGCAGATTGGTCCACGACGGCTCCACCACCGCCACCGCCAGCCCGTCGTCACCCTCCGCCACGGTCAGGTGCGCGGTCGCGCCCACCTCCTCGGCCAGTCGCCGCAGCGTCGGCACCGCCGCCGCCCGCAGCAGCGGTTGCACGGCCTGGGCCAGCACCAGCAACCCGAACCCGAGATGCACCCGCCCCTCGGCGTCCCTGCGGACGAACCCCTCGTTCATCAGCGTCGTCAGCAGCCGGTACACCACGGGCCTGCTCAGCGACAGCTCCGCGCTCAGCTCGGTCGGCGTGCGGCCGCCCTTCCCGTCGGCGAGCAGTCTCAGCAGGCGGAGCCCGCGTTCCAGGGTCTGAGCGGATTCGGCGGCCATGCCCACGATTATCTAGTGACGCTACGCGCTGATGGGGGTACGTATCGGCGTACGGAGCAGCCAGGGGGTAGTGATGCGGCGAAGGTGGGCGTTCGTGCTGGCCGGGCTGGCCTTGTGCGGACTGCTCCCCACGGCGTTCCCGGCCGCCGTCACCACCCCCATGACCAACATGTCCGGCCGGTCCCCGATCGGGTCCGGGGCCCTGGTGGAGAACACGTTCTACGTCACCGAGGGCATCGAGGTGAGCCGGCGGCTGCTGCCGACCGGCGAGGGCGTCGCCTTCCGCGCCGCCTACCTCGCGGTCGGGGTCAGGGTCGACAAGGACGGCAGACTGTACGGCACGCCGCGACGCCGCGGCACGTACGTCGCGCCCGTACACGTCTGCGCCGGCCAGGCGTGCACGAAGGAGGAGCTCACCCTGGTGGTGCTCGGCAACGTGCCGTGGGAGCCGGGCGAGTTGACCTTCCCCGGCAAGGCCGGCACCCCGCTGGACGCCGAGATCGGCATCAACGGCGGGCCGGCCGGCGTCCTGCCCGCCTTCACCGTGACCGACCGGGCCAGGCTGCCCAGGGATGTGACGATCGGGCCCGACGGCCACGTGGGCGGTGTGCCGGCGGCTCCCGGCGTCTCCGAGGTCCCGGTGCGGATCTGCGTGGCGGGCAACTGCGCGGGCGTGGTCGTCCGCCTCATCATCGTCTGAGTCTTGCGGGCGGGTACGCGTTCCGGTCACCTTGGTGTCATGAAATCGGTCATTGTGGTCGGAGCGGGCATTTGGGGGTCATCGCTGGCGTTGCGGCTGGCCGAAACCGGCTGGGACGTGACGCTGGTCGAGCAGCACAAGCCGGGACACGTACGGCAGTCGAGCGCGGGCGAGACCCGGCTGCTGCGCTGCGCGCACGGCGGCGACGACTGGTACGCCAGGCTCGCCTGGCGGGCGCGCGACGACTGGCGGAGGCTGGAGGAGCGGGCCGGCGAGGAGTTGTACCAGGAGGCGGGCATGGTGTGGTTCGCCAGGACGCCGGACGGATGGGAGCACGCCAGCGCCCAAGTCCTGAAAAATCTGGACATTCCGTGTGAGGTGCTCGGCCCGGGCGACGGCGGCCGGTTCTTCCCCGACTACCGCGGCGACGACCTCAGCTTCCTGCTCTGGGAGCCGCACGCGGGCGTGATCAGAGCCAGGCGGGCCACCCAGGTGACCGCGGGCCTGGCCGTGGCCGCCGGGGCCCGGCTGGTCAGGGCACGGGCACTGCCCGCCACGTCGGGGAGCACGACCGGGGGCACGGCTGGGGGCACGACCGTGAGCGGGGCC
>NZ_JADOGI010000244.1 GCF_015645445.1 Nonomuraea cypriaca | reverse complement strand
GGTATGGGGGTGGGAGCGGGGCCGTTGGAGGTTGGAGAGAGGCGGGTGCGTACGAGAAGGGCGGCGCCGGCCACGGCGGCCGGCATGGCGACCACCGCCACGAACGGCACCAGGAACAGCAGGAAGACCGCCACACCGAAGCCCAGCGCGCTGGCCTTGTTGGCGCGCAGCAGGGCGAATCGCGCCTTACGGACCATCCCCCGTCGTTCCAACGCCAGCGTGGTCAGCTCGACCGTCAGGAAGAACCCGGACACGGCCGCGCCCAGCACGGGCACGATCGTCTGGCCGACCACGGGTACGAACCCCAGGATGAACAGCGGGATCGTGAAGAGCAGCACGTAGCCCAGGGTGACGAGGCTGTCCCTGATCGACCGGGGCAGTGTGCGCCACCACGGCTGCTCGTGCTCCGACTCGAGCACATCCACCGCGGCCGACAGTCTCTCGTAGAACGGCTCCCCGATCGCCAGCGTGAGGGCGGCGAACGTCAGCACGGCCAGGGCGAGCCCGCCGAGGAACAGCGCGATGCCCACCAGCGTGCGGAACAGCTCACGCCAACTCCACGAATCCGCGAACGGCGTCAGGAACTCGGCGAAATCCGCCGCGTTGGTCCCGAGAAAGATCAGCGCCGCCACGTACACGGCGAACGCGATCAGCGCCGGGATGAGCCCGAACAGCCACCACCGTCCGTTCCTGGCGACCCACCCCAACCCCTGGAAGAAGAAGCCGACGCCGGATGTGAAGTCGCGCAGTGATCGCATGCCCGGCAGGCTAGCGCCAGAACGACGTGACCGCGTAGCCCAACTCCGCGAACAGCTCGCGAAGCAGCGGCAGCGAGATGCCGAGCACGTTACCGTGGTCGCCCTCGATGCCCTCCACGAACCAGCCGCCGCGCCCCTCGATGCTGAACGCCCCGGCCAGGTTGAGCGGCTCGCCGGTGGCGACGTACGCGGCGATCTCCTCCTCGGACGGCTGCCCGAACCGCACCACGGTCGTGGCCACCTCCGCCGCCCGCCGTCCCGAGGGTACGTCGATCACGCAGTGGCCCGTCACGAGGCGCCCGGTGCGGCCCCGCATGATCCGCCACCGCTCAGCGGCCTCCTCCTGCGTCGCGGGCTTGCCGTAGGGGCGGCCGTCGAGCTCCAGTATCGAGTCGCACCCGATGACCAGCCCTTCGTCGAGCTCGCTCGCGACCGCCTCGGCCTTCGCCTTCGCCAGCACCAGGCTGAGCGCGGCGGGCGAGTGTGCGGAGAACACGTCCTCGTCTACCCCGCTGACGATCACCTTGGGGTCGAGACCGGCACTGCGCAGCAGCGCCAGGCGGGCGGAGGAAGCTGAGGCCAGAACGATCACTGTCCCAGCCTACCGGTGCGGGGGCCGCACTCCGGTTCCCGGCCTTCGTTCAGAATCCAGCCCAGGTCCACAGACCGCAACGTCAGGACCCGCCCACGTCCGTAGACCGCTGGGTCAGGACCCGCCCACGTCCGTGGAACGCTCTGTGGGGAGGGACCGTTCCGGGGGCAGCGCCCGCTCTGTGGGGAGGGTGGTGCCCTGGGGCTCGTACGGGCCGCCCTGCCGTGGTACGACGCCGCCGAAGATGCTGCCGAGCAAAGCCGCGAGTACGTCCCCCAGCCCCCCAGGCATGGCCGACTGCTCCCTGTCCAGGTCGTCGGCCACGGCGACGGCATCCATGCTCTGTTTCTGGGCCCGTTCGGCGAGCAGTGACATGATCATGGGGGCGATCAGGGCCAGCACTTTCATGATGGTTCCGGGACCTATCCCGGCGAGCTGCGACAGCCCGGCCGCCGCCTGCTCGGTTCCCTGCCCGCCCAGCACGTGCCCGAGGATGCTGTGCCCGTCGCGCGTCAGTGAGGCCACGTCGCCGTTGAACGGGTCGGTGTCGACGTGGTCGTCCAGCGCGCTGCGCAGGGCCTCCGCCCCGTCGGGGTGCCGGGCGTTGGCAGCCATGCCTCCGATGATGGTGCCCGACACGGCCTGAACCACGTCGCGGGCCGTGTCCCTGTCCGTGCCGAGCATCCCGGCGATCTGTTCCAGTCCTGAGTCTCCGAGCTGGGCGAGAAGCTCGTCATTCAGTGTCACGACAGTCCCCCGATCGTTGTGGCGGACATCTGCCCCGACCGGGATCCAGCCAACACCCGAGTTCCCTAATTCTCGGAAAAACCTGGCGTACCGGAGCCGGAGGGGATCACATCGGACGCCCCAGAAGGCACCCCGGCGGACGCTTCGGAGGAGGCGGACGCTTCGGAGGAGGCGGAGGAAACCGTGGAGGAAACCGCAGCAGGGGAAGCCGACGAGGACACCGAACGACCGCCAAGGCCCGCCGCCGCGTACGCGCTCGCCTCGTCCAGCGTCTCGTGTTCGAGCAGCGCCGCCACGATCCCGTCCAGCTTCCCCCGGTTGTCCGTGAGCACCTGGACCGCCCGCGCGTAGCACTCGTCCACGATCCGCCGCGCCTCCTCGTCCACGGTGGCGAGCGTGGCGGGCGAGGCCTGCGGCTGCTGGCCGTCGTTGGGCAGGATGGTCAGCGGGCCGACCTTCTCCGACATGCCCCACCGGCCGACCATGCCGCGCGCGATCATGGTGACCTGTTCGAGGTCGTTCTCGGCGCCGGTGGTGATGACGCCGTACACGACCTGCTCGGCCGCCATCCCGCCGAGCGCACCGGTGATGCGCCCGCGGAGATACTGCTCGTCGTACGCGTACCGGTCGCTGTCGGGCGTGGACAGCGTGACGCCGAGCGCCCGCCCGCGCGGGATGATCGAGATCTTCCTGACCGGGTCGGCGCCCGGCTGGAGCATGCCGAGCAGCGCGTGTCCGGCCTCGTGGAAGGCGGTCCTGGTGCGCTCCTCCTCCGGCATGACGATGCTGCGCGCCGCACCGAGCTGCAGCTTCTCCAGCGCGTCGGCGAAGTCGCCCATCATGACCTTCTCCTTGCCGCGCTTGGCGGCGAGCAGGGCGGCCTCGTTGACCAGGTTGGCCAGGTCGGCGCCGGTCATGCCGGGCGTGGTCTTGGCGAGCTGGTCGAGGCTGACCTCCGCGTGCAGCGGCACGCCCCTGGAGTGCACGCCCAGGATCGCGGTACGGCCGGCCGCGTCGGGCAGCCCCACCTGCACCGTACGGTCGAAGCGCCCGGGACGCAGCAGCGCCGGGTCGAGCACCTCCGGGCGGTTCGTGGCGCCGATGACGATCACGCCTTCGACCCCGGAGAAGCCGTCCATCTCGGTGAGGATCTGGTTGAGCGTCTGCTCGCGCTCGTCGTGACCGCCGAGGCCGCCGGCTCCGCCGCGGGCCCGGCCGATGGCGTCGATCTCGTCGATGAACACGATCGACGGCGCCACCTTCCGCGCCTCCTCGAACAGGTCGCGCACGCGCGAGGCGCCCACGCCGACGATCATCTCGATGAACTCCGAGGCGCTGGCCGAGAAGTAAGGCACCTTGGCCTCGCCCGCGACCGCCCTGGCCAGCAGCGTCTTGCCGGTGCCAGGAGGCCCGGCGAGCAGCACGCCCTTGGGCAGCTTGGCGCCGAGCCTGCGGTACTTGCCCGGGTCCTTCAGGTAGTCGACGATCTCGACGAGCTCGTTCTCCACCTCGTCGATGCCCGCCACGTCGTCGAACGTGACCCGCACCTGCCCGGCATCCACCGGCTTGGCCGCCTTGGACTTGCCGAGGCCGCCCAGGCCGCCGCCCATCATGCTGGCACCGCGGCGCATGATCCAGATCCACACGCCGGCCAGCAGCAGCACGGGCAGCAACGACAGCAGCACGTTGGCGAAGAGGCTGCGGGTGATCGGCTGCGAGGTGATCTCCACCTGGCCGGTGGCGAGCTGCCGGTCGAGCTGGTCGGTGTTGGCGAACGCCGGGATCTCGGTGGTGAACTCGGTGTAGGTCTCGTTGCTCTCGGGGTTCTTCCCCGGGGAGCGCAGGTCGCCCTCGACCGACAGGCCCTGAGCGTAGATGTCCTTGACGTTCTTGGCGTTCACCTGCTTGGTGAACTCCGTGTACGAGATCGTCTCGACGGATCCGCTGTCGACGAACGACGACACCACGAAGAAGGCCGCGTACACGACGAGCAGGGTGACGACGAAGCGCCACCAGTTGATCTTCGGCCGGCCGCCGGGCGTGCCCGGCAGCCCTTCAGAGCGCCAGGGCGGCTTGCCCTTGCCCTTCTTCGGTGCCTGGGGCCGTCCAGAGCGTTCCACGGCGTCACTCCCCCACCTCGCCGCATACATGATCTTTCTAGCCTAGAACACGCACCCCAGATACCACGCGGCCAATATCACGCCACTGCTTCCTCTGCGAGTCAGGCACTGTGACGAACGTCAGGCCGGGCTTGCTCATTCCCCCGTCCATGACGACGACGCCCGCCCGCGACGCGCGTTTGCCGTATTTGACCCGATAAGTCAGCATCCAGCCGCGCTTGACGGGTTGCGAGGTGAGCCAGGTGATCTTGGAGCCTTCCGGATGGTGGTTGAGCGTCCAGCGGGCGGCCAGCAGCGCCGTGTCGCGCGCGGAGTCCTGCTCCATGATGGGGAGCGGGCAACTGACGAGCGCCCCTCGCAGGCTCGTGCCGCGCTGCTTGGGCAGCACCTGCCTGGTGGTGAACGGCGCCGGCCCGTACACCTTCCACGGCCGGCCGAGGCGCGGCACCGCGAGCCCTGAGCGCCTGTCGTCGACGAACCGCTTGCCGGGAGAGGTCAGTCGCATCCGCCTGACGTCGCCGGTGAGCCGGGGGACGCGCGGGTCGGCGTGCAGAGCCTCCATGGCGGTGTAGCCGGGCGCGAGGGACCCGTCGGGAGCGGCCGTCGTGGAGGGAGCGGGCCCGGCCGTCCATGAAGAAGTGGCCGAGGGTACGGGGCCGGACGAGGACGGTGCGGCCGGCGGCGCGGTTACCGGCCCCGCCGCCACCTCGTCCGGCCCGGACGGAAGTACCACGACCAGCGTCACGGCGGCGGCCACGACGGCGGCGGCCACGGCGAGCCCCCGGTACACCACCCGCATCCGGATGTCTCCGATGCGGGAGCGTCTGGGGGGAGGAACGAGGGTTCCGGACCTGGGCGCGGTTCTCACTTCGGAACCCTGGATCTCTTCTTCCCCATCGAGCACGACGGGAGCGTACGACATATCCCGCCATTGCGCTCTTGAAGCGGCAGAAGTGCAATCATGGCGTGGTGGAACAGGTTGAGCTGCGATTCGATCACGCCTCCCAAGCATCTGAAACGCACACGAACCTCTCGGCGATCCGGCAGAGCGCCACCGGCCTCTGGGTCGCCGGCGACGAGACCGCGACCTTCGAGCACCTGACGTGGACGGACGGCCACTTCGGCGCCCAGCGCACGTTCCGGCTGGCCGACCATGTCGACCTCCCCGCCGGCCCGCGGGACGAGGCCGACATCGAGGGCCTGGCCCGCGCGGACGGACACCTCTGGCTGATCGGCTCACACAGTCTCAAGCGCAAGCGGGTCAAGTCGAAGGATCCGGAGAAGGCCGCCGACCGGCTGGCCACCGTGGTCAGGGAGGAGAACCGGTTCATCCTGGCCCGCGTGCCGCTGGATCCGGCGAATGGGACCCCGGCCGCCGGGGCGGTCCTGGCCGGCGGGCAGAGCCTCACCGAGCACCTGCGCGAGGACCGGCATCTGGCGCCGTTCCTGGCGCTGCCAGGCAAGGACAACGGCTTCGACGTCGAGGGCATCGCCGTCGTGTCGGAGCACGTCTACGTAGGGCTGCGCGGTCCCGTGCTGCGCGGCTGGGCGGTGGTCCTGGAGCTGCGGCTGGACGAGGCGGGCAAGGGGCGGCTGCGGTTGCGGGAGCCGTACCGCAAGCACTTCCTGGACCTGGACGGGCTCGGCGTGCGGGACCTGTGCCCGGACGGCGACTCGCTGCTCCTGCTCACCGGCCCGACGATGGACCTCGACGGACCGGTCCGCGTGGTGCGCTGGCGGCTCGGCCAGAAGCGGCGGGGGATCGTGCCGGCCGACGAGCTGGAGACCGTCATGGAGCTGCCCTACGGCGTGGGCTGCGACCACCCGGAAGGGCTGACGCTGCTCCGCGACGGCCGGCTCATGGTCGTGTACGACAGCCCGTCCCCCGCGCGGATCACGCCCGCCGGAGGCGTTCTGGCGGACGTGTTCACTCTCTAGCGGCCCGCCCAAACAACCGCGAACGCGTTCACCCTCTAGCGACGCGCCCAAGCAACCAGGGCGCGTCCGCGACGAACGTGCACGAGCCCGGCTCGATCTCGGTGAACCCGGCGTCGCGCACCACGGGAAGCCCGGCCGCCACCTTGGCCTCGAAGTCGTCCCGCGAGGAGGCGACGCGTACGGACACCGCCAGGCCGTGCTCCCGCCACGCCGCCCGCTCGGCCGCGTCGCTGGCCCACCAGGCGAGCTGGGCGGCGTGCCCGGCCTGCGCCATCGCCTTGCCGGCCGACATGGCGAGCTCCGGGTTGGCCCACAGGATCGGCGCCTCGGCGGGCGGCAGGTCACGGGTGTCGGTCAGCTCGGTGCCCGACACCTGCAGCCGCGCGAGGTCCCGCGGCCAGTCGTCGAGCGGCACGGGCGGGTGCACCCGCACCTCGGCCGTACGGTGCGCGACCGTGCGCCCCGGCAACGCGACGGCCCGCCGCCACTCGGCGCCCCTGGCCCGGCGGACGACCTTGCGGATCTTCCCGGTGGACTGCCAGGCGTGCAGCTCGGCGGCCCACTCCCCCGGCTTGTCCAGCAGGCTCAGCACGGCCATCGCGGCCGCCTCCATCGCGTCGGTGCGCTCGGGGGGTGTGGCTCTCTCGATCCTGACGACCAGCGGCAGGACATACAGCTCGGAGTTCATCGCTCTTCTCTGACAAGAAACGCGCTCATCGGCCTGCCGCCCTCTCGTCATGCCCGGTCGATACCATAGCGGCAGTCCGCCGCTCCTCAGTAAAGCGCCCGATCGCCAGCGACATTCCGGCGGCCAGGAGGCAGAGGGCGCCGGCGCCGTACCAGGCGAGGTCGTAGGCGCCCAGGTGGTCGCGGGTGAGCCCGGCGCCGATGGCCGCGAACGCGGCCCCGACCTGGTGCGAGCCGAACACCCACCCGAACACCACGGCCCCGTCGGCACCGTAGATCCGCCGGCACAGCGCCACCGTGGGCGGCACGGTCGCCACCCAGTCCAGACCGTAGAACACGATGAAGATCAGCATGCTGGGCTCGGTCGTGGCCGCGAACAGGCCGGGCAGCACCATCAGCGACAGGCCGCGCAGGCCGTAGTAGACGCCGAGCAGCACCCTGGGGTCGATCTTGTCGCTGAGCCAGCCGGACGCGACCGTACCGGCGATGTCGAAGATCCCGATGACGGCGAGCAGGCTCGCCGCGACCGGCTCGGCCATACCGTGGTCGTGCGCGGCGGGGATGAAGTGGGTGCCGACGAGGCCGTTGGTGCTGGCACCGCAGATCGCGAAGCCGCCCGCGAGCAGCCAGAACGGCCGCGTCCGCGCCGCCGCGGCGAGCACGGTGAGCGCCCGGACGGCGGGGTTCACCGTGCCCCGGGCGGCACGTGGCTCCGTTTCCGCCTCTGCTCCCCCGAGCGCCGTCGTGCCGACGTCCTCGGGGCGGTCGCGCAGCAACCACCACACGAACGGCACCACCGCCAGCGCCGCCGCGGCCACGGTCAGCGAGGCGAACCGCCAGCCCGGCCCCTCGGCCAGCCAGGCCAGCACGGGCAGGAAGATCAGCTGCCCGGTGGCGCCGGCCGCGGTGAGCACACCGGTGACCGTGCCGCGATGCCGGACGAACCACCGGTCCACCACCGTCGCGGCGAACACCAGCGCCATCGACCCCGTGCCGAGCCCCACGAGCACGCCCCAGAGCAGCAGGAGGTGCCAGCTCGCCGTCATCAGCACGGTGAGCCCGCTGCCCGCGGCGATCAGCAGCAGGGCGAGGGCGACCACGCGCCGCATGCCGAACCGGTCCATCAGCGCGGCGGCGAAGGGCGCGGTCAGGCCGTAGAGCACCAGGTTGACCGAGACGGCCAGCGAGACCGTGCCGGCCGACCAGCCGAACTCCTCCCGCAGCGGGGTGATCAGGACGCCGGGAGTGGCGCGGAAGCCGGCCGCGCCGAGGATCGCCACGAACGCGACGGCCGCGACGTACCACGCCCGGTGCACACGTGTACGAGTGGTGCTCATGGTCATGCGCCAATCCTGATTTACCGCCCGATATGGGCACGAGTGGCCAGAAAGCCAATATGTGAAAGAATCCGGCCATGACGCATCGAGTCGCGGTCGTGGTGCTCAACCATTTCGCCCCGCTCGACCTCGGCGTCCCCGGCCAGGTGTTCTGGTCGGCGGAGACGCACTCGGGCGAGAAGCTGTACGAGGTCGTGACCTGCTCGGAGGGCCGCCGCCAAGTCCGCTGCACGGCCGGCTACAGCGTGCTCCCCGACCACGACCTCGACGTGCTCGACACGGCGGACACGATCCTGGTGCCCGGCATCCACGCCGGGCGGGCGCTGAAGGACGGCACCATCACCGACACCCTGTACGCCGCGCTCCAGGGCCGGCCCCGGATCATGTCGATCTGCACGGGCGCGTTCGTGCTGGCGGCGGCGGGGCTGCTCGACGGCCGGCCGGCCACCACGCACTGGACCGAGACGGATCGCTTCGCCGCGTTGTTCCCGGAGGTGAGGCTGGATCCCGACGTGCTGTTCGTGGACGACGGCGACGTGCTCACCTCGGCCGGGGTGGCCGCGGGCATGGACCTGTGCCTGCACGTCATCAGGCGCGACCACGGCAGCGAGGTGGCCAACCGCACGGCCCGCCGCTGCGTCATGCCGCCGTGGCGGGAGGGCGGGCAGGCCCAGTACATCGACCGGCCCCTGCCGTACGGCGACGGCGGCGGCACGGCGGCCACCCGCGCGTGGATGCTCGCCCACCTGGACGCCCCGCTCGACCTGAACGCGCTGGCCGGGCACGCCAGGATGAGCGTGCGCACGTTCACCAGGCGGTTCAGGGAGGAGACCGGCGTGAGCCCGGCGCGGTGGCTGAACGGGCAGCGGGTGCAGCGGGCCAGGCGGCTGCTGGAGACCACGGACCTCGGCGTGGAGGAGGTGGCCAGGCGGGCGGGGTTCGGCACGGCGGTCTCGCTGCGCCAGCACCTGCACGCGGCGGTCGGCGTGTCACCCCTGACCTACCGGCACACTTTCCGTCGAGTTTGATCACGAAAGCCTGCCGCAAACCGGGTCTACCACCCTAGAATCAGTGCAAAAGATCGCTCCTGAAGGGGTCGTCACATGTCTGAGGCCGACCGCGTTCCCGCAGGGATCAACCCGAACGTGCCGAGCGCCGCCCGCATGTACGACTACTACCTCGGCGGCCGCGACAACTTCGCCTCCGACCGCGAGGCGGCCGAGAAGATGATCGAGATCGGCCGCAAGCTCGGCAACGACGCCCGCGTGATGGCCAAGGCCAACCGCGATTTCCTGGGCCGCGCGGTCAGCACGATCGCCGCGGCGGGGGTGCGCCAGTTCATCGACATCGGCGCGGGCCTGCCCACCCAGGACAACGTCCACCAGGTGGCCCAGCGGCAGAACCCCGGCTCCAGGATCGTCTACGTGGACAACGACCCGATCGTGCTCGCCCACGCCCGCGCGCTGCTGGCCAGGGACCAGGGCGTGGTCGCCGTGGACGGCGACCTGAAGGATCCCGAGGCGATCCTGGACGACCCGCGCGTCACCGCGCACATCGACCAGTCCCAGCCGTTCGCCCTCCTGCTGGTGGCGGTGCTGCACTTCTTCCCCGACGACGCCGAGGCCGCCGGGATCGTGGCCCGCATGCGCGCCAGGCTGCGCCCAGGTTGCTATCTGGTGGTGTCCCACATCTACCTGGGCAACGCCACTGCGGACGCCGCCCAGGCGAGCCAGGCGGTCTATTCGTCCACCAGCTCCGCCGGGCTGGTCGGCCGTGACTACGAAACGATCGCCTCGTACTTCGAGGGCATGGACCTGCTCGGCCCCGGTCTCGTGCCGGTCGCCGACTGGACGCGCGACGCCTCCCCCGGCGGTTCGTACGACTACGTCAGGCCCGGCATCCTCGGCGGAGTCGGCCGTCTCTAACGCCTCTAACGCCTGTCCGGTGCGAACGGCACGCCCGCCGTCCGCGACCTGAGCAGGATCACCAGCGCCTCACCGAGCATGCCCACGCCGATCGACAGCGGCATGGACCTGACCTCGGCGTGCATGCCGGACGCGATCGCCAGCGCCCACGCCGAAGCCGATGACGAACGTCACACCGAGCGGGTCGGCCCACTGCTGGCCGCGCAAGACCGGAGCGAGCGGGCCGAAGGCGTCGAGCTGATGTTGTCGGAGCTGTTGCCGCTGGACGAGCGGCGCAGGGACGAGGCGACGGTGTGGCTGGAGTTCACCATGGCCGCGCGTACGCGTCCCGAGCTCCAGCCTCTGGCCCGCGAGTCCTATGACGGCATGCGCACCCTGGTCAGGCGCATCGTGGAAGGCGTCGCCAGGCACGGGGCGCTCCGCGCCGGCACGGAGGTGGAGACGGAGCGGCTGTGCGCGCTGCTCGACGGGCTCACCGTCGAGGGCGTCCTGCATCCGGACCGGATGACGCCCTCGGCGATGGTCCTCGCGCTACGCCGCCACCTGGAGACTCTCGCCGAACCAGGTCTCTAGCGCCGCTTCGAGCGTCTCGTCGGGGGTGCCCGCCCAGGCCACGTAGCCGTCGGGGCGTACCAGTACGGTGTCACCGCCCTCGGCCGGCACCACGTCGACGCGTCCGTGCCGCACCCGCAGGCGGCCGGTCGCGTCGAGCAGCACGGGCCTGGCCCGGGCCGCGGGCCCGGCGGGCAGGCCGGGCAGGAAGCCGCCGACCAGCGGATGCGGCGGCGCGGGCATCTGATAGGCGAGATCCGACCCGGCCAGGACGGCCGCGATGCGGCGGCGGGCGGGCTCGTCCGCCAGCAACTCCCCGAACATCTCGCGCAGGGCCGTCATCTCCGGTCCAGGCGCGGTGAGCGCCAGTTGGGCCTTGGTGTGCACGGCGACCCGCTCGGCGGCCGGGCGGCGCTCGGCGTCGTAGGTGTCGAGCAGGCCTGGCGGCGCCCATCCGCGCACCTCGGCGGCCAGCTTCCAGGCCAGGTTGGCGGCGTCCTGCAGGCCCAGGTTGAGCCCGGGCGCGCCCATGGCCGAGTGGACGTGCGCGGCGTCGCCCGCCACGAACACCCGGCCTTCCCGGTAGCGGTCGGCGACCCTGGTGTCGCGGCCGTTCAGCCGTCTGAGCAGGTGGGGACCGGCCCCGGTGGGGGCGGCCAGCGGCAGGTCGGCTCCGAGCACGCGGGCGAGGCTCGTCCGCAGCTCCTCGACGGTCATCGGCACGTCCTCGCCGGGCACGGGACCGCCCCACTCGAGCGAGCTGACGGTCAGCACGTCCTGGCCCATGGGGAGCATCGCGTACGCGCCACGCTCGGTCCGGTGCCACGCGTACAGGCCGAACGTCCCCAGGCCCGGCACCTCCATCTCGGCCTGTTCCGGCCGGATCGCCGCCCCGGGGACGGTGACGTGCGCCGCCCTGGACACGACGTCGGCCGAGCTGACGCCGGGGAAGCCGATGCCCGCGAGCTTGCGCACCGTGCTGTGCGCGCCGTCGCAGCCGACCAGGTAGCGGGTGCGCAGCCGGTAGGGGCCTTCCCGGCCCGTCAGCTCCAGGGTGACGCCGTCCTGATCCTGCTCGAAGCCGGACAGCTCGTGCCCGCGCCTGATGTCCACGCCCAGCTCGGCCGCCCGCCGCTCGAACAGCTCCTCCAACTCGGGCTGCCTGATCCCCAGCCCGTAGAGCGGGTTGCCCTCGAGCCCGGCCAGGTCGAGCGGCATCGCGCCGAACACGAAGGCCTGCATCGGCGCGTCCCGCTCCGTGAGGCCGCGCTGGCGCAGCAGCCTGACGACCTGGCCGATGATGCCGTTGGCCTTGGGCTGGTCGCTGCGCATGGACAGGCGTTCGACGACGGCCGGCCGGACGCCGGCCAGGCTCAGCTCGCAGGCCAGCATCAGCCCGTTGGGGCCGCCACCGGCGATCACTACATCCATGAGGCTCTCCTTCACGTGGGGACGGGGAGTCCCGCGGCCAGCGCGCGCAGGGAGTCGCGCAGCAGCGGCACGAGCGGGACCGGCGGGTCGGAGCGCAGCCAGTGCGCGACGGCCGCCTGCACGGCCGCCGTCGCGGCCCCGGCGACGAGGTGGGGATAGAGGTCACGGGCGGCGTCGGTGCCGGTGCGCGCCGCGATGGCCGCGGCCAGCTCGCCGTCGGCCGCGAAGGCCACCCGCAGCGACTCCGCCCGCAGCGCCGGCTCGTCGGCGAGCATGCGGATGCTCGCCAGCATCTCGGGCTCGGGGGCCGCGCCGGCCTGGCCCGCGTGCCGCGCCCACGGCTCGATCATCGCCTCCGTCAGGGCCTCCCACAGGGGCTCGCCCTCCGGTCTCGCCCGCAGCGCCGCCACGGATCCCCTGACGCGATCGGTGTGGCGGGCGGTGATCGCCTCGTACTTGCCGGCGAAGTAGTTGTTGAACGTCCTGGGCGAGACGCCGACCTCGGCGGCGATGTCCTCGACCCGCACGTTCTCCAGCCCGCGTTCCAGGGCCAGCCGGAGCGCGGCCGTCATCAGCGCCTCGCGCGTGGCCTGCTTCTTCCGCTCCCTCAGCCCGCTCATGCGCCCATCATGGCTGAAATTTGCTGGCTACGCAAATTTTCTGATCACGCACAATCCGGGTCATGGGCGGCGAAGAGGCGGGTGACCATGTTGTTCAGCAGGGAGCGCTCGATGGGCGTCAGCGGCCCGAGGAGGCCGGCCTCGACCTCGGCCATGTGCGCCAGCGCCTCCTCCACCAGGCGGGTGCCCTCCTCGGTGATCGTGATCAGGTATTTGCGCCGGTCCGCGGGGTTGCGTACGCGCTGCACGCGGCCGCGCTCCTCCAGCCGGTTGATGACGGCGGTCATCGTGGTCCGGTCCATGCGGGCCAGCGTGGTCAGGTCGCGCTGCGACATGGCGGCCCCGTGCGCGTACGCGAGCACGCGCAGCTCCTTGCCGGTGATGTCCCAGCGGGCCAGCTCCTCCTCGGTGCGCAGGCGGGCGACGTCGCCGAGCCGCATCAACAGGTAGCCGGTGGCGGAGGAAATGCGCGCTGCCGCGCCGCGCGTGCTCATGCCGTCCAATCTAGAGCCCTTGAGCACACCGAAAATCGTCAGCTATGCTGACGGTTATCGTCGCTTGATGGGAGCCTCCGATGCTGTTGTCCGCTCGTGCCGAGACCGCCCTGCGGCCCTTACTCGTGGTGCTGGGCGTCGTCACCACGCTGCCCGCCGTCGCGATCGTGAACGCCGGCATTCTGGACTGGAACTACGGCGTGTCCGACCCCGCCCCGATGACGCAGGCGCTGCTGCAGCACCGGGGCATGCTGCAACTCCTGCTGGGGGCCGCCATCGTGTGGGCCGCGTTCCATCCGCCCGTACGCCTGGCCGCCGCGCTGGGCGCGGTCGCGGGCAAGTCGACGTTCCTGGCGCTGATCCTGCCCAACCCGGCGATCCGCGGCGACCTGTCGCCCTTGAGCATCTGGTTCGACGTGTTCTGCATCGTCGTCCTGGGACTGCTCGCCGTCCGCCTCCTCACCCTCACGGGCGTGGCTGCGTACAAGCGTTAGATTGGGGAGATGTCCTCCTCCCTGACACTGGAGTTCGTCAGCACGGTCAGGGCTGACCGGTCCGGGCCGATCGACACGCTGTCCGCGCCGCCGATCCCCTTCACGGGCTGTTCGCGCGCGAACGCGACATCGGGCTGCTGGCCATCGAGCCGCACACGCGGCGCAGGATGCGCGTGAACGGCACCGCCGTACAAGCCGGTGCCGCTCTGGTGGTCCGGACGGAGCAGGTGTACGCGAACTGCCCCAAGCACATCCAGACCCGCGAGCCCACCTCGGCCCCCGGCATCCCCACCGCGCTGGGGCGGGGCACCTCGCTCGCGGAGCGGCACAGCGCGTGGATCGGGGCGGCGGACACGTTCTTCATCGCCACGTGGGCCGACGGGCACGGGGCGGACGTGTCGCACCGGGGCGGCAATCCCGGCTTCGTCCGGGTCACCGGGCCGCGCTCGCAGGTGTCCCCCGACTACGCGGGCAACGGGATGTTCATGACGCTCGGGAACCTGGACCTGAACCCGCATGCCGGGCTGCTCTTCGTGGACTGGGAGCGCGGCGAGACACTCCAGCTCACCGGCCGGGCCAGGGTGGAGTGGGGGAATCCGCGACTGGTGCTGTTCGAACTGGACGAGTACGCGCACGTCGCCGGGACCGTGTCGGCCGGCTGGACAGGTCCCGGCTACCACCGCTTCAACCCGGCCGTGTAGCCCCGCGTCCGGCCAGGCCGCTCAGGTAGGCGGCGCCGCCCGCGCAACCCGCCGCGGCGAACAGCACGAGTACGAACCCCAGTCCCGTTTCGACCAGCGCGACGTTGTGGACCAAACCCGTGATCACCACGAGCTGGAACGCGGTCAGCAGGCTGAACCGGTCGGGAGGCATGTGGGCGACGACGAGCAGGACGAGCAGGATGGGCAGGTATGCGGGGTCCTCCTCGTCGGAAGAGGTGTCCGCGTAGACGGCGAGGAGGTCCCCGGCGATGACGAGCGTGGCCGCCACGCTCAGGGCCATCGGCAGGCGTGGGTGTCCTGCCCGCCAGTCCTGAACCGCGCGGACCACGAGGGCGGCGATGAGGATCAGCGCCGCCGCCAAGGCGATCGCCGGTCCTTCGTCCTCGCCGATCATCTCGGGATCCCGCAGGTTCCAAATGATCAGCACGACGGCGAGCAGGCCGGCGACCACCGCCATCACGGCCCTGAGCGGGCCCACCTGCGCCAGCGCCGTCTCCACGAAGGCGACGACCAGGACGAGCCCGGCGCCGGCGAGGGTCATCAGAATCTCCGGCCGGGTATCGAAGCCGGTCTCCTGGACGGTCCGCGCGACCAGGCCCAGGTGAAGTGCGGCCAGGCCGGCCGCGACCCCCAGCGCCGCGGCCCGCGCCCGGCCCTCCCGGAGGGCGGCGACCGCGACCTGGGCCACCGCCAGCAGCAGGAACCAGACCGGGAAGGTGCCCGAGAACACACCCTGGAATCGATGCTGGCCGAGATCGGCCTGCAAGGGGCCGACCATGAGGAGCAGCGCCGACAGGAGAGCGAGCCCCCGCAGCACGACCTC
>NZ_JADOGI010000243.1 GCF_015645445.1 Nonomuraea cypriaca | reverse complement strand
GGGCCAGACGGAGGCACTGGGCCAGACGGGGGCCACGGACCGGCCGCGCCGGTGGTGGTGCTGCCGCTGTCCGCTCGCACCCCGGCGCAGCTCACCACGGCGGCGCAGCGGCTGGCGGCGGCGCTGCGGGCGCCGGACGCGCCCCCGCTGGCCGACGTCGCGCACACCCTGGCCACCGGCCGCGCCACCCTCGCCACTCGCGCCTACGTCACCGCCACCACCCACGAGGAAGCCGCCACAGCACTGGAAACCCTGGCCTCCACCCACAAGGAACCCACCACACGGGAGACCCCCGCCACCACCCACAAGGAACCCACCGCACGGGAGACCGCCGCACCCTCGCGGGCCCCCGCCGGCACCCGATCCGCCCTGGGCGAGGCGTGGAAGGCGGGCCAGGACGTCACGTGGCCGGCGGGCGGACGACGCGTCCACCTCCCGACGTACCCCTTCGCGGGGGACGACCACGGCGCCCTCACCCTGGGCGCCCCGCAGACGACCGAGGAGCAGCCGCCGGATGACCGGGAGGCGGCGGTGACCGAGCTGTTCATGACCACCCTGGCCCTGTCCGACCGCGCGGACCTCGGCAAGACGTACTTCACGGCCGGCGGCGACTCCCTGACCGCCGTCTTCCTGGTCACCGAGCTGCGCGACCGCTTCGGCCTGGACGCCCCCATCGAGCTCTTCCTCGGCGAACAACCCCTCGACCGGCTCATCGCCCAGGTCCTGCGCGGCCCGGACGACGACCTCCTCGGCGACCTCCTCGACGAGCTGGAACGATGAGACGCCGGCCGGACCCGGACGAGCTCGACCGGCTGGACCTGCTCGACCCGCACCTGCACGCCACCCACGACCTCACCCCGATCTGGCGCTGGCTGCGCGCCAACGACCCGGTACACGAGCACGAGAGCTTCTGGAGCGTCACCCGGCACGCCGACGTGCTGCGCGTCGTGCGCGCCCCGGCCACATTCACCTCGCTCCGGGGCAACATGCTCCGTACCCTCCTGCGCGGCCACGACCCGGGCGCGGGCCGGATGCTGGTCGTCACGGACGGCCCGCCGCACACCCGCCTGCGCCATCTCCTGACGCCCGGGTTCGGCCCGCGCGCCCTCGGCGCCGTCACCGACTCGATCGCCGTGGCCACCAGAGAGCTGCTCGGCACCCTGGTACGGCGCGGCGGCGGTGACTTCGTGGCCGAGGTGGCCGCCCAGGTGCCGCTGCGCGCGATCTGCGAGCTGCTCGGCGTCCCCGAGGGCGACCGGCAACGCGTCCTGAGGCTGACCGGCGAGGCCATGCTGGGCGAGAGCCCGGACTCCACGACCGGCACGCCGCTGCCCGCCAGGATCGCCCAGAGCGAGATCCTGCTCTACTACACCCGCCTGGCCGCGGAACGCCGCGCGGCCCCCGGCGACGACGTCATCAGCCTCCTGGTCGGAAGCGACCTGACCGAGGAGGAGGTGCTGCTCAACTGCTACAACCTCATCATCGGCGGCGACGAGACCGCCAGGCTGGCGATGGCCGGCGGCGTGCTGGCGCTGGCCACGTACGGCGAGCAGTGGGAGCGCCTGCGCGCGGACCCCGCGCTCATCGGCCCGGCGGCCGAGGAGATCCTGCGCTGGACGACGCCCGCCGCCCACGTGGGCAGGCTCGCCACGCGGGACGCCGAGCTGGGCGGGCGCCGGATCGCGGCCGGTGACGTGGTCGCGCTGTGGACCGTGTCGGCCAACCGCGACGAGACCGTCTTCGACGAGCCCGACCGCTTCGACGTGGGCAGGACGCCGAACAGGCACCTGACGTTCGGCCACGGCCCGCACTTCTGCCTGGGCGCCGAGCTGGCCCGCGCCGAGTTGCGCGCCCTGCTGGCCGAGCTGCGGGCGAGCGTGCGGGCCTTCGAGGTGACCGGGCCGGTGACCTGGCTGCCGTCGAACTTCATCAACGGCGTCGCCGCGCTTCCCGTCGCGCTGGAGCCCTCGAACAGGCCGTGAGCCGGCCACTGGAATAGCCTGGAAGTATGTCCGTGCACCTGAACCACACGATCGTGGAAGCCAAGGACAGAGACGCGACGGCGGCCTTCCTGACCGATGTCCTCGGTCTGGAGCCGGCGCCGGTCTACGGCCCGTTCCGCGTCGTCTCGCTCGGCAACGACGTCTCGCTGGACGTCGTCCAGGCGGGTGAGACCGTTCATCCGCAGCATTACGCGTTCCTGGTCGGCGAGGAGGAGTTCGACCAGATCTGGGGCCGGATCAAGGAGCGCAGGCTGACGTACTGGGCCGATCCGCACCACCACGAGCCGGAGCGGATCAACACCCGTGACGGCGGGCGCGGCCTCTACTGGTCCGATCCCAACGGCCACAACCTGGAGATCATCACGGTCCCGTACGGCGGCGGCTAGACCCGCGCCTCCTCGATCGCCCGCGAGGGCGGGCGGTCAGGGCGCGAGTGCCTCCAGCGCCTCCTCGGCCCGGCTCATCGCCTCCTTGACGCCGGTCGTGACGATCTCGCGGTCGAACTGCAGGTCGTGGAAGACGTCCGTCACACCGCTCGCGGCCAACTCGTCGACGTCGGCCCTGATCTGCTCGTACGTGCCCATCAGCGGACGGCGCTCACCGCCCGCCCTGACCTGCGTGACGCCGCGGCACGCGAACCGGAACGCGCTCGCGTCCCGCCCCGACGCGGCCAGCTCCGCCTTGATCAGCTCCACCTGGCCGCCGATGGCCGTCAGGTCGGTTCTGCTGGCGCTGACCCAGCCGTCGGCCAGCCGCCCGGCGCGGCGCAGCGCGGGCTCGGCGGCGCCGCCGAGCAGGATCGGTGGCGGGCCTGGCAGCGGCTTGGGGTCGATGTGGGACGGCGGCACCCGGTAGAACTCGCCGGCGTGCTCCACCACGTCGTCCGCCCACGCCTTGCGCAGCACCTCGACGAACTCCTCGACCCTGCGCCCGCGCCCGCCGAAGGCCACCCCCGACGCCTCGAACTCCTCCGGCAGCCAGCCCAGCCCGATGCCGGCCGTGACCCGGCCGCCCGAGATCGTCTGCAGCGTGGCCAGCTGTTTGGCCAGCAGCACCGGCTGGACGTACGCGTTGATGACCGCGACAGAGAGCCTGATCCTGCTCGTCGCGCCGGCCACGTGCGCCAGCGTGATCAGCGGGTCGTGCACGCTGCGGTAGGTCGGCCCCATGGTGTGCCCGACGGGATACAGCAGCCGCTGGAACGTCCACAGCTCGTGATAGCCGAGTTCCTCCGCTCGCGTGGCGATGCGGCGCATGTTCTCCGGTGTGGCCCAGGGCCCCGACTGCGGAAGGGCGAAACCGATTCTCATACCCCTAGTCTGTACGAGTGGGTCTGGAGGAGGAGCTGGTAGGTATCGCCGCGGCGTACGGCGGCACCGGAGCGCCGGTGTTGCACGCGACGCGCACGGATGTCGTGGTGTTACGCAGGGGCGAGGTGGTGGTCAAGGCACATTCCGCGCGCGACGACCCTGAGTCGTTGCGGATCAGGCTGCGGGCCGTCGCCTCGGCCGCGGTCAACGGCGTGATGCTGGCCCCGCTCGATCCCGAGGTGCTGTCGGCCGGGGGCCGCGCGGTGACGGTGTGGCCAGCGGGCCGTCCCGTCGCGCAGGACGACCCAGGTTCGGCCCCCTGGGAGGAGGGCGCCAGGCTGCTGGCCAGGCTGCACGCGATCCCCCTCACCCTGATGCCCGTGCTGCCCGCCGCCGGAGGCCCCGCGCGGGCCGCCCGCGCGGTGGACCGGATGGCCGGCGACGGCCCCGTGGAGCAGTTGATCAGGCGGGTGTTCAAGGAGCTGCCAGAGCCGGCGCCGCTGCCGAAGCTGCTCACGCACGGTGACTGGCACCTGGGGCAGCTCGTCCACCGGGACGGCTGGCGACTCATCGACGTCGACGACCTCGGCGTCGGCGACCCGGCGTGGGACCTGGCCAGGCCCGCCGCCTGGTACGCCGCGGGGCTGCTCGAACCTGACGTGTGGGAGCGGTTCCTGGGGGCGTATCTGGGCTCCGGCGGGCCCGCGCTCGGCCAGGGGCACGACCCCTGGGAGCGGCTCGACCTGCCGGCCAGGGCCCTGACCGTGCAGCTGGCCGCCGTGGCCGTGCTCAACGCCGGGCGGGAAGGCCGGGAACTCGACGAGGTCGAACATTCGTTGGTCGAATCGTGCAACAGAATCGTCCGAGCGTGACGGGGTTGCGCGGGGTAGGTTTCATCCTGGAGACCTCATAGCCAAGGAGAGCGACTTAGATGCAGTGCCCTAAGTGCCGCGGGAACATGCGGACCTACGAGCGCAACGGCGTCCACATCGAGCAGTGCGACAACTGCCGTGGGATCTTCCTGGACTACGGCGAGCTGGAGACGCTGAGCCGGATGGAGACGCAGTATCACGCGCCTCCGCCGCCCGGACCGGCCCCCGGTCCCGCTTGGGGCGCGCCGCACGGCGGCCACGGTGGCCACGGGGGTCACTACGGCCACCGCGGCCAGCGCAGCTGGGTGGGCATGCTCTTCTCCACCTGATCGAAACCTGATCGGAGCAGGGCCGCGCGTCCGCGGGATGCGCGGCCCCCACCAGGATCGCCTGGGTGAAAGGGCTCGTCAGGTGGGGAAGTCCTCCGGGTCCACCTGCGAGGTGCGGGCGTTGCCGCCCGAGATGGCGTGCAGCGTGATCCGCCAGTCGTGCCAGCGGATCTGCGTCGCGGTGAAGGTCGTCTTGAACGTCACCGTCTTCTGGAACCGCTCGAAACTGCAGTCCCGCGTGAACGCCCTGCTCTTGGCGTCCCAGTCCACGCCGTGCGTGAAGTAGATCTTGTAGTTGCCGTCCCGTACGCCCTTGACCTTGAACTTGGTCTTCTTGCGCACGTACACGCTGAACGCCTTGCTGCCACCCCTCATGACGGTGATCACGGCGTCGCTGGCGCCGCCGTTGTCGATCTCCAGGGAGCTGCGGCCGTTGAGGGTGCCCTGGCGGATGAACGAGCCGTTGCTCAGCCGCCTGGTCCGGCGGTCGGCGGCCTTCACGTCGACGACGTCGGCGGGGAAGTCCCCGGCGCTCTGCAGGGCCTCGCCGGCCTCGTCGAGCGCGGCGAGCCGGTCGTCGAGGTCGGTGAGCACCGCTGAGGACGTGCAGAGGTCCCGCGCGCCGACCTTGCCGGCCGTCGAGCCCAACTCGGTGGCGAGGTCACGCAGGCTGGAGACGTACGTGTCGTGCTGGGCGCGTACGGCGTCGGGCGGGGTGATCGCGGCCAGCGCGTCGGCGGCGCCGCTCAGTGCCTCCTCGGCCCGGCCGACCCGCTGGTCCAGTGTCTTGACCCCGCGCGCGCCCGCCACGGCGTCGATCGCGCCGGCCATCGACTTGTGCCGGCGGTCGAGCTCCTCCTTGTACGCCTCGGGGGTCAGCGCGGTGGGGCTCGGGCTGCTCGCCACCGTGCCACCGCCGTTGGGGACGGCCCCGTCGCTGCCGCCGGCCACACCGCTGACCTTCGGCTCGCCACCTGTCGGTGAGGGCACGGACGACGAGCACGCGGTGAGCGTCGCTAACGCGAGAACGCAGGAGATCAACCGGGGTGCTGCCACCTGCCACACTATCGCCCGGTTGCTCCCTAAACGTCAATCATGATTCGGTCAGTCCGACCTCCCGGTCCTGCCGCAACCAGCGGGTGATGCCGAGCGTCTCCAGGAACGGCAGATCGTGGCCGGCCACGATGAGCGCCCCCCGGTACGACGCCAGCGCCTGGGCGAGCTGACGGACGCTGGGCATGTCCAGGTTGTTCGTCGGCTCGTCGAGCAGGAGCAGCTGGGGCGGCGGCTCCGCCGACAGCAGGGCGGCCAGCGTGGCGCGGAACCGCTCGCCACCCGACAGCGTGCCGACGGCCTGGTTGACCCGCTCACCCCGGAACAGGAAGCGCGCCAGCCGCGCCCGCACGTCGTTCACCGAGGCCGACGGCGCCAGGGCGCGGACGTTGTCCACCACGCTGAGCCGGTCGTCCAGCAGGTCGAGCCGCTGGGGCAGGTAGCGCACCGGCACGTGGGCGCCGTGCTCGACGATCCGCTTGAGCAGCGTGGTCTTGCCCGAGCCGTTCGGGCCGAGCAGCGCGATGCGCTCGGGCCCGCGAATGACCAGCGTCTCCAGCACGCGCACCGCCTCACCGGCCTTCTCCCCCGCTTCCGCCTCGTTTGCCACGCCACCACCGGCTTCCCCAACCGAATCGACCACCTGGCACTCCTTGGCCTCCCTGGTCTCACTGGTCTCACTGGCCCGAGGGCCGGAGGGTGGTGAGAGGGGGAGGGTGAGGACCGTGCGGCCGGCGGGGACCTCGGTGCCCGGCAACGGGATGCGGATCTCGTCGTCGTCGCGTACGGCCTGCTCGGCCTCGGTCAGCCGCTCCCGCGCCTCCTCCAGTTTCTCCGTGTGCAGGGTGCGCTGCTTGCCCGCGGACACCTGGGCCTTCCGCTTGAGACCGTTCGCGACGATCTTCGGCACCTTCTTGTTCTCGAACGCCTTCCTTCCGTAACGCAGGCTCCTGTCCATCTTGGTCCTGGCCTCGATGAGTTCGCGTTGCTGCCGTCGTACCTCGCCTTCCGCGACGCGTACGGTGCGCTCGGCGGCCTCCTGCTCGGCGGCGACCTGCTCCTCGTAGCGGGTCAGGTTGCCGCCGTACATGCGTACGACGCCATCGCGCAGCTCGGCGACCTGGTCGACCAGCTCCAGCAGTGCCCGGTCGTGGCTGACGACCAGCAGCACACCCGGCCAGGAGTCGACGGCGGCGTAGAGCCGTTCCCGCGCGTCCAGGTCGAGGTTGTTGGTGGGCTCGTCGAGCAGCAGCACCTCGGGCCGTTTCAGCAGTTGCGCGGCCAGCGCGACCATGATGGTCTCGCCGCCGGAGAGCGTGCCGACCGTGCGGTCGAGGCCGATGTGGCCGAGTCCGAGCCGGTCGAGCTCGGCGAGCGCGCGCTCCTCGACGTCCCAGTCGTCCCCGACCGCGGCGAAGTGCTCCTCGGCCACGTCGCCGCCCTCGATGGCGTGCAGCGCCGCCCGCTTCCCGCTGATCTCCAGCAGGTCGGGCACGGTACGGCGGGCGGCCAGCGGGACGTTCTGCGGCAGGTATCCCACCTCACCCCAGACCGACACCGATCCGGACAGCGGGACCAGCTCACCGGCGATGATCCTCAGCAGCGTGGACTTGCCCGACCCGTTGACCCCGATAAGCCCGGTACGTCCGGCGGGGAACGCGGCGTCGAGGCAGTCGAGCACGGTCGTGCCGTCGGACCAGCCGAAGGACACATGATCAACAACAATGGAAAAAGGCATAAGGCGGCTCCCGTCACAAACGTCGAAATTTCGTGACTTGGCGGGAATCACCGCAGATGCGTGCGACACACGGGAACTCGCGGAGTTCGCGATGAGGGCGAGGATCTCGCCGAGGTCCAGGTGTGCGCGCATGCCCATGCTCATCGGCAGGGCGGAACGGCGCGGTGCCCGCGACCTCAGATCCTCACGTCAACAGCCCCCACGGCTCGGCGATAAGATGTTGGGGAGTCTATGCGAGCCGCGGTCTAACCGGCAAGGTGACGTGCCCGGTGCGCCGCCACGTTGACCCTGTTGGCGCAGGCCAGTGAGCAGAACCGGCGCCGCCCGTTGCGCGAGGTGTCGACGTAGACGGTCGCGCAGCCCTCCCTGTCGCAGCGCCCCAGGCGGCGGCCGCCGGCGAACGACATCGCCATGGCCAGTCCCCCCGCCGAGGTGTCCTTCGCCCTGGAGACGACGTCGGCGTCGTGGGAGTAGAAGTGCAGGTGCGGCTCGCCGCACGACCCCTTCGCCCTGACCGTCGTCTCGTCCCACCGCACCTCCGAGGGCGTCGTGTCGTACTTACGGTGCGCCTGCGGCGCCTGGGAGGTGCGCACGGCGAACCTGGTCGCCACGGCCGCCCCGCGCCGCTCCCGGAAACGATCCGGAAACGTCGACTGATACGGGGATGTGGTCCTAGAGTCTGGTCAACACCCCCAGGAGGTCAGGTATGGCAAGCATTCCCTCCCTGCTGCGCGATCGGATCGCGGCGACCCCGGACGCGGAGGCGTACCGGACGCCCTCGGACGACGGCTGGGCCTCGCTTTCGTGGCGGGAGGTGGGCGAGCAGGTGCGCGGGCTGGCCCTGGGCCTGGCCGAGCTCGGCGCCGGCCCCGGCAGGCGCGTGTCGATCCTGTGCTCGACCCGGCTCGAATGGATCCTCGCCGACCTGGCGGTGCTGGCCACGGGGGCGGCCACGACCACGATCTACCCGTCCAACACGGCCGCCGAGTCCGCCTTCGTCATCACCGACTCCGGCAGCACGATCGTCATCGCCGAGAACGACGACCAGGTCGCCAAGCTCCTCTCCGTGCGGAAGGAGCTGCCCGACGTCACGCACGTGGTGGTCGTCGACGGCTCGCCGAGCGACGACGGGTGGGTGATCACGTTCGACTCGTTGAGCGGCCAGGGCGACGGCGACTACGACGCGATGGTCGACGCCATCGCCCAGGACGACCTGGCGACGCTCATCTACACCTCGGGCACCACCGGCCGCCCCAAGGGCGTGGAGCTGACCCACGACAACTGGCTCTACACCGCGAGCGCCGTGCGCGAGCTCGGCATGATCTCCGGGGACGACCTGCACTTCCTGTGGCTGCCGCTGTCCCACTCGTTCGGCAAGCTGCTGGAGGTGGTGATGATCGGCATCGGCGTGCCGACCGCGATCGACGGCCGCCTCGACAAGATCGCCGACAATCTCGGCGTGCTGCGGCCGACGTTCATGGCGGCCGCGCCGCGCATCTTCGAGAAGATCCACAACACCGTAGCCGCCACCCAGGAGCGCGAGGGCGGCGTCAAGCTGAAGATCTTCAACTGGGCGCGGGCGACCGGCATCAGGGTCAGCAGGGCCCGTCAGGCAGGGAAGGCCGTCCCGCTGACCACCAGGATCGAGTACGCCCTGGCAGACCGCCTGGTGTTCACCAAGTTGCGGACCAGGTTCGGCGGCCGGATCCGGTTCTTCATCTCCGGGGCGGCCCCGCTGTCGAAGGACATCGCCGAGTTCTTCGACGGCGCCGGTCTGACGATCCTCGAGGGCTACGGCCTCACCGAGTCCTCGGCGGGCAGCTTCCTCAACCGGCCGGAGTCGGTGCGCTTCGGCACGGTCGGGCCGCCGTTCCCCGGCACCGAGGTCCGCATCGACGACGACGGCGAGATCCTGATCGGCGGGCGCGGCGTCATGCGCGGCTACCACGGCCTGCCGGAGGAGACGGCCCAGACGCTGGAGGACGGCTGGCTGCGTACCGGCGACATCGGTGAGCTGGACTCGGCCGGGCGGCTGACCATCACCGACCGCAAGAAGGAGCTGATCAAGACCTCGGGCGGCAAGTACATCGCGCCGACGTACCTGGAGGGCCGGCTCAAGGCGGCCTGCCCGTACGTGTCGCACGTGTTCGTCCACGGCGACCGGCGCAACTACGTCACGGCGCTGGTCACGCTCGACATGGAGGTGACCGGGCCGTGGGCGGCGGCGGAGTCGCTGCCGGCCGACCCGGAGGAGTTGCGCGTGCACCCGCGCATGCTGGCGGAGGTGCGCAAGGCCGTCGAACGGGTCAACGCGGACCAGGCGAGCTACGCGACGATCAAGAAGTTCGCGATCCTGGCGGAGGACTTCACGGTGGAGACGGGAGAGCTGACGCCCAGCCTCAAGATCAAGCGGAAGGCCGTCGAGGAGCGCCACGGCGGTACGCTCGACTCCTTCTACGCCTGATCCCCGTGATCTCCCATCTCCCGGTGCGGCCACGGCACTGCGACGCGCAGGCCATGATGCACGCCATCCGCTACTACGAGTATTTCGAGGACGCCTTCCTCGACTGGCTCGGCGCGAGAGGCGGCTACGACCGGCTCCGGCGCGAGGGAGCCGACCTGGTGGTCAAGGCGAGCGGCTGCGAGCATCACGCACCCGCCCGCCTCGGCGACGTACTGGCCGTGGAGAGCGCGCCGGCCCGGGTCGGCACCACGTCACTGACGATGACCTTCACCGTACGGAGAGAGGGCGAACTGGTGGCCGTCGGCACGATCACGTACGTGTGCGTACGCGACGGGGTGGCGGCCCCGCTGCCCGGCATGCTCACAACACCCCCTTAGTCAGAAGGGAAGCCAGCCGATGCGGCCGTGCCAGGTGCCGCCGGCCGCGAGGTGGTCGGCGATGGCCCGCTCCAGCCGCGTGCGGCGCGGCAGCTCGGCCAGGTCGGCCTCCCTCCCGAACACGAACGACAGCATCTCGCTGTCGTCGAACCTGTGCAGCAGGTGGAAACGGCGCTGGAAGGCGACGATGTTGGAGGATGCGGGCAGGTAGCCGGCGAGCTGGTCGTCCAGCACCCACGACCCGCACGTCATGACGCGCGGCCGCTCGCCGGGGAAGTGCCGGGGGAAGAAGCTCCTGGCCAGCTCGAACGACGCGTCGCACTCCTCGGGCGTCAGCGAGCCGTGGAAGTCGGGGATGTGCACGCCGAGCGACGGCGACCCGGGCTCCACCGGCAGCCCCGCGACCGTGACGGCCTCGCTCGCGGAGGGGCCGAGCACGGCCCTGTTGAACTGGAGCCGGCCGAGCTGGTAGAGGATCCCCCTGGCGTGCAGCATGAACCAGTCGGGCGCGTGCAGCCCGCCGGTGCCGTGGCGCTTGCGGTGCACGGCCATGTTGCGCCCCAGATCGGTGAACGTCGCCCAGGACACCTCCTCCGGAACGCCCAGCTCGCGATGGTATCTCCGGGTGTACGGCAGCGCGGCGAGATAGACGTGCACGTAGAAGTACGGCCCCAGCTCCGGCAGCGGCACGAACCGCGGCGGGTCCTCCACCCGGCCCATCGTGGACACGAGCGAGTGCACGCACCGCTCCAACAGCCACCACCGCGGGCCGCCCGGCTCGGGGCGATCCGCGATGACGGCGTTGACGTCCTCGTGCGGGACGGTGAGCCTGAGCAGCTCCGAGGGGAGATCGTCGGGGAAGGTGACGTCGAAGCCACCCAGGGACTCGAGGTGCTCGAGCCAGGCGGGGTGGGGGCGCAGCAGGAGTTCGACCTTCATTCCGGTCAGCCTAGCCGCGCCCGGTAGATCGCCCTCGCCTGCTCGAGCAGGGACATGTGGTCACCGAACTGGAGTGGGCTCGCCAGGCGGCCGTGCTGCCTGATCAGGTCCTCCAGCAGGTCGAGCCACTCCAGGCACCAGCGCACGTCCTCCTCCCTGGCGACCTGCCTGCCGTCCACGTCCACGTAGACGGGGCTGGTGAGGGCGTACCCGGTGGAGGTCATGGTGCGGGGGTGGGGGTCGCACAGGACCTCGGCCACCACGTACGTCGGCCCGTCCAGCCGCAGGTCGGCCGTCACGCTCAGCGCCTCGTCCCGGCCGCCGTCCTCGTCCCGCAGCCGCTCCCCTCCCGCCCGCACGCCATCGGCGGTACGGATGCGCACGGCCGCCACCTCGGGCCCGATCGCGCGGGCGGTGACGCTGATCCGGTCGCCCCGGCGGGCCTGGATGACGTGGCCGGGGCCGTGGCCGTTGACCGACAGCTCCAGCCAGGGCCCGGTGGTGGCGAACGTACGGCCCGCGCGTACGGCGGCGGCGAACGCCCGGGCGGTCAGCGGCCCGTCGGTGCGGGCGTAGACGCGGGCCCAGCCGGGCGGGTTCGACTGGTTGTCCGAGCGGGTGAAGGAGATCATCGCGTCCGTCCCCGCGGTCACCGCGAGCCGGTTGCCCGCGCCGATCAGCCGCCGGTACACCGCGGCCGTCGACGCGATCGAGGCGTGGGTGAGCACGTCGAGGCTGTCCACGAGCCCGAGCGCGGCGTCGGCGACCAGCTCGCGGGCGGCGCAGTTGCGCGGGACCGGCGAGACGACGCCCTGGGGCGGCGCGCCGTCGGTGATCGGCGTGCGGAACGGGTGGCTGTAGCCGACGAGCGCCCCGAGCCCGCGTAGCTCCCGCAGCCCGTCGGCGTTGGGCGGCCAGTCCGCGTCGCCGTCGAACCCGGTGTGGAAGCGGGCCGGGGCGGCGCGCGGCGCGAAGGCGTAGACGTGGCCGAGCAGGTCGTTGCGGTATTCGACGCCCATCCTGGCCAGGTGCGTGGCGTCGGACCACGGCAGGTCCTCACCCGTCCACTGTTCGAGGGCCTCGCGGTCGTAGACGCGCCGGCCGGAGACGTTGCCGGCCAGCAGGTTGAGCACGTGCAGGTCCTCGCCGTGCTGCGCGGCGGCGGCGTCCGCGGGGACGCTCACTACGTCGCCGCCCCAGTTGAGGTGGACGTGCATGTCGGCGCCGTACCAGCCGCGGGCGGCGGCGTCGTAGAGGCGTTCGGGGGTGAGGCCGATCAGGTGTTCCTCGCCTGGCTCCGGCCTGAGCTCCAGCTCCTTCCTGTCGTGCTCCATGCCCCTGGTGACGGTGATCGTGAGCGGGTGGGCGGGGACCTCGACGACGACGTCGTCGCCGTGGAAGTACGGGCGGCCGTGGAAGTCGTAGCGGTGCGGGGTGCCGGGCGGGTACCAGCCCTGGCCGTCCCAGCTCATGACGCTCCACCGGCAGGGCATCCCGGCCACGAGGCGGAGCCTGGCGGAGTGGGTGGGGCGCAGGAGGGTGTTGAGGCGCACCCGCCTGCCGTCGATGAGGACCATGCTGCCGTGGTCCGCCTCGACCAGCCAGGCGCCGCGGGGACCCAGCTCGCGCTTCAGGTCGTCCACGATGACCCGGCACGAGTGGTCGCGGCTGGAGTCGATGAGCAGGGAGATCCCCTCCTCACCGCGGTCGGGCAGCGGTATCGGCGGCGTGTGCCGCTTACCGTCGCCTTTGTTCTGGCGTGGCGGGTAGGCGGTGGGCAGCAGGACGGTCCTCGGCGTGCCTTCGACCTCGACCCCGTCCGGGATCACCCGTACGGCGACGAGGTGCGCGGGCAACTCCCCGTCGAGGGTGTCACGCAGCACCCGGTCGTAGTCGGGCTCGTCCAGACGGGTGGCGAGCCGGTCGGGCGGCTCGCCGGGGTGAGTCTCGGCGACCGACTTGCAGACGAGCTCCCAGAAGCGGTCGAAGAGCGCGGGCGGCAGCACCCGGCGCCTGGCGAAGAACTTCACATAGTGGTTCTCCGGTTCGCCCCAGGTGATCCCGTGCTCCCCCAGCAGCCGGCCGTACTCCTCCAGAGCCCCCGCCACCTTGCCGGGCAGCATCGGTTCCGCGCACATTCGCACCTCTCCCAAGTCGGTTCCGCGACATCGTGGCACGCCGCAACAGGAGGACCGACGGAGTGTGACGTTGCGGATACGGATACTTCAGCCCGGGAGGAAGGTATCTCCACCCCCGGTGGGTATCCGGCTGCGCCGCCTGGTGGCAGGAAAAGGTCAGGAGCGCTTGAACGCGGACAGAAGGCGATCGGCCGCGAGAGAGGGGGTCAGCTTGCCAGACAGGACCTCGCGTTCCACCTCCTCGCTGATCGCCGCGACCTCGGGATCGTTGCGCAGCTCGGACAGCAGCCGCTCACGTACGAGGGTCCAGGTCCACTGGACCTGCTGGCGGCGGCGCTTGACGGCCAGGTCGAGCGCGTCCTGGTGGGCCACGACGTGCCGCCAGAGCTTCTCCAGGCCGTCGCCGGTGAGGCCGCTGCAGGTGAGCACGGGCGGCGGGGCGGTGTCGGAGCGCAGCATGCGCAGCGCGCCGGCCAGCTCGCGAGCTGCCTTCCTGGCGGGGAGCTGGTGCTCGCCGTCGGCCTTGTTGACCGCGATGACGTCGGCCAGCTCCAGCACGCCCTTCTTGATCCCCTGCAGCTGGTCGCCGGTGCGGGCCAGGGTGAGCAGCAGGAACGTGTCCACCATGTCGGCCACCGCGGTCTCCGACTGCCCGACGCCGACGGTCTCGACCAGGACGACGTCGAAGCCTGCCGCCTCGACCACGATCATGGCCTCCCTGGTCGCCTTGGTGACGCCGCCCAGCGTGCCGGAGGTCGGCGACGGGCGGATGAAGGCGGCGGGATCGACCGCCAGGCGGGCCATGCGGGTCTTGTCCCCCAGGATGCTGCCGCCCGTCCTGCTGGAGGACGGGTCCACGGCCAGCACGGCGACCTTGTGCCCCTGCCCGGTAAGGAGAGTTCCGAGCGTGTCGATGAACGTGGACTTCCCCACACCGGGCACGCCCGAGATGCCGACCCTGCGCGCGTGCCCGGTCAGCGGGGTCAGCTCGACGAGCAGCCGCTGCGCCAGAGCCATGTGGTCGGGCCTGGTCGACTCGACCAGCGTGATCGCCCTGGCGATCCACGTACGGGAGCCCGTACGTACGCCGTCGGCGTAGTCCTCCAGCGAGTGCATCCTGTTTCCCCCCTTTCTTCTTGTTGATCAGCCTAACTTCTGACAAGTCTTGACCTTTGCCAGTAGGGTGCTGGAGTTCAGCTCAGCCGTCACAGGAGTCACTCCCCTCATGCCCAACGTCGAACCCCTGCGCGAGGGCGACCCGGCAGCGGTGGGACCCTACCGGCTGGTCGGGCGGCTGGGCGCGGGCGGCCACGGTGTCGTCTATCTCGGCCAGGCCCGCAACGGGACACCCGTCGCCGTCAAGGTGCTGCGCGAGGGGCTGACCGACGGCGACCGCCTCGCCGAGGTGCTGGCGGCCGCGCGCCGGGTGGAGCCGTTCTGCCTGGCGCAGGTGCTCGACGCCGCCACGTCCGGCAGGCCGTACATCGTGGCCGAGTACGTGGACGGGCCCTCGCTCCAGCAGGTGGGCAGGCACGGCGGGGCGGATTTGCAGCGGCTCGCCGTGGCGACCGCGACCGCGCTGGACGCGATCCACCAGGCCGGGGCCGTGCACGCGGACTTCAAGCCTTCGAACGTGCTGCTCGGGGCCGACGGGCCGCGGGTGGTGGACTTCTGCGTCGCGGGGGCGTTCGCCTCGGGGATCAGCGCCACCAGCAACATCGTGGGGACGCCCGCGTACATGGCTCCCGAGCAGCTCGCGGGGAAGTCGGTGGGGGCGCCGGCGGACGTGTTCGCGTGGGCGTCGGTGATCGTGTTCGCGGCCACGGGGACGCCGCCGTTCGGCGACGACTCGCTGCCCGCGGTGATCAACCGCATACTGAACGACGAGCCGCAGACCGGCGACCTGCGGGGGCCGCTCCGCGAGGTCGTGTCCGCCTGCCTGGCCAAGGACCCGTCCGCCCGCCCGGCCATGCGCGACGTCCTCCTCCGCCTGGCCGCCCCCCTCCGCCACCCGTCCACCAAGC
>NZ_JADOGI010000242.1 GCF_015645445.1 Nonomuraea cypriaca | reverse complement strand
GAACCCGAACGGTCCCGCCCACTCACCGTTCCCGAGCGGACCCCCATACCCAGGTGGTCCCGCGCACGAGCCGTTCCCGGGCGGACCCCCATACCCAAGTGTTCCAACGCACGAGCCATCCCCAGGCGGTCACCCGCGCCCGCCCGCCGCGGCGGGGTTTCCCGAGGCGACCTCCCCGGGCAGATCCCGGCACGCGATCTCCCATGGCCGGACCGGCCCCGTACGGACCGCCTCGCGCAACCGGATGGTGCTGCTGGCCGGTGGATCGGCGCTGGCGGTGGCCGGTGCGCTGGGCGCCGCCTGGCTCTGGTTACCCGGCCCACCCGGTCAGAGCAGCACCGCGGTCATCGCCACGACGCCTTCCCCCAGCACTTCGCACCCGGTCACAGGGCAGAAGGAGCCCGCCAGGGCGCTGCGCCCACCCTCACGACCGCACCCGAGCAAGACCGCCACCACCACCGCCCCGCCCACCAAGGAACCCACAGAGGAACCCGCAAAAGAAGAAGAGCCGAGCCCCACCAGCAAACCGGCCACCAAGAAACCGGCCGGCGGCGTGACGTCGGTGGCGTTCGACTATGAGGGCATCAGGGTGGGCGACTGCTGGCGGGCCGACACGAACATCTGGGCCAAGGTCTCGGCCACCGGCTCCTACACCTACCGCTGGATCGTCAACGGCCAGAACCAGGGCAGGGAGATCGGCACCTCGTCCTCCAAGCCCCTGCTCCCGTCGATCACCTGGAAGGGCGAGGGCACGTATCGGGTCGTGTTCGAGGTGGTCAGCCCCAACCACACGCAGAAGAGCCTCACCGTGCCGATCTGCGACGGCTGGGACGGCTGGTAAGGCGGGCGCCAGGGCAGGTGCCTAACCGAGCGCGACCGTGCGCAGCGCGCGATACAGCAGGCGGGCATCGCCCAGATGATGGCGCAGGAGCTTCTCCAGGCCGCCGATCGGGACCAGGTTCTGGGGCGCGCGCGGGTCCTTGTAGTCCACTCCCGCGAGCGGAGGCAGGGCCAGGGTGACCGCGTCCGCCAGGCGCACCACCTCGGAGGGGTCGAGATCCGCGCCGGCCTCGCAGCGTGCGATGCCCGCCCACGGGGCCGGCGACCGGACCGGGAGGCGTACGTACCAGGCGTGCCGCCGCCAGCTCGTCCCCATCAGGAACACCGGCGTACGCTGCCCAGGACCGAGCGCGGCGACGACCGCAGACTGCGGCGCCGGCAGGTAGGCGGCGTGGTGGGTCTTGATGTAGCCCACCGTCCGCGGCAGGTGCGTGCGCCCGCGCAGCGGCCCGTCCACCAGCAGCAGGTCGTCGCTCCCCGAGCGGTGCCGCACCGCCAGGTCCACCTCGAGCTGGGTGACCTGGCGCTGCAACGCCAGGGACAGCTCCTCGAAGCTGGCGTCCGCGGCCTTGACCGGCTGGTACGCCGCGTGCGCCGTCTTCACCTCAGGCGTGTACGGCGAGGCCGAGATCAGCGACCGGTGGACGTCGATCGCCGCCAGATCGGCCCCATCGGGACCGCACCTGACGATCCCGGCGGCGTAGGAAGCGGCGATCCCGGGAACCGGCATCGGGGTGTCCGGATCGTGCACCCAGACCCGGGCGTCGATCCTGCGTACGCCATCCGCCACCAGCAGCGTCTCCGGCGCCGACGTGCCGGGACCGGGCGTGACCGGCTTCCAGTCCGCGGCCGGCCGCTCGATGTCCAGCACCAGCTCGGCGCTGGTGGCGCCCAGCTCGGAAAGCGCCTCGACGGCGAGCGCGGCGGCATAGCCGGGGTCCCAAGGATCGACGGTGAAACCCGTCACCGGTGACCTGCCTTCCGTACGTGGGAGCCCTTGCCGTCGCGGCTGACCTCGAAGCGTACCGGCACCCGCTCCGCCAGCGCCGGAACGTGCGTCACGATGCCGATCACCCGTTCCTGACCGGCGGCGAGGCGTTCGAGGGTGGTGGCGACGGTGTCGAGCGTGGCCGGGTCGAGCGTGCCGAAGCCCTCGTCCAGGAAGATCGACTCCAGCCTCCTGGCCACCGCGCCGGACAGCGCCAAGGCCAGGGCGAGCGCGGCCTGGAAGGTCTCGCCGCCGGACAGCGTGCGCGCGCTGCGGCGCAGGCCGGCCTCGCCGTGGTCGATGACCTCGATGTCGCCGGTCTTGTCGCTGAGCGCCAGCTCGTACTGGCCGTCCGACAGCTCGCGCAGCGTCTCCGAGGCCGAGGCGACCAGGACGGCCAGGGCCTCGGCGCACAGCCAGCGTTCGAAGGCGTTGGCCCGCAGGCGCAGCGCGAGCTCGTGGGCGACCTTGGCCTCGTGCTCCTTCTGTGTGATCTGGACGTCCAGCTCGGCGGCCCGGCGGCGATCCTCCTTGATGCGTTCGAGCGCGCTGTCCACGCGGGCGACGACCGCGGCGACGGCGGCGCCGAACTGGTCGGGCGAGGCGTCGCTCGCGGTGTCGACGCCGTGCTCGGCCAGGCGTTCGGCCAGCCTGCGACGATCGGCCACGAGCCGGGCGCGCGACTCGGCGAGCCGCTCCTCGCGCTCGGCCAGCGCGGCGCGGGCGGCCTGCGCGGCCCGGTCCCGCCAGCCGAGCAGCTCGGTCCAGGCCCGGTGCAGATCCCCGCGTACGACGGGCGGCGGCGGCTCCTCGTGACCGCCTGACACGAGCAGCCGGTCGCGGGCCGCCTCCAGCGTCCGCCACGCGGCCTCGGCCTGGCGTTCGACCTGTTCGGTCTCGGTCCGCGCCTCCTCAAGCCGCCCGCGGGCGGCGCGGAGCGCGTGGCGCGCCTCCTTGGCCAGTTGCTCGGCCTTGGCGACAGCGGCCAGCCGCCCTTCGAGCTCGGCCCGGTCGCCCCCTGCGGGCAGCGCGGTCAGCTCCGACTCCAGCCGGGTGGCCTGCGCGGCCAGCATCGACGCCGACGTCTCCGCCTTGGCGTGGGCGGACCTGGCGCGCTCGGCCCGCTCGCGGGCGTTCGCGAGGGCGCGGTCGGCGGTGCGGATGTCGGCGGGCTGGTCGTGCCTGGGCAGCTCGGCGACGGGGTGCCGGCACACCGGGCACGGCTCGCCCACGGCCAGCCGGTGGACCAGGTGGGCGGCGGCGTGGGCGTCGCGCAGCCGTTCGCGCTGGTTCTCGGCGGTGGCGAGCGCCTGTTCCGCCGCGTCCCGCGCGGTGGCGAGGCCATGCAGCGACTCCGCCGCCGAGGTGGCCTCGGCGCGGGCGCGGGCGGCCTGGGCGGCCAGGCGCTCGCGGGCGTCCAGTGCGGCGAGCGCCGCCCGCGGCTCACCGCGATCACCCAGCGCGGCGAGCGCCTCGTACGCCTCGTGCTCGTCGCCCTCCAGCCCGGCCACCTCGGACTCCCGTACGCCGACGGCCTCGGCGGCGGCACGCCGGGCGGCGGCCAGCGTCGGCGCGGCGCCGGGCATGCGCAGCGACGACAGCACCGACTGCCGTTCCGCCACGGCGGCCCGCTCCTGCTCGGCGCGCCCGATCTCGGCCTCGCGGGCCCGCAGCAGGTCCAGGTCGGCGCCGATGGTCTCGGCCAGCCGGCGCAGCGCGGCCAGCCGCTCGGCCAGCTCCCCCTCGGCCTCCGCCGTCGCGCCTGACAGCTTGGCGAGCTGGTCCCTGGCGAAGGAGGCGGCCTGCCTGGCGGTCTCCTCCTCGCGGGCGGCGCGCTGCCTGATCAGCTCGTACACGTCGGCGTCGAGCAACTGCACCAGCAGGTCCTGGCGCTCGCGCGGCGCGGCGTGCAGGAACTCCGCGAACCTGCCCTGCGGCAGCACCACGCACTGCGTGAAGAACCGGTATTCGAGACCGGTCACCCGCTGCGCCTCAGGGGTGACGTTTTCTCCCTCGGCGAGGGGTTTGACCACCGCGTCGTACGCGCGGTCGAGCGGCGCCGCGCGATCCAGCTCGTCGATCCTGGCCTCTTTGGTACGCACCGCGCCCTTGCCGTCACGCACCATCGAACGGACCACGCCGTAACGCCGCCCGTCGCTCTCGAACACGAGCGCCACCTTGCCCGCCGTCACCGAGGGCGCCAGGGCATGGGCGATGACGTTCTCCTTGCCCCAGCGCGGCACGGTGCCGTAGAGGGCGAAGCAGATCGCGTCGATGATCGTGCTCTTGCCCGCGCCGGTCGGCCCCACCAGCGCGAAGTACTCGATGTCGGTGAAGTCCACGCTCACCGGCTCGCGGAAGCTGCCGAAGTGGTCCAGCTGCAGCAGGAGGGGACGCATCAGCCGCTCACCTCGTCGTAGAGCCGGTCGAACAGCCCGGCCACCTGGTCGTCGTGGCGGCCGGTCGCGGTGAGGTACTCGCGGAACAACTCGCGCGGGCTGCGGTCGGGCGAGCCGGCCTGCCGCGTGGCGGGCACCGGACGGAACCGCTCGTCCAGCACCACGTCCACGGCACCCCCCAGCAGGTCGCGTACGTCGTCCGCCAGCCCCACCCGTGGTTTCTCCTCCACGATCACCTTCAGCCAGTCGTCGCCCGACTCCATGGCCTCGAGCTGCTCCAGCGTGCCGCGCACCGTACGCAACCGCTTGGCCGAGGCGAACGTCAGCTCCCGCACCACCGCCGGCCGCCCCGGCGACACCTCCACCAGCAACGCCCCCGGGGTGTTGCCCTCCTCGCCGAAGTCGACTGCGAGGGGCGAGCCGCTGTACCAAATGGGGCATGGGCCAGGGATCTGCTGGCGGCGGTGGAGGTGGCCGAGCGCGGCGTACTGGGTGGCGACGGGGAAGGCGGTCGCCTCGAAGTAGTAGGAGAAGATGGACTGCGCCTCCCGCTCACCGCCGCCGAACGCGCCGCCCGGCAGCGTGCCGTGGGTGGTGACCAGGTTGACGGTGTCGCCGTGGAAGCCGGCGGTGAGCGCGCCGATCAGCTCGGCGATGCGGGCGGCGTAGTCGCGGTTGTGCTCGGCCGCGGTGCCGGACAGCACCTCGGCGGCGCGTACGACGTACCTGTGGGACAGGAAGGGCAGCACGGCCAGCCGGACCGGCTCGCCCGAGCGGGCGGTGAAGGCCAGCGTGCCGCCCGCGTCGGGGCGGCGGAAGGCGCCCAGCACGTGCAGGCCGAGTTTGGCCAGCACCGGCCGGTAGACCTCCAGCAGCTGCGGGTTGTCGTGGTTGCCCGCCAGCACCACCACGTCGCGGCCGTCGCCGCGCAGGGCCATGAGCGCGTTGAGCACCAGCGACTGCGCCTCGGGGGTGGGGGCCGAGGTGTCGAAGAGGTCCCCGGCCACGATGACGGCGTCCACGTCATGAGTACGGGCGGCGGCGACCAGCTCGCGCAGCACGTCGCGATGCTCGTCGATGCGGGTCCGGCCCTTGAGCACCTTGCCCACGTGCCAGTCCGCGGTGTGCAGGATCTTCACGAAACCACCTGTGGTCAGAAGGGCGGAATGTCTTCTTCGATGCCGGGCAGCCCCTTGAACGGGTCCTCCGAGACCTTCCCCGCCGGGGCCGCCGCCTCGGAGGGACGCGTGGCCCAGGCGGGGAAGGGGAAGGCCACGGCCAGCGGGACGGGGATCTCCGGCTGGGCGACGAACATGGTGCCCGGTTTGGCGATCGTGGCGCGTTCCCGTACGGCCGCTGGCAGCCAGCCGTACTCCGATCTGGCGGCCTCGGCCGGGTCGAGGCGGCCGGCGACGCGTACGGCGCTGTTGGAGACGATGCGGCGCTCCACCTCCGAGGCGGTCTGCTGGGCGCCGATGAGGATGACGCCGAGCGAGCGGCCCCGCTCGGCCACATCGAGCAGGATCTCCTTGATCGGCGAGTCGCCCTCGCGGGGCGCGTACTTGTTCAGCTCGTCCAGCACGACGAACAGCAGCGGCTTGGCCGTCCCCGCCGACTCCTTGCGGTGGAACTCGCCGCGCAGCACGACGCCCACCACGAACCGCTGCGCCCGCTCGGGCAGGTTGTGCAGGTCCACGATCGACACCTGCGCGTCGGAGGTGCTCACGGAGTGGTTGCGGTAGAACGGCAGGTCGCCCCGGACGATCGGGGACAGCGGCTTCATCGCGCTGCGGAGCCTGCGCAGGAACGCGTTGACGGTGCCGAGCGGGGTCTGCGCGCCGGTCCACTGCAGTCGGCTGCCCTCGTCCTGCAACTGCTCGGACAGCAACTCGACCAGGTCGGCGAAGGTACGGCAGCCCGTACCCTGCACCATGACCGCGCCGCCGTCGCCCACCGGCTCGGCCCACGCCTTCAGCCGGGCCGCGACCTGCCCCACCAGCAGCGAGTATCCGGCCCGCTCGTCGTCGGCGTCGGCGAAGACGAACCGCAGCAACTCCTCCTCGCAGAACTCGACCAGCGTCCAGTAGAAGGCGCTCACCCCCTGGGTGCGCGCGGAGACGTTGGGGACGCCGTTGACGTCGCCGGGACGCGGCGGGGCGAACACGTGGACGCTGCCGAACGGCTGCGCGGGCAGCCCCAGCCGGGCGTAGGCGGCGCGCGCCTTCTCGTCGAGCCGGAGGTTGTCGTGGTCGAGGAAGAGCAGGTCCTCGCCCTTGACGGAGAAGATCAACGCCTTGGTGTTGGCGGACTCGGCGTCGAGGACGCCCGAGTTGAAGATCGAGTAGAGGAGGAACGTGGCGAAGGACGTCTTGGTGGCGACACCGGAGACCCCGGAGATCGACACGTGCGCGCCGCGGGTGCCGTCGAGGAAGTCGAAGTTGACGTACAGCGGCTGGCCGTCGCGGCCCAGGCCCAGGGGGATCCGCCGGTCCATCACGTCGAAGTAGAGCGCCAGGTCGCGGTCGCCGGCGCCGGCCAGGAAGACCTTGGAGCCGGGCAGCGGCGGCACGAACACCTCGGGCTCGACCCTGGTGACGCGCACCTCCGCCACCTCCACCACGGCCGCGGGCAGCGCGCCGTCGGCGATCAGGAAGACGTCGGAGTCGTACGCGGCTCCCTCGTGCCTGGCCTCCACGGTCGTCACCACACCCGCCACCAGCACCGGCCCGTACCCCGGCACGTCACGCCTGGTCACCACCACGTCGTCGAGCTGAAGCACCTTGCCGGGCTCCAGCCCGACCCAGAACGACAGCGGCGAGGCCGCCTGCGTGCCCAGGACCCGCCCGACCGCCTCACCAGCCGCAGGATTCGCCGCCGTCACCTCGCGGCTCGCCGCCCCGTTGACCGTCACGAATCCCTCCGCCCCCATGAATGCCCTTCTATGGGAGCGTAGTAGGGCGCGCGGTGTGCGCATCGCTCATTGCCCCCTTCTTCGTGTGAACCCTCGGCGATGTACGGCATGCTTGACGAGATGGACGAGAACACAGGACACGCCGAGGCACGGTCCGGTGCGTTCGGAATCGACGCGTTCACGCTCGACGATCGGATGCGGCTGTTTCACTTCGCCGCGGCGGAGAAACGCCACGAATACCTGTGGCTGCTGCGCGCCTTCGACCGCGGCCGCGCCAACTACCAGGTGCTGCTGCACGCCTCGCAGGCCCGCGAGTTGCTCGGCGCGCTGCGCGAGGAGCACCCGTCCTGCCCCGCGGTCGACGACGTGCAGCCGCTGCTCGACTCACTGGCCGACTGGCGGCTGCTCGACCGCAGCTACGACGGCACCCGCGCGGCCAACCTGGCCGAATACCGCAACCGTCACTACGTCTACCAGTTCACCCAGGCGGGATATCGCGCCTATCGCGCGGTGGAGGACGTCCTCGGCGCCGGCCTGGAGGACGCGCAGCTGTCCCGGCTGGTCTTCCCCGACATCCTGGCCGACCTGAAGGCGCTGGCCGAGGCCAACCGCGTCGGCGACAGCGAAGAGGTCTACCGCAAGCTGGGCCGCCTGGACGGGGTGCTGTCCGACATGGCGACGCGGGCGGCCAGGTTCTACCTCATGCTCGGTGACCTGGCCCGCACCAACGACACCAGCCCGGAGGTGTTCCTGGCGCACAAGGACGCGCTGCTCGCCCACATGCGCGAGTTCACCGCCGAACTGGCCCGCTACCAGCCGCTGCTGGCCGCCGCCGTCGATGAGGTGGCAGAGACCGGCGTCGAACGGCTGATCGGCCTCGCGGCCGAGGCGGACGAGCGGCTGTTCCGCACCCCGGTCGAGCGGGAGGAGGACTGGCGGCAGCGCTGGTCGGGCCTGACCCACTGGTTCGCCGACGGCGCCGCGAGCGAGGCCGAGCGGTTGCAGGGCGCGACCGTCACCGCCATCGCCGGGGTCCTGGCGCTGCTGCGCCGGGTGACCGAGGCCAGGCGCGGCGGGGTGAGCAGGGAGAGCCAGCTCCGCCACCTGGCCCAGTGGTTCGTCGCCTGTGAGAGCGACGACGACGCGCACGCGCTGTTCCAGGTCACCTTCGATCTGGGTTCGCCGCGGCACGTGGCGGTGCCGTACGACGAGCCGGAGTTGATCCCCGGCAGGCTGTCGTGGTGGGATGCCGAGCCGGTGCGCGTGGCGCGCACCCTGGTGCAGTCGGGCCGCACGCCCGGCCTGCACGGAGTGGGCCGCGTCGAGCGCAACGACGCCCAGCGCCAGCGGCTGCGCGCCGAGCAGCTCAAGGCACAGGTGCAGCGTCGCTCAGCCGCCGCCACGCTGGCCGGCGACGGCCTCTACGACCGGGTGCTCGACGAGCCGGAGACGCAGACCCTGCTGGGCCTGCTCGACCTGGCGCTGTCGGCGCGGGTCCCGGCGAGCAGGAGCGTGACCGCCAGCGGATCCTCGCACGGCGTACGCCTCACGTTGCGTCCCTGCGCGGGCTCGACCACGGTGGCGACCGTACGCGGCCGGCTGCACCTCGACGGCCTGCGTCTGGAGGTGTCCGCGGTATGAGGGTCGCCGCCGACGTCTCGCCCCTTGAGCTGGCCGACTACCAGCGGGCCGTGCGGTTGCTGCTCCGCCACCCGCTGATCACCCCTTCCTATCCGGACAAGGGCGCGCTCCCGCTGGTCAGGCGGTGGACGACGCAGCTGCGCGCGGACCTGTCCGAGGTGCTGGGCTACCGGCTGCTCACCACCGCGGACACGGCCAGGCTGCTGCGCGTCCACGACCGGCTCGACGCCACCACGCCCGCGCTGACCAGGACCGATCGGCCCTTCAACCGCAGACGCTACGCCTATCTGATGCTGACGCTGGCGGCCCTGGGCCGCTCGGGCACGCAGATCTCGCTGAGCGAGCTGGCCGACGCGGTCTCGGCCGACGCCGCCAGGATCGACGGGCTGGGCATGGACACCGAGCGCAAGCCCGACCGGGACGCGTTCGTGGACGCGGTGGCCTGGCTGGAGCGGCGGGGCGCGCTCGCCCTGGCCGACGGCTCCGCGTCCGCCTGGGTCAACGACCCCGACAGGGCCGAGGCGCTCTACGACATCGACAGGGAGATCGTCGGCGCCGTCTACCGCCCCAGCCGGGTCCTCCAGCACGTACGCTCGGTCACCGCGTTGCTCGACACCGCGTTGTTCACCACCGGTCAGGGCCTCTCGCAGGGCCAGGCCACGATGCGCAGGGCGGCGGCGCGCAAGGCGCGGCGCCTGGTGCTGGAGCAGCCGGTCGTCTACTACGCCGAGGTCGACGAGACGCTGCACGGCCAGCTCCGCTCCCCCAACCTGGCCGAGGACCTGGAGCGGCTGACCGGGCTGACCGTCGAACGGCGGGCGGAAGGGGTGGCCGTCATCGACACATCCGGCAGGCTGTCCGACGTCCGCTTTCCGGGCGGCGGCACGATCGCCCAGGCCGCACTGCTCCTGGCCGCCCGCATCGCCACCTACTGCGGGCCTGGCAACCGGCGCAACGCTCCCGCGCTGCTGCCCGCGCCCACCGCCGCGGAACGCCTGGCCGAGACGGCCGGCCGGATCGACTCGGCACTGCCGCACGGCAACGTGCTGGCCGAGCTGGCCGGGCCCGACCGGGCCGAGACGGCACAGGCCGGGGACGCCGTCTATCCGTTCCTGCCCGACACCTGGTCGCGGCGCGTCATGCGCGAGCTCGTCGGCCAGTACGGCGCCGCCTTCGGAGCCGTCTGGCGGGCCGATCCCGACCGGCTGCTCGGCGAGGCCGTGGCACTGCTGGCCAAGCTGCGCCTGGTGGCCGTCGTCGAGGGCGGGCTGCTGGCGCTGCCGTTGCTGGCCCGATACCGCGGCGTCACCGCTGAGGTGAAGCGCCGCCCCGATCAGACCACTCTCTTCGAGGACGTGAAGTGACCAGGTTCGTTCCTTCCCGGGCCGGCATCGTCAATCTGTGGGACTACCGGGATGAGGAGTTCGCCTTCGCGGGCGGCTGGCTGATCCTGCGCGGGCCCAACGGGTCGGGCAAGACCAAGGCGCTGGAGGTGCTGTTCCCGTTCGTGCTCGATGGGCGGATCGACCCCAAGCGGCTCAACCCGTTCGCCTCCGAGGACCGGACGATGAAGTCCAACCTGCTCTTTCGCGGGCAGGACTCCGCGCTCGGCTACGTCTGGATGGAGTTCCGCGATCCCGGCACCGATAAGTCGGTCACCGTCGGCATCGGGTTGCACGCCCAGCGGCACCGCGACACCCCCGTACGCTGGCACTTCGTCTGCGAGGGCCGCGTCGGCGCGGACTTCTCGCTGCTCACGCCCGACGACCGGCCGATGACCCGCAAGCAGCTCCTGGCGGAGCTGGGCGAGCAGGCGCTGATCGGCTCGGCCTCCGACTACCGTGCGGCCATCGACCGGCGGCTGTTCGGCCTGGGCAGGGAGCGTTACGAGCAGCTCATCACGCTGATCCTCACCCTGCGCAGGCCGCAGCTCGCCAAGAACCTCGACCCGGCCAAGCTGTCCGACACCCTCACCGACGGCCTGCGCCCGATCGACGACGAGCTGATCACCGAGGCGGCCCGCTCCTTCGACGACATGGAGTCGGTGCAGCGCACGCTGGAGGGCTTGGTCGCCGCCGACGAGGCGACGGCCGCGTTCCTGTCCAGCTACCGCACCTACCTGCGTACCCACGCCCGCTGGGCGGCCGACGCGCTGACCCGCCGCCGCGAGGAGGTGGCCGCCGCCGCGGAAGCCCGCCTGCGGGCGACGGAGAAGCTGGCCGCCGCCGAGCGGGACCGGGCGCAGGCCGAGGCCCGCACCTCCACCGCCGAGGACGCGCTGGCCGGGCTGCGCGCCAGGCTGGAGCAGCTCAAGGCGAGCGCCGCCTACGAGGCGCTGCAACAGCTCGCCGACCTGGAACGGCTGGTACGCACGTGCGCAGACAACGCCGGCCATGCCCGCGGCGAGCTGGACCGGCGTACCGCGGCCAGGACCAGGGCCGCGGCCGAGCTGGAGACCGCGCGGCGCAACCTGGCCGAACTGGAGGCCGCCGTCTCCAGGACCGCCGGCGAACTGGCCGACGAGGCGCAGGCCGCGGGCATCGCGTGGAGCGCCGGCGACGCCGGGGAAGACGGCTTCACCGGTCGGATCGGCGCCCGCGTCGCGGCCCGCACCGACGACGTACGCGCCGTACGCGCCGCGCTGACCGCCCTTGCCAGGGCCGAACAGGCCCGCGACCTGGGCCGCGCCACGCTGGAGCGGGCGCAGGCGGCGCTGGCGCAGGCCGAGGAGGCCGAGGCGGAGGCCGCCGCCGAGGTGGTGCGGACCAGGAGCGCGGCGCATGCGGAGCTGTCTGCCTGGGCCGACCGCCACACCATCGCGCCGGCCACCGCCACCGCGCTGGCCGAGGCCCTGGACCAGGTGGGCGAGCCCGACGCGCGCACCCTGGAAGCGGTCTTCGGCGAGCTGACGGCGCCAACCGTGCAGGACCTGCGGGACGAGCAGGCCCGGCTGCGCGAAACCCGGCGGCAGACCGAGCAGGAACGCCAGAGCGTGCAGGAGGAGCGGCAGCGCATCGCCGCCGAGCATGACGACGCGCCCGCGCCCCATCCCGCACGTACAAGGCCGCAGGAGGGCCGTGCGGGAGCACCGCTGTGGCGGCTGGTCCGCTTCAGGGACAGGGTCGGCGAGCAGGAAGCGGCCGGAATCGAAGCGGCATTGGAGGCCGCGGGTCTCCTGGACGCCTGGGTCACGCCGGAGCCCGAGCCGGTTCGGGTGGGCGACTCTGACGCCTACCTGTTTGAAGGGGATCCAGCCAGTGGAGCGACCTTGCTCGACGTTCTGGAGCCCGACGAGGACATCCCCGTCCCCAGCAACCGGGTCGCAGGTATCCTCCGTGCTGTCGAGCTGCAAGACGACGACTACAACGTCGACGACGGCCGGCAGTTCGGAGTGTTCTCCGCGGAGCCCATCGTCGAGGACCCGCCGCGCCATCCCGTGATCACCCCTGGTGGCCGGTTCTTCCAGGGCGTCCAGCTGGGCGCGCATCGCAAGGCACACGCTGAATACATCGGCGCCACGGCCAGGGCCCGGCGCCGCGCCGCCCGGCTGGCCGAGTGCGACGCCCGCCTCGCCGCTCTCGACGACACCCTCGCTGACCTCGACCGGCAGGACACGGCGGCCGAGGCGAAGCTGGAGGCCGTGGCGGCGGCCGGATCCGCGTTGCCCAGGACTGGCCCCATCGTGACGGCGCTGCGCGCCCGCGAGCAGGCGGCCGGCCGGCTGCGCGGCGCCAGGGAGGGCGCCGACGAGGCCCAGCGCGGGTTCGACGAGGCCCTCGCCGCGCACGGCGCCGCCGAACGGGCGCTGCGCCGCACCGGCGCCGAACGCGGCCTGGCACCCGACGCGATCGATGAGGTGGCGGGGGCCGTACAACGGTTCGAACGCGCGGCCGGGACCCTGGCCGGGCGTCGGCGGGAGGCGACCCGCCAGCTCTCCAGCGTGGCGACCGCTGCCGACCGGCTGACCGAGGCCGCCGACGACGAGGCGAGCGCGGCCGAGACCGAGCAGGCCGCGCGCCGGCGGCACACCGAGGAGGCCGCCAAGCTGGAGGCGCTGCAGGCGACGGTCGGCGCGGAGGCCCGCGAGGTGCTGGCCGAGGTCGAGCGAACCGAGCGGCACATCACCGGCGCGGTGCAGGAGACACAGGCCGCCAGAACCGCCGAGAAGGACGCGCTGACCGCCGAGGCGAGCGCAGGCACCCGAGTCGAGACGTCGGCCGAGGCGCTGGCCGTGGCCAGGCGCGAGGAGCGCCAGACCGCGCGCGAGCTGGCCCCCTACGCCCGCCGCGAGCTGCTCGACGTGCTCAAGTGCCCGCCCGGCCTGGCCTGGCCCGCGCAGGAGGCCGACTGGCAGGCCGAGGAACTGCCCGCCGGAGTACGCGAGGTGCACGAGGCCGTCCTCGCCGTCACACGTGACCTGACCCCGACCGAGATCTCGCTCAAGCAGTCCACCACCCGGCTGACCAAGGCCCTGGAAGACCTGCAGGCCCAGCTGACCGCCGCCGACCAGGACTACCGTCCCGAGTGGGACGGCGCCGACGGCGTGATCGTGGTACGCGTCACGGACGAGGAGGGCCCGCTGCCGGTCGGCGCGTTCGCCGCGAAGATCTCCGCCGGCAGGAACGACCAGCAGCAGCTGCTCAGCGACTCCGAGCAGCGCATCCTGGAGGACGCCCTGCTGACCAGGCTGGCCCAGCAGATCCACGACCGCACCGTGGACGCCCGTGACCTGATCCGCAGGATGAACACCGAGATGCGTTCGCGCCGCATGTCCTCGGGCACCACGGTCGGGGTGGGCTGGCTGCTGGCCGACCATCTCGACGACGAGCAGCGCGCGGTCTGCGGCCTGCTCGACGGCGACGCGGCCCGGCTGCGCCCCGACGACCTGGCCAGGATGCGCGGCCACTTCGCCGCCCAGATCAAGAACGCGCGGGCGCGCCACCGCGACCGGCCCTACCGCGAACTGCTGGCCGACGTACTCGACTATCGCAGGTGGCGGCAGTTCGCCTTCCAGCTCGTCCGGCCGGGCGGCGCGGAGGAGCGGCTGACCAGGTCGAAGCACAGCCGCCTGTCGGGCGGCGAGCAGTCGGTCTCCCTGCACCTGCCGCTGTTCGCCGCGGCCCACGCGATGCTCAACTCGGCCCGGCCGGACGCGCCGCGGCTGCTGGCACTGGACGAGGCGTTCGCCGGGGTGGACGACACCGGGCGCGGTGAGCTGATGTCGCTGGCCGCGCAGTTCGACCTCGACCTCTTCATGACCGGCTACGATCTGTGGGCCACCCACGCCTCCGTGTCCGCCGCGGCCCACTACGACCTGGCGCACTCCCCGGTCGACCACACCGTAAGCCCGCTGCTGCTGGTGTGGGACGGCGCGCAACTGCTGGCCGACGACACCGGCGACCTGACCGCCGCCCTGGGCTCGCCGGGCACCCGCAAGGTGGTTCAGGACGCGGAGGACTCCCCACTTGCCCTCTCTTGATGAGCTCCGCGCGGAGGGCTGGGCCCGGCTGCTCGCCGCCGCCAGGCGCAAGCTGGAGCGCGACGGCGTCGTGTCGGGCTCGGTCAGCATCGGCTCGCCCTCCGAGGCCGAGCGCCGGATCATCATCGGCCTGACCGGCCGCTACCGTCCCGAGGACGTCAAGCGGCTCACCGTCCCTCTTTCCGACCTGGACCTCTTCCTGATCAACCGGTACGCCCACGATCTGCGCGAGGTGCTGACCACACTCGGCGGTCCCCTGCGCGACCGGGCCGCGGAGCGCCAGGCGCTTGACGGCGAACGCGACCGGCTCCTCGCCGACTCCGCCCGCGGCCGGCACGCCGGTGAGCCATGGCACACCGCCTGGCTCGACGCCCTGGCCGCCGACGGCACGCTGACCAGGCTCATCAGACGTGGAGACGGCGAGCTGCTCACGGCCGCCTCGCGCGTTCTCGACCATCTGCCCGCCCAAACCGTGCCGCTGCCCGTACTGGCCGAACGGGCCACCGGCGACACCAAGGCCCTGGCCGCGGGCTCGCCGCTGGCCTCGCTGGTGCTGCGGGCCCTGGCGCTGCGCAACGAGTCGCCGGCCGTGCCAGGCGACCGGGTGGGGCAGCGGACGCTGTGGGAGTCGGCCGGGGTGATCGTGGACGACCTGGCCAGCCAGGTCCTGGTGCTCAACCTGCCCGTACGCGGCCAGGGCCCCGTCTCGGGCTGGCTGGCTGAGGCGGCCGGGCACGGCGTGCCGTACCGGCTGACCCTGCACCAGCTCACCTCCTTCCCGGTCACCCTCACCGAGCAGCCGATCTTCCTCTGCGAGAACCCGGCCGTGGTCCGCGCGGCGGCCACCGAGCTGGGTCCCCGATGCGCGCCGCTGATCTGCACCGAGGGCGTGCCGTCGGCGGCCTGCCACCGATTACTGGAGACGGCCGGGGGCGGGCTGTGGTGGCGGGCCGACTTCGACTGGACCGGCCTGCGGATCGTGGAACGCGCGATCTCACGCCACGCGGCGACCCCGTGGCGCATGTCGGCGACCGACTACGCGACCGGCCTGGCCGAAAGCGACTCCACCCCGC
>NZ_JADOGI010000241.1 GCF_015645445.1 Nonomuraea cypriaca | reverse complement strand
CGCACCATCGGGCTGATCGTCATGAACCGGCACCTGTACGGCGACACCTACGACGACGTACTCGACGCGACGATCAACGCCCTCGCCCGCGGCCTGACCACATCGAACGAGGACTGATTCCGGGCCCTAATCGGAAGATGCCGATGGCGGGCCAGCCACGCCTTGATCGCCGGGGTCTTGTGGGTGCCGTAGTTGTCGCAGATCAGATGGACGTCCATCTCGGCCGGGACGCTCTTGTCGATGGTGGTCAGGAACTAGTAGCGGGCTGAGCGCTGACCCATTTCGGCGAAGGCGAGGCCGCCGCGCCGCCGTTCGAGACACCGGTCCGCGTCTTCCTGCAGGGCGCGGGACGCTGGATCGGCCTGCCCGACTGGCCACCGCCGGCCTCGGCACCCACCACCTGGTTTCTCCACGCCGATGGTGCGCTGTCCATGAGGCCTGCGACGTCGTCTGGATCGTCGAGCTACCGCTACGATCCCGCCGACCCTACACCGAGCGTGGGAGGAGCGTTCGCGGCGATGCCCTTCCGGCACGGAGCCCAGGGCAACCGGCGGCTCGAGAACCGCGCCGACGTGCTGACCTTCACCAGCTCCATCCTGGACCACGAGGTCGAGGTCGTCGGTGAGGCCGTGGCCGACCTGCATGTACGGTCCAGCCTTCCCCACGCCGACTTCTTCGCCCGACTGTGCGACGTCGCTCCGAACGGCCGCTCGACCAACATCACCGACGGCATCATACGGCTCTCGCACTCGGCCCACACCGCGATCCGCCCGGTAAGGATCACCCTGGCGGGTACCGCCTACCGGAGGAAGCCGGGCTGTATTTCGAACGGCTCGGGCTGAGCCGGACCGCCGGACGAATCGTGGGCGTGCTGCTCGTCTCCGACGACGACGGCTCGGACGCCCCCGCCCTGTGCGAAGAACTGACCGTCGCCAAGAGCAGTATCAGCGTCGCACTGAACCGGCTTGAACAGACGGGCCTGGTGGAGAGATTTCGCCTGCCGGGAACACGACGCGACCGCTACCGGTTGACCCAAGACGTCTTCGCCAGCGCTTTTCGCTCGAAGATGGCCGAATTCGAGCGATTCCAACGCCTCGCCGAGCACGGCCTGGCCGTCGTCGGCGACGATCCACTGCGCCGCAAACGGGCTGGAAAACATGCGCGACATGTACGCCTTCATGGTCAGCCGCTTCCCCCAGCTCCTGGACGAGTGGGAATCCACCCACTGACCGGCGTGTCGCGCCCCGCCCTCGACAACTTCGGGCGGTCCCTCGACGATGACTGCTACCTGTTCGCGCCGATCGCCGCGAGGGGCGAAGCCAGCGGACAAGACCATGTTCGCGGGCTTCGGGGTCGGCCGGCCTCTGCGTGCTCGCGATCTATGCCAGGCCCTGGATCTGCCCATCGTGCCGTAGCACACCGAGGACATCCGCTCCAAGCTCAAACGCCTGGTCAGCCGAGGTATCCTCGTCGATACCGAGGCGGGCTTGTTCGCTCAGCCACGCCCGTAACTCGGCAGCGAACCCTGCAACCAGCCCGCCTTACCCAACCCCCACGACGAAAACGACGTCAACTCGCGAACCGCCCTCTCAAGACGGGAGCAGGCGGCCGGCCGTACGTCCGCGGGTGGATGGGAGCCCAGGTCGAGCCATTCGCCGGCCCCCTGGAGATGGATGCGTACCGGTGGTCGGCGCAGGCAGGCCTGATCGCCGAGGAGGTGGGCGCGCAACCACCGTAGGCCTTCCCGGATGCTGGTGAGGGAGGCCTCGGTGTCCCGGCGCTCCCAAGGGCCGCCGGTACGCGTCCGGCGATGCTCATAGCCGTACCGGGAGCGCGCTCAGCGCGCGCTGGAGGCCGGGCTGCCAGGTGATGTGCTCGGCCGGCACTGCCAGCCGCACGCTGGGCAGGCGGGTGAGCAGGGTGTGCAGGGCGATCTGGGCCTCGGCGCGAGCCAGCGCGGCGCCCAGGCAGAAGTGGATGCCGTGGCCGAAGCTCAGGTGCTGGTTGTCGGGGCGGTCGAGCTGCAGCCGGTCGGGGTCGGCGAAACGGCGCGGGTCGCGGTTGGCGGTGGCGTTGACGATCTGTACGGCTTCGCCGGCCGGGATGGTGACGCCGCCGATGTCGACGGGTTCGAGGGTGAACCGCATGGGAGCGATCTCGGCCGGTCCGCTGTGGCGCAACATCTCCTCCACCGCGACCGCCATCGCGTCGGCGTCGCCGCGCAGCCGGTCGGCCTGTTCGGGGTGGGTGAGCAGCAGGGACGCACCGCTGCTGATCAGGCTGACGGTGGTCTCGTGCCCGGCCATCAGGATGGTGATCGCCACGGAGGTCAGTTCCTCGTCGCTGAGCCGGTCCTGGGCGTTGGCCAGCGCGGACAGCAGGTCGTCGCCGGGCTGGACGCGCTTGGCCTCGATCAGCCGGAACATGTAGCGCACCAGTTCACGGGCGCCGGTGGCGATGGCGTCGAGGTTCGCCGCGGTCAGGGCGGCCGACCAGGCGCGCCAGGCGTCCCGGTCGGCTTCGGGGACGCCGAGCAGTTCGCAGATCACCCGGATGGGCAGCGGGTAGGCGAAGCTCTCGATCAGGTCGGCCTCGTCCTGTCCCGCGATGTGGTCGAGCAGCTCATCGACGATCTGCTGGATGCGCGGGCGCAGGCCGTGCACCCGGCGGACGGTGAACTCGCGGGAGAGGAGCTTGCGCAACCGTGTGTGGTCCGGCGGGTCGTAGGCGCCCAGCGTCTTCATCAGGTACGGGCGTACGTCTTCGGGCAACCCGGCGGCCGCTGCCACATCCAGCCTGCTCTGGCGGGCGATGTCGCTGCTCAGCCGAGGGTCGGTCAGGGCGGCCAGGCTCTCTTCATAGCCGGTGACCAGCCAGATCGGGGTGCCGTCGAGATAGCGGCCCTGGGTGACAGGTCCGCGTTTGCCGAGATCGGCCAAGAAGGCGTCGCGGTCGGGGGCGGTGAACAGTGCGGCGAGTTCGATGCTCATACAAGTGTCTCCAGGATCTCGACGGCGGTACGGACGCCGTCTTCGGCGCGGATCTGGGCGCCGAGCGTTTCGGCGCGCTCGGCAAGCGCCCGCTCGGTGGCGGCCCACGGTTGAGCATCGTCACCTCATCGCCGCGGTCGAGCACGGTCTCCACGAGAGCGCGGCCAGCGTGGTGGGTGCCGCCGAGGACGAGCAGTTTCATGACGTTCCTGAAGTGGTGGACTTCATGACGTTCCTGAAGTGGTGGGCAGCCAAAGGGCCGAAGGCTGGTCCGCGTCGTGGAAGATCTCGTGGTTGGACGGGCGCAGGGTGTCGGCCGTGGCCAGGGGTTCGCCGGTGCCGGGGTTGCGGCCGAAGCGAGGGTGGGCACCGCTGGCGACCTGTAGCCGGATGCGGTGACCGCGGCCGAAGCGGTGGGCGATCGGCCACAACTCGATGTCCGCGATCCGGATGTCGCCGGGCCCGCTCAGCCGAACAATGCCGTCGCACAGATTGGTCGAACGGCCCCGCGGCGACACATCGCACAATCGGGCGAAATAGTCGGCATGCGGGACCGACGACCGCGTATGCAGGCGGATCCGGACCGGGCCGATCACCTCAACCTCCGCCGTCAACGGGTCGCTGGTGAAGGTCAGGACGTCCGGCCTGGCCTCGACGCGGCGGTTATCCTTGCGACCGGCGGACAGGCCCACCGCCGTGCCGCCGACCGTAGGGGTCGGGTCGCCGGGATCGTAGCTGTAGCGACTCGGCGGCGCGCTCGCGTTGGCGGGCGTGGTGCTGAGCCGTCCGTCCGGGTGCAGGTGCCAGGCGGTCGGCTGGTGCGGCGGTGGCCAGTGCGGCAGGTCCGTCCACCGATCGGCACCGGTGACGAACAGCCGTACCCCTGACGGGGTCTGTTCGCCGAGGAGGGCGGCGTCCAGCGCGGCCAGCGCGTCCCGCATGCCTACCCGGGTGTAGAGGCCCTTGCCGTGCCCCCACGGCCCGACCAGCAGGCGGACCTGGCGGCCTGCCGTCAGCAGGGCGGCGTGGTCGGCGAGCATGCCGGGCAGGAAGAAGTCGTCCCAGCCACCCTGCAGGTGCACCGCGGGCGGCATGCGGGTGACGTTGGCCCGGTGGTCCATGCGTGCCCAGTACGGGTCGTCCGGACCGTGGGCGATCCACTCGCGGAACCAGGGCACCCGGTGCCCGGTCAGCGCCAGGTCGGCCTCGTTCAGCGGCGTCGCCAGGGTGGCGCGGCTCAGCTTGCGGGCGGCGGTGAACATGGCGAGAAGCTGGCGGGTGGTGGAGTAGCCGCCGGTGAACATCCGGTCCACGAGCTGGACCCAGCCGAGCGCGTTGCCCAGGGCGAAGGCGCCGCCCGGGTACATGAAGCCATGGGCGAACTCCGAGGGCGCGTCCTGGATGACGGCGATCTTCCATTCCGGGACGTCCCGTGCGGCCAGCTCCCACTGCGCGTAGCCGAGGTAGCTGGCTCCCCAGGTGGCCAGAGTGCCGCCGAACCACGGCTGGTCGCGCAGCCAAGTGAGCGTGCCGTCGGCGTCGGCGGGGTCGATGGTGAACCCGTCGAAGCGGCCGCCGGACCCGGCCGTGCCACGCAGGCTCTGATACAGCACCTGGTAGCCGCGCTCGGCCAGCAGCTTCGGCAACTGGTCGAGCGCGTTGCCCCGGCCGTACGGGCTGCGCAGCAGCACCAGCGGCGGCCGGTCCACACCGGCCGGATAGTAGTGGGTGGCCAGCAGACGCGCCCCGTCCGCGGCCGGGATCACGATGTCGCGCTGCACCCGCACCGGGTGCAGTATCGCGGGACGCACGCCGAACAGGCGGCTGAGCAAGGTCATCGGGGTCATCTCCTAGTCGGCACGTGAGAGAACTCACGTCGCCGACCAGGCTTCCCGGCACACCATCGAATCTCCGAGACGGAGCCGATGTCAGCAATATAGCGAATCTTCAGAAGTTTCTGAACCCTTCTGAGGTTCGCTATCCTGTCGCTTACCGGAGGTGGGCGGGTGAACGACAGGCACAAGCAGTGGCAGGCGGCCGAACGGCTGGCCCTGACCCTGACCGAAGGCGGCTTGCAGCGCATGGCCGCCCGGACGCTGGCGGTGTTTCTGTTCACCGACGCCGAGACGGTCACCATGGGCGAGATCGCCGACCGGCTCGGCGTCAGCGCCGGCTCGGTCTCCGGCTCGGTCAAGTCCCTGCTGTCGGTCGGCCTGATCGAACGCCTGCCTGCACCCGGCAGCCGCCGCGAGCACTACCGACTGCGCGACGATGCCTGGGCCACCCTGTTCACCAGCCAGAACACCGTCATCCAGGCCATGCTCCAGGCCGCGGCCGCCGGGATCGCCGCCACCGATGACGGCGATCCCGCCCATCGGCGACTGAGCCAGATGCACGCCTTCTACGAGTTCCTGCTCGGCGAGCTCCCGGCCCTGCTGGATCGCTGGCACCAGCAGACCGGCTGACCAGCCCCGTCCCGGCCCGAGCGCGGCCGATCGGGCCGTTCTCGCGGCGCTGGCCCGATGGTTGCCGGCGATACTGCGCGCCCATCGGCTCGTCACTCCGGCAACGTTGCTGGCATGGCATCGCCGTCTGCTCCGCCAGGCCTGGACCTACCCGCATCGGCCCGGGCGCCCAGGAACGACTCCAGAGATTCGGGACCTGATTATCCGCCTGGCGCGGGAGAACCCAGCGTGGGGCCATCGACGGGTGCACGGCGAGGTGGTGCGGCTTGGCCTCCAGGTCAGCGCGGCGACCGTGCGGCGTATCCTGCGCTCCTACCCTCTCAAACCGGCGCCCCGAGACCTCGACACCTCCTGGCGGACCTTCTTACGGTCACAGGCCAAAGGGCTCCTAGCCTGCGACTTCTTCCATATTGACACGATCTTTCTGAAGCGCTTGTACGTGTTGTTCGTGATGGAGGTCCGCACGCGACACGTTCACGTCCTTGGCGTGACCACCCATCCGACCGGCGCATGGACTATTCAGCAGGCCCGCAATATCCTGATCGACCTCGGCGAGCGGGCAGGGTCGTTTCGCTTCCTCATCCGCGACCGGGACGCCAAGTTCACCACCGTCTTCGACGAGGTGTTCGCCGCTGTGGGCATCATGGTGCTGAAGACTCCGCCGCGGACCCCGAGGGCGAACCGCAATGCCGAGCGCTGGATCCGGACGGTGCGCGCCGAGTGCACCGACCGCCTGCTGATCTACGACGAACGTCACGTGCGCGTGGTCCTGAACGAGTATCTCGATCACTACAACGCGCATCGGCCGCATCAGGCTCGTGGGCCGCGACCACCTGATCACGATGAGCATGTGGTGGTCCCGATGGAAGGTCGGATTGAGCGCCACGAAATACTGGGAGGGGTGATCAACGAGTACCGCCGAGCCGCTTAGCTCGGTTGGAGAAACCCCAGCTCAAACTACACGCGCAGGTTTTGACGCCCTACAGGACGATCGCACGTGCGAGCCACTCGGCGTCGTGTGGCGCCATCCCACCATCGCCGTAATCGTGGAACCAGATCTGTGCGTCATCATCGTCGTGGGTTGTCGGCGCTCACACAATTCCTCCATCCGCCGCTCGCCATCCCCCACTTTCAGATTGGCGATCATGACGCGTTCGTCCGTGGTCTCCACGACGCGGACGGTGAGCGAGTGGTTGAAAAACCGCAGCGAGGAGGGCAAAGGGCTGGGAACGCGACGTGCTACCGGCGTTCACCAGCGCGGCCTGTTGTGTCCCTGCGTCCTCCTGACGGAGCCGGTCCATGACGAGCGAGGCACAGGGGAATTGCGTGAGTGTCCACATGGGTCAGCCTGCTCCTTCGATGGCGCCGCTGTCACACACGTCCTCGAGTTGGTGACGTGTGCACCATGGGCGACAGCCTGGCTTCTCGCTGACGACGGACGGCGGTTCGGAGATCTGGGACCGGTTGCGTCCTGCCGAGACGAGCACGAGAAGGTGAAGGGCGAACTCCTGCGCCTCGTCGAGTGTCATGTAGTAGCTGGTGTCTCCGGTGTCTCCGAAACGGATGCGGGGCTCGGCTTCGCGATACCGCTGCACCAGATCCGTCATGATGCTGGTCGGCTTCTACTCGGCTTGTCCCCAAGCCCGTAATTGTCGTATTGCATCGTCTGCAGGTGTTCAGGTACAGGCTGCCGTGCTGTCGGTCCTCCGGATGATCGGAGCCGCTGTGCTCGTCGCGGCACCATGCCGGGCAAGGGCTCACTGTGAGCCATTCGGCTGAGCTGGCGGCGATGCGCCGTTCCCGCTGATGTGGGTAGCACTCGACCACCTTGACGTCGAGCAGGGCCGACCGCCTGCTCATCGTCGGACAACACCACCTGCAGCCCGTCCTGCTCGAGTACGTCGATCACGACAACACCCACCGACCGTACCGCAGCCTGGCCCAGAACCCTCCAGACGGCAGAGATGATCCCGCTCTACCCAGCAACGTCAAGGTCCTACGGAGAGATCGACTCGGTGGACTCATCCACGAATACGCTCAGGTCGCATGAGGTGACACAATTTCCGGCACCCACAAGTCGTGAGAGGCGGATGAGCGTTTCCTCGACCTGGCGGGCGATGTGCGCCGCGGTCAGGCCGACGTGGGCCAGCACACGATCGCGGCCGGCATGGTCGAGGAACGCCACCGGCACACCGAAGTCACGCATCGGCACGTCGACCTCCGCGTCGCGCAGAGCCTGCGCGACGGCGGAGCCGACGCCGCCCGTCCGTACGCCATCTTCCACCGTCACCACCATCCGATGCCGGGTGGCCAGGCCGGGCAGCGTGTCGTCGATCGGCTTGATCCAGCGCGGGTCGACCACCGTCGCGGTGATGCCGCGATCGGCCAGGCGTTCGGAGACCTGCATGCACATGCCTGCCAACGTGCCCACGGAGACGATCAGGACGTCTGCCGCCGGTTCGGTGTCCGGGCTGACGGCCTCGGGTTCTCTGGCGTTCGCCACGTGAGTCGTGGCTGCCGCGATGGTGCTCCAGAGCACGTCCATGCCGCCGATCCGCGCGACGGCCGGGATCGGCGCACCGACGGTTCCTTTCGGATAGCGAAGCAGTGTGGGCGCCTCGCCCACCGCCAGCGCTTCGCGCAGCTGTTCCCGCAAGCGTTCACCGTCCCGGGGAGCCGCGATCCGTAGCCCCGGCACGACCTGGAGGATGGCCATGTCCCAGACGCCGTTGTGAGAGGCACCGTCGTCGCCGGTGATCCCCGCCCGGTCCAGGACGAACGTCACCCCGCACCGGTGCAGTGCCACATCCATCAGCAACTGATCGAAACAACGGTTCAAGAACGTGGCGTAGATGGCGACGACCGGATGCAGCCCGCCAGCGGCGAGTCCTGCTGCGCAGGTGGCGGCGTGTTGCTCGGCGATGCCCACGTCGAAGACCCGGTCGGGGTAGCGCTTGGCGAAGGGTTCCAGCCCGGTCGAGCGCAGCATCGCCGCCGTGATCGCTACCACGTCCGGTCGTTCCACACCGATCCGCACCAGTTCCTCGGCGAACACCGAGGTCCAGTCCTCTCGTGCTGCGCGCAGTGGTATCCCGGTGTCCGGGTCGATCACCTTGACCTGGTGGAACCGCTCGTCGGCCTGCTCGGCCAGCGGATATCCACGCCCCTTCTCCGTGATGCAGTGCACGATCACGGGGCCGGAGAACCGTTTGGCCAGGTGCAGTGCCTGCTCCACCGCCGCCCGGTCGTGACCGTCGATGGGGCCGACATACTTCAGGCCCAGGTCTTCGAACATTACCTGCGGCGCGACGAAGTCTTTGAGCCCCTTCTTGGCGCCATGCAGCGCGTCGTACAAACGACGCCCGAACAAGGGGGTGCGGTCGAGGATGTCCCCGGTGCGCCGGAGGAACCGTTCGTAGCCGTCGGTGGCGCGCAGGGTCGCCAGGTGGGTAGCGAGGCCGCCGATCGTCGGTGAGTAAGAATGCCCGTTGTCGTTGACGACGATCACCAGCGGCAGGGACGGGTCGGCGGCGATGTTGTTCAGCGCCTCCCATGCCATCCCGCCGGTCAGGGCGCCGTCCCCGATCACGGCGACGACGTGGCGGTCGCGCCGATCGGTCAGGCGGCAGGCCTGGCCCAGCCCGTACGCCCAGCTGAGGGCAGTCGAGGCGTGCTGGTTCTCCACGAGGTCGTGCGGGGACTCATCCCGGCTGGGGTAGCCGGAGAGCCCGCCTTCCTGCCGCAACCGCGAGAAGTCCTGTCGCCCTGTGAGCAGTTTGTGCACGTACGCCTGGTGACCGACGTCGAAGATGATGCGGTCGACGGGGGAGTCGTACACGCGGTGCAGGGCGATGGTCAGCTCCACGATGCCCAGGTTCGGCCCCAGGTGGCCACCCGTACGGGACACCGCGTCGATCAAGAACCCGCGGATCTCAGCGGCAAGCCGGTCCAGCTGTGCCGAGCTCAACCCCTTGAGATCGGCCGGACCGCTGATCGACGACAGAACGCTCATGGACGACCACTGCTCCTTCGCGAAGTCTTCTTTCCGGGCGGCGATGTCACGCCTCAAGGCCGATGACATGATTTCGTGAACGCGTGATCAGGCCTATCTGCGGGTGGTCAGACCTGCGGCTATGACCGCCAGCACCCCCGCCACGAGGAGGGGCAGACCGATCGTCAGAAGCGCAAGGAACCCAAAGACGATCAGGACCACGCCGGCGATCGCCAGCACGGTCCCCCGTCCGGGGGCCTTGCGCGCCATGCCGTATGCCATCAGCACAGCGCACCCGACGAGCCCTCCGGTGAACCAGGACACCGGACGACCACCCTGCTGTGTTGTCAACCCCAGGACAAAGACGAACATCGTCGCGGTGATCACAACCGCCAACGCCGCCGGCACGGTGCCGGCGTCGAACCGTCTCCCCGCCCGCCACACCTTCCTGGACGCGATGGGCGCCTGCCCGTCCTCGGACGGATCGCGCTCGCCGGTCATACGAGTCCTCCTCGTAGCGGCGTTGCCGGTTCGCTCAGGGCGGCGATGAAGGGCTCGCGGACAGCCGGATCGCAGTGAGCCTCCTCCAACGCCCGCTTGTCCGCGTCAGGGTCGGGACCGGACGGATGGTCGGTTCCCTGCCCGCACGCGAGCGGCATCGAGGTGGCTCCGTCCCAGCCTGGGCCGGACGGGAAGGTGACGTCAATGACGACGCGGTTCCCGTTCAGGTCGATGGTCAGATATCGGTGCACGTCCCACAAGCCTTCCTCAGGCACCGCGGCGGCCGCGGCCAGGCCGAAGCTACGGGAGGCGTCTTCCGGCGTGCACCGGTAGACGCGATGGACCAGCCGCGGTCTGGTGTGTGGCCAGTGTTCTGCCAGGATCGCCGCCAGCAGCGCATGCTTCGTCGAACACGTCCCACGCCACTCGGCGAGCGCTCCCCGAGCGCTCCGCTCCCTGGGGCGCCCGTACGGCATCGAGCGCACCGCCTCCACGACCTCCGCGAGTGAAGCGTTCTCCGACAGACCCGCCCTTGCTGCGAGCGATGTCAACATGGGGTTATTGCCGGTCTACACATGCGAGCCCCTCTTGAGGCCTGGACGATCATCTCGCCGAGCATGTCGGCGCCCACGCCGACCGCCACGCCCGGACCCGCCGGGACCCATCCGGTCATAGTGCGCCGGCGGCGCCGAAGGATTTCATCGCCGCCCGGCGCGTGCAGTCGGCCTTGCTCCCCGGCTCGTCGGTGACCAACCCGTAGGCCGCGAGGCTCGGGCAGGGTGACGACCTCACCGAACGCTGCCCAGTGGCCGTTGGAGATCTGGCGTAACTGGACCCAGACGCGGTGCGCCTCGACCATGGTGTTCTCGGTGCCCTCCGCGGCCAGAACCGCCGCGGTGACGCGCTTGACCAGTTTGTCGCGGCCTCGTTCCGCCTGCGGGCCGAACACGCCGGGCGCGCCTTCGGGAATCGTGACGGTCACGCGATAGATCGGTTTCGCATGGCGCTGACCACCGACGAACACGTCCTGCTCGTTGACGAAGCACCAGGCCAGCGCCTGCATATGCGCGAAGTCTCCGAAGCGGGCGAGAGGCGCGGCCTCGATCTCGAGCACGATCGTCGACAGTTCACCGGCAAGCTGCTGCTTGGCGGCGTCGTCCAACGCGCCCTTGGTGGTCATGAGTTCGATCATTGGCACGATAGATCCTCCGTGGGGTAGTGGTTGTAGCGTGCTAGCTCTACCGGGTCGTGGGCGCAGAACACGTCAACCTGGTGGTGATGCGAGGCGCGGAGCTCGCGCAGCCGGGTCAGGTTGGCGTGCCGGGCGGGGCCGTTGAACTGCACCATGTTCTGGGACATGCGTAGCCCCGGCGTGCAATGTGGGCGTGCCGGATCGATCTCACCGCGGAAGAAGTAGGCGTCCCCGGCGTGCAGCAGCCAGCGTGCGCCCGTGTCCACGGCAACGCCGGTGTGCCCACGACTGTGCCCGGCGAGCGGAATCAGCAGGACCTCCGGAGACAGACCAGTGAGCTGGTGTACCGCCGCAAAGCCGAACCAGTCGTCACCGTCGTCTCGTCGTAGGTCGACCAGACGGGCCCGTGCGCCCACTGGTTCGGCTGGTAGCGGCACCGTTCGCCACGGGTCGGACGGAGCATGCCCGCCTCATGCTCGCGGGCATGCAGGTGCACCGTCGCCCACGGAAAGTCGCTGATCCCACCCGTGTGATCGGGATCGAGGTGAGTGAGCACGATGTGCCGAACGTCGGCCGGCTGATAGCCGAGCCGGATCACCTGACGCAACGCGCTCTCCCGGGGGTCGAGTACGGGCCGGATCAACCGGAGGAACTTCTCACCCAGTAAGCCGACCGGCTCCTCGGCGTCACGCGTTCCGAATCCGGTGTCGATCAGAATCAGGCTCTGCTCGGTCTCCACGAGCAGGCAGTGGCAGACCAGGGTCGCCGCCGCGAACAGACCACCCGTCCCATTGATCAGGCGTTGGCTCGCGGGATGCATCGTGCCGCAGTTGAGGTGGTGTACCCGCATGGCTCCCATAAGGGCATCATGAAGGAATTAAGCACTAACTAACAACATGTTGTTGAGTGACATAGATCTCAGGCCCCGCGGCATCGGCTGGCGCTCCTGCGCCCGAGATGATGGGCCGCTACGGCTGGTCGCCCGGCTGTCCATCCGAGCTTGTTAGTAAGTAGTTACTGTGTAAAATGTGAACATGGACGTAAAACGCAGCACTGCGAAACAACGACGCGCGGAGGCCATCGTGGCCGGCATGCGGGTCTTCGCCGACCACGGGCTCATGACGGCATCGATCCAGCAGGTCGCGGACGAGATCGGGGTGTCCCAGCCGTACGTGTTCCGGCTTTTCGGCAGCAAGCATGCGTTCTTCCTGGCCTGCCTCGACGAGATGGAACGTCAGATGCTTGAGGTCATCCGGCAGGCCGCGGCGACGTCTCCGGACGATCCCTTGTCCGCGATGCGCGCCGGCTTCCGGGAGATGCTCGCCGACGGAGTCATCACCGGCCTGTGGTTGCAGGCATGCGCGGCCGCGCGCAGGGACGAGACGGTGGCGGCGCGCTGCCGCGCCGTCATCTCGGGGATTCTGGAAGAAGTCGCACGGCTGACGGTCGCGGGGACGGACGGCTTGGCGCGGAATCTCGCCGACGGTGCGCTCGTGGTGATGTTGCAGGCGGTCGGGGTGGACCTCGCGGCTGGGAGCCTGGCCGCCATCGATTCCCTGCGCGTCGAAAACGCGATCCCGTGAACCGGCTCCTGCCGGCGACCGGGACAACGGGCGGAGCGGGAGGTGGACGCGAGTGGCCGGCGATGCCGGACGGGTGGTCGTGGTAGGCGCCGGCATTGCCGGGTTGACGGCCGCCCACAGGCTCGCCGGAGCCGGGATCGAGGTGACCGTGCTCGAAGCCGGGCGCCGACCCGGACCCTATGCAAGCCGTCGCCGACTCCATCGTCCGCACCGCCGCGGTCGACGCCCTCGCACCGCCGCTGCCGGGGCTGGCAGGGTGGCCGACACTCGCGTCGTCCGGTGGAATCAGGCCATGCCTTCGGTCCCGGTCGGACACGCGCGGGCGGTCATGGCGTACCGCTCGGAGGTGAGCCCCGCGGAGGCTGTGCTGCTGGCCGGTGACTACCTCGGCTTCCCCTGGACGGACTCGGCGGCCTTCAACGGCCGGGGGCCGCCGACCGGCTGCTCGCCCGCGGCAGTCCCTACAGGAAGGCCACTTGGCATCCAATCTGACCGGCCTACGACCTGGCCGGCTTCGCCCGATCAAGCCCCGCCACGGCAACAGGAAGCAAATGATCGCCTAACTGTCCCATTCGCATATTCGAGCCGGTGCCATGAGGGAGGATCATGTCGGTCGCCACCGCCTGGGGAGTGGACGCCGAAGAGATGGCCGCCGCATACCCGTGCGACCAAGTCGCTCCGAATCCGGCGGAGGTCTGGTTCAGAGCCGTGAGCGTGCGCGCGCCGCGGCCGACCACCTTCCGCTGGTTGTGCCAGCTCAAGACGGCGCCGTACAGCTATGACCTCCTGGACAATCACGGCCGCCCCAGCCCGCGCGTACTGACCCCCGGGGCCGAGCACCTGGCGACCGGTCAGCGGTTCATGACGATCTTCGAGCTCGTTGACTTCGGCCCGGACGATCACCTCACCCTCCGGATGACCGCACCGAAGGCTGTGGCGGCGTTCGGGCCGCTGACGCTCACCTACGCGGTGCGCGACGGCGGCTCCGGCACCACCCGTCTGGTGGTGAAGCTCGACGTCGGCGAGGCGGGTGACGGCCTCTTGTGCCGTGCCCGGCGGCGGGTTCTGGCCTGGGGAGACCTGTTCATGATGCGTCGTCAGCTGACGACGCTGCGCAGGCTCGCCGAAACCGCTGCGGCCGAACCATGAGCCCGGCCCTTGGCGAGCATGCAGGCGCAGGCGGCGGCACCGACGAGGAGGCACCATGAACGCGCATCAGTACCACAACCCCTACGAGAAGCTGTCCGGGACGATCGACATCCGAGCCGTCCGAGCCGCGGGCTTCCGCGAGCGGCAGTTCGACACCGGGACCATCCGGATCAACTACGTGGAGGGCCCGGACACAGGGCCTCCGTTGGTCTTGATCCCGGCGCAGACCGGCACCTGGGAGAGCTACCAGCGGGTCCTGGCGCCGCTGTCGCACCGGCGGCGGGTCTACGCGGTCGACGTACGCGGCCACGGCAAGTCGAGCTGGACCCCCGGCGAATATTCGTGGCGGCACCTCGGCGCCGACATGACGGCGTTCCTGACCGAGGTCGTACGCGCTCCGGCCGTCATCTCCGGCAATTCCTCCGGCGGGCTGATCGCGGCCAACATCCCCAATCGAGTCGCCGCGGTGATCCTTGAGGATGCCCCGGTCTTCTCAGCCGAGATGCCCCGCTTCCGGGACCGCGACCGCTACGTGTACCAGGGCCTGCACCACCTCGTGGAAACCCTCGGGAACCTCGACGACCGCGACCTCGCGAACTACCTTCGCGGCCTGACCCTGCCGATTTCCGAAACGCGCCAGCGGGGCGTCCCGGAATGGTTCGTATCTTTCCTGTCACGACGCATCCGTGCCTTCCAGATGCGCCATCCCGACCAGCCGGTGGACATCCGTTACTTCCCCCAAAACCTGCGCCTGCTGTTCAAGTCCCTGTCCATGTTCGACCCGGACTTCGCGCGGGCCCTCGTCGACGGCCGCTTCTACGACGGGCTCGACCACGCCGACGCCCTCGCCCGCGTGTCCTGCCCGCTATTGGTGCTACACGCCGACTGGCGACGCCTGCCCTCACACGGACTCATCGGCGCGATGGACGACCAGGACGCGGCCAGGATCGCACAACTCGCACCACACAATCGGTACAAGCACATCCATGCCAACCACGTGATCCACATGTTCAAGCCCCGCCAGTTCGTGACCGCAGTAGACACCTTCCTGCTGGAAGTGACCCCTGCAGGGGACGGCGCTCGACGCGCCTAGATCCTCCGGTTGAAGGATATGACCGGCCGCCATCGGGCACCCGATGCACGGCCCACCCGTACAACCCAGTCAGCCTGGCCTTATACGGCCATTGCACATGAACGGAGACTGTGAGATGACCGTTGGTTTCGTTGACAGCGCCGTAGGAACGTACAACATCCCCGAGTCCGTCCGCGCGCTCAGCTCGTTGCCTGACATCGACTACGCCGACCAATTCACCCTTTCCACGGATGTGGACGCAACACCGGAGCAGTGGCCTGCGTTCGACGTAATTCCGGCCATCTAGAGACGGTGATGTAAACATTCATCCCGCGCGCGATGAGTGACGAGTAGGTTGCAGTCCTCACGTTGCGTCACTTTGATCTGGTGTGCGGGTCGTGGTGAGATCATCCGGTGTCCGGCCTGGAGGAGATGTCGCGCGAG
>NZ_JADOGI010000240.1 GCF_015645445.1 Nonomuraea cypriaca | reverse complement strand
AGCACGGGCTGAGCGCCTTCGAGGCGATCCACCGCGCCTTCACCGGCCGCCTCTGGATGCCGCCCGTCACACTCGACGCCTGATCAGCACATATCACCCAGCGTCACAGAACCTTCTGATTGCTTACCATATAGCCGTACACATAGCCATACACACAGCGTGAATGGGTGTCGCACATTAGCCACGACCCGCTCGGAGAGTGGCTAGCGTCGGACCATGGATCTTTCCTATGTGGTCACCGGCGGCGGGCGCGGCATCGGAAAGGCCGTGGCCGAACGGCTGCTCGGCGAGCGAACCACCGTGGTCGCCATCGAACGCGACCCCCACGCCCTGGCCTGGGCCGGCCCGGGGATCGTCCCGGTGATCGGCGACGCCGCCGACGAGGAGGTCGCCGCCTGGGCCGCCGACCTGGCCCAGGAATCGGGCACCCTGAAGGGCTGGGTCAACAACGCCGCCGTGTTCCGGGACGCCTCCGTCCACTCGTCCCCCGTCGCCGAGGTCAGGGCGCTCATCGCGGCCAACCTCGACCTCGCCGTCGTGGGCTGCGCCACCGCCGTACGCCACTTCCTCGCCGCCGGCACCCCGGGCGCCATCGTGAACGTCACCTCCCACCAGGCCACCAGAGCCGTGCCTGGAAGCCTCCCTTACGCCACGTCCAAGGCCGCCACCGAGGGCCTGACCAGGGCACTTGCCGTCGAGTACGGCAGGCGCGGCATCAGGGTCAACGCCGTGGCCCCCGGCACCGTGGCGACCGAGCGTCACGAAGCGTTCCTGGCCTCGCGGAGCAGGGAAGAGGCGGCGGCCGTACAGGAAGAGCTGGCCAGGCTGCATCCACTCGGCCGCGTCGCCACCCCCGCCGAGGTGGCCTCCGTCGTCACCCACCTCCTCTCCGACGACGCCGCGTTCGTCAACGGCGCCACGATCCCCGTGGACGGCGGCCGAACCGTGCTCGGCCTGGATCCCGAAGCACGGGAATGACAGCCCGGGAATGAAAACGGTTGTCGTTCGGTTGCAGCGGCCATGAAGAAGAACCTGCACCCCGCGTACCGTCCGGTCGTCTTCCGCGACTCCAGCGCAGGCTTCGCCTTCCTCACCCGCTCGACCCTGACCAGCGCCAGGACCGTCGAGTGGGAGGACGGCAGGACCTACCCGGTCGTCGACGTGGACGTGTCCTCCGCCAGCCACCCCTTCTACACCGGCCGCGGCCGTGTCCTCGACACCGCGGGCCGCGTCGAGCGCTTCAGGCAGCGCTACGGCACGGCGGCCGCGCGCGGGCCCGCCGCCTAAGATCTGACGCATGCTCGAATCGCCCTTGTCCGCCCGGCTGAAGTCGTCCAACCGGATTCTGGTGGCCGGCGCGGGCGGGGGTTTCGACGTGTACGCCGGCCTGCCCCTCGCCCTGGCCCTGCGCGACCAGGGCAAGGACGTCCACCTGGCCAACCTGTCGTTCAGCCGGCTCGACGCGCTCGACCTCGACACCTGGCTCGACGAGGACCTCGCCGCGATCGGCCCTGACACGCCCTCGCACGACTGGTACTTCCCCGAACGCGCCCTGGCCCGCTGGCTCGGCCTCCAGGGCCTGCCCGCGACGGTGTACGCGTTCCCCAAGGTCGGTGTGCGCCCTCTGCGCGCGGCGTACGCCAGGCTCGTCGATCGCCTCGGGATCGACGCGATCGTGCTGGTCGACGGCGGCACCGACATCCTGATGCGCGGCGACGAGTCCGGCCTCGGCACCCCGTCCGAGGACATGGCAAGCCTGGCCGCCGTGCACGGGCTCGACGTGCCGGAGAAGGTCGTGGTCTGCCTCGGGTTCGGCGTCGACGCCTACCACGGCGTCAACCACGTACAGGTCCTGGAGAACCTCGCCGCGCTCGAACGCGACGGCGCCTATCTGGGCGCGTTCTCGCTGTCGCGGGCCACCCGGCCAGGCGCGCTCTACCTCGACGCGGTCGCCCACGCCCAGGCCGACATGCCCGGCTACCCCAGCATCGTGAACGGCTCGATCGCGGCGGCCGTGCGCGGCGAGTTCGGCGACGTGCGCTTCACCGACAGGACGCGCGGCAGCGAGTTGTTCGTCAACCCGCTCATGGCGGTCTGTTTCGCCGTGGACCTCGGCGCGCTCGCGCGGCGCTCGCTCTACCTGGACCGCATCGAGGACACCGTGTTGATGCGGCAGATCGCCGCCGTCATCGAGGCGTTCAGGGAAGAGGTCACGCCGCGCCCGCCGAAGGTGTTCCCCCACTAGGAGGTGGTGGGCATGCCCTCGCTACCCATGGGTAAGAGGCCCGTATCGGCGTGAGAGCAGTGGTGATCGCGATGAGCCTCTCTGGAAGGGAACGCCGCATACTCGACGAGATCGAGCAGGCCCTCGAACGCGAGGACCCAGAACTCGCCGAGCGGGTCGCGGCGATCAACAGGATCGAGTCCGGCGGGAACGCGTTCCCGCAGTCCTATGGTGAGCGCCTGCGCGTGTGGGCCCTCACACACGTCTGGATGATCTTCTCGATCGGCGCGCTGCTGATCCTGCTGCTACTGATCGCCGTGCTGACCACGTGAGCCGCGCCCGGCGCGCCGGTGCCGCAGCACCAGCAGGTCGAGGGCGGCGATGACGGCGACCACGGCCGCGATCGCGGCCTCCCAGCGCCAGACCTCCGCGCCCGTGCTCATGGCCCGCACGGCGAAGAACACCGCCGCGGCGACGCCCAGGATCAGGGCCACCCAGGACAGGAGCCGCCGGGCGCGCAACGGGCTGCGGGCGCTCACCGGCTCCGTGCCCTCGCGGTTGCGCAGCCACATGGCCGGGCCTCCTCTCCTGCCGGCGCTCAGGCCAGGCACCTCAAGACCGAGACGATGCGCGGGTCGAGGTCGTGCGAGTCCGGCAGCCGCCCCACCGTGGCTTCCACGAACTCCGGGTACGACAGCGTGGCGCTGGCCCCGTCCACGGCCGTCCAGATCTGCTCGGCCGTCTGCTCGACCTGCACCTTGGCGTCCTGCTCGGCCAGCACGAACCGGCCGACCGCGACCCGCCAGAACGTACGGTCGTCGGACTCCTCGGCCGGCGCCGGCGCGCCCACGTCGTCGGCGTGGGTGGCGTACTCGGAGTCGTAGTGGAAGGCCTGCAGGCCCACGGGATACGGCCCGGCCATCGTGTCGAGCATGGCGTCGGCCCCGAGCCCGCGCATACGCCGCCGCGTCTCGCCGTTCTTCACCCGCCACTCCTCCAGGACGTCCTCGACCGGCAGGAAGCCGCGCTGCTCGACGCACCACTCGTTGAAGTCGTTGAACCCGCCCACCCCTTCGCTGGCCAACTGGGTCATCAGGTCCTGCACGGTCCCGTCGAGGCACGCGTGGTTGTACAGCTCCTCGCCGGCCAGATGCGCCAGCACGTCGCGTACGGACCAACCCTCGCAGCGGGAGGGCCGTCGCCAGGCGGCCTCGTCCAGCCCCGAGAAGAACCGGTCGAGCCTGGCCGCCTCGGCGTCGAAGATGTCGAACGGATTGAAGTCTTTGAGCAGGTCGTCGGGCATACCCGGGAAGCTACCCGCTACGCGCCGGCTTTCACGGCCATCGATCCGATGGTGGACTTGACCCGGTTGTACTCGTCGGCGCAGGTGGGGACGCGCTCGGCGGGAACCCAGCCGCCCTGGGCGATCCGTTGGTTCCTGGCGGGGTCGGCGCCGTACAGGAGGCAGGCGAACGTGGCCGATTCCCTGATCCCGGACAGGGGTTCGACCTCGGGGTGATCGGCGAGCAGGTGGCGGGCCTCGGCGGCGGGCGCCGCCTGCTGGGGCGCGTCGGAGGCGAGCGTCAGCGCCGCGAACTGGTCGGCTCGCTCGTCGCTGTCCGGCAGGCCGTTCAGCGTGCTCAGGGCGCGGCCGAGCTGCTGGTGGAAGAGCACGGCCAGCGCGCCGTCCACGCGGGCGGCCGTGGTGCGAGTGTCGGACTCCTCGGTCTCGGCGATGCCGGTCAGCGTGCGGCGTACCTTGTCGACCAGCGAGTAGCAGAGCGTGATCCGGCGGTCTTCGCGGTCCCAGGTGGTGGCCGGCTTGTCGCAGTCGCGCGCGACGACCCTGATCGGCTGGGGCAGCTTGATCCGCGTCCTCAGCACGCCGCTGTCCTTGAGTAGCTTGCGCGCCTGCTCGGCGCGCGGCGCGACGGCCGACTCGTAACTCACGGTCAGCTCGGGTGCCGGCGCCGCTCCCAGTGTGCTCGTCATGCTCAGAACGAGGGCGATGAGGGAATGCGGCATACGAGGGTCTCCTTCGGGGGTCGATCACGTCAGCATGCGCGCTTCAATGATCGATAAACCCCGCGAGGGTAAAAAAGCCGGAGGCCCGGCCCCCGTGAAGGGGACCGGGCACTCAGGGGTGTTGAACCTAACGGCGCCAGGTCGAGCCGTAGACCCGGACGTAGTCCGTGCGGCTCGTGGCGTCGTCCAGCTTGCTGCTGCCGCTGTACACGGCCTTGAACGTGCCGCTCTTGTACGCGCGCGTCTCGGCGTAGAACTTGCCACTGCCGGAGGTCCGGTCAGAGTCGACCCACTTCCAGCCGCTGGAGCCGTTGGCGCGGTAGTAGATGTTCACCTTCGCGTTGCGAACGCCGTCCCAGCCGCGCCGCTCCTTCTCGATGAGGGTGCCCGAGAAGTAGATGCTCTTGCCCTTGCGCACCGTGGAGGGGCTGGCGTTGAAGCCGGTGATACGGGTGTCCGCCTTGCCCTTCACGATCGCGAGCGAGAAGAAGGCCGAGTCCCGCGCGATCTGCTTGCCGGCGGAGTCGAACGCCACGGCCGTGGCCTTCCACTTGCCCGCGGGGTCGTTCTGGTTGAAGCCGATCGCGAAGCGCCAGCCCTCGAGGTCCTTGACGCTCTTGGTCCGCATGGTGTGGAAGCCGCTGGCCGGCGCCACACTGAGCTCCACCTTCTGGACATCGGAGCTGGCCCCGACGTCGAAGTACGCGGTCGTCTCGCTTCCCGCCTTCACCACGACCGGGTTAGGCGAGATGTCGCGGATGGCGAGCCGCGTGTCCGTGGTGGTGGCGGAAGCGGCTCCCGCGCCGGACACGAGCATGGCGCCGCCCATGAGGGCGGAAATGATACCTACTGAGATCTTCTGCATGAGGGTGCTGATTCCTCTCCCCGTATTGACTAAGAGCCGGCCCGGGGTGGCCGACCCTCTCTCCTACTTTGAGCCATCTGATCAAGGAAAGGTTGGCTTAAGTTAGAGGATTTCTTTGGGCATCCCCTTAACCTGGGGCAATGCGTAAAAATTCCGTATAAGTTTGTAGATCGACTACAGTCGAACTCATGACCGACGTGTACACGCTGGGCGAGCCCCTGGGCGTCGTCTCCAGTGGCCGGGTCCGCCACGAGAGCGAGGCCAGGCTGGACGTCTGCGGGCCGGAGTTCACGCTGGCCGTCGCGCTGGCCAGGCTCGGGCACCGGTGTGCGTACCTGGGCAAGGTGGGCGACGACGAGCTCGGCGCCCGGGCGCTCACCGTGCTCAGGGGAGAGGGCGTGGACGTCGCGGACATGCGCGTGTCCGAGGGGCTGCGTACCGGGCTGATGCTCAGGGAGATCAGGGTGGGGCGCGAGCTCAAGGTCACCCACTACCGCACCGGTTCGGCTGGTTCGCGGCTCGCGCCGGGCAACGTGCCGATCGACCGGATCGCCGCGGCGAAGATGCTGCACATCACCGGTCTCACCGCGGCTCTCGGCCGGGACGCGCTGGAGGCCGTGCGCACCGCCGTCAGCGCGGCCAGGAACGCCGACGTGATGATCTCCTTCTCCGTCGAGTACGTCCCCGACCTGTGGTCGTCGGTACGCGAGGCCGAAGAGGTCCTCGGCGACCTGGCCTGCTCCTCCCACCTGCTCTTCCTCCGCCAGGACGAGCTCGACCTGGTCAAGCCCGCGCTCACCCCGGAACGCGAGGTCGTGGTCGACCGCGGAGCGAAGGGCGCGACCGTGCGCGCCGACCGGATGCGTCACGACGTGCCCGGCTGGCAGGTTCCCCTCGTGGACACGGCAGGCGCGCGGGAGGCGTTCGCCGGCGGTTACATCAGCGCCGCGCTCGACGGCCTCACCCCGCAGGAACGCCTGCACCGCGGGGCGCAGTTGAGCGCCGCCGCGGTGACCAGCGTGAGCGACTGGCAGGGGCTGCCCACCAGGGCCGAGCTCTTCTAATTCACGTTGAGCGTGAACGTCGAGGTCGTGTTCTTGATGTTCTGGAAGTTGCCAGAGAAGCGCAGGTTGGTGAACGTGGCCGACCCGACGGCCGGACCCTGACCTGGCTCGGGCTGCTCGTTGACCCAGATGCCGAAGCCGGACTTGGCGTCGAAGGCGTCACCGCTCTTCTGCGCCCCGCTGATCGACACGTTCGTGAGGACCGTGTCCCTGATCGGGTTCAGCGGCGTGCTGCCGGAGTAGCCGGTCTGGAACATGATCCCGCTGTACGTCGGGTCCACGATGTCCAGGTTGCTGACCCGGATGCCCTGGAACACCTTCGAGGAGGAGAACAGCCACATCGCCGGGAACGTCTGCTGTCCCCAGAAGTGCCCGCCCGCCCTGACCAGCGAGATGTTGTCGAACGTCGTCGGGGGGCTGGCGCCGAACCCGTGCATCGGGATCCCGAAGTCCAGCGAGCTGATCGTGACACCCGAGTACACGAGCGTGTCGGCGACGTAGATGTTCCTGAAGGTGTTGTCGTAGCCGCCGTACACGGCCAGGCCGGCGGCCCGCCAGGTGAGCAGCGAGGTCAGGTTCTCGTAGACGTTGCCGAACTGCTCGCCCGAGTTGTTGTCGATCGCGGAGAACAGCGCGAAGCTGTCGTCACCCGTGGACCGGGTCTCGATGTTGGTGACGTGGTTGCCGGTGCTGCCGTTGGTCATGTTCAGGCCGTCGGCGAACACGTTCCTGATCCGCGAGTTCCTGATCGTCATGTTGTCGGTGTTGGTGCCCCACAACAGGCAGATCTGGTGCTCGGCCCAGATGTTGTCGATCGTCATGTTCGCCACGTTCGAGAAGTCGAACACCTTGCCCGGGCCGTCGATGCGCGAGGTGTAGTTGCCGAAGTAGGCGAAGCCCGCGAACGTCGAGCCGTTGGCCGTCGCGTCCGCACGGAACCCGACGTCGGTGTTCTCCTGTCCGGAGGGCGAGTGGAACCTGGTGTACCAGGGGCCGGCGCCGACGATCCGGACCGCCTTGCCGTACACCTGGAACTTGCTGGACGTCTGGTAGTCGCCCGCGGGCAGGTAGACGCCGGTCAGGCCGGTGTCCATGCGGGCCTTGTCCAGCGCGTTCTGCACGTCCTGGTGGCTGAAGCCGGCCGGTACGGCGTACTTCGCCGGGTCCGGGTTCGCGATCGGCGTGGCCTGCTCGAAGTCGGCGAAGTCGATGGCGTACGTGTGGGGGTTGGCCGCGTCCTTCTGCAGCCTGATCTTGCTGCCGGCCGGCACGGTGGTGCCGAGCAGCAGGTTCGCCTCGTCGTAGATGTGCCTGGGCGGGCCGGAGCCGGGGGAGTTGTTAGGGCTGGCCTCCGCGCCGTAGAGCCAGGCGTAGCGGGAGGTCAGGTTGACGGCCTTGAGGAACGTGCCGTTGACGTAGACGTTCAGGGTGGAGTTGAGTCCGCCGCCGCCCGGGGCGTCGGGCATGGAGAAGCGGGTGACCAGGGTGTTGGCCGGCGCTCTGGTGGTGAACTCGACGTACGCGCCGGTCTGGTTCAGCCTCACCGCGCGCCGCCCGGAGGCCTCGCCGTCGATCGTGCCGATCTCCCTGCTCGGGCCGACGCGGGTGGCGCCGCCGCCGATCACGGCGTCCTCGGCCTCGTAGGTGTCGTACGGCATGTTCGCGCCGCGGCCGACGAACAGCGGCAGCGTGCTGGTGTTGTTGGCCCGTTTGACCGGCAGTTCGTTGGCGTCGTCCGCGAGCACGGTCCTGACCGCGTACTCGCCGTTGGCGGCGGTCCAGGTGCCCAGGCTCACCGGGGCGGTGGTGGCGCCGGGCGCGATCGCGCCGCTGGTCGAGCCGGTGAGGGTCCTGACGACGGTGCCGGACTCGTTCACGACGGTCAGGGTGATGCCGTGGGCGCCGCCGCTGGAGGCGACCGTGCCCTGGTTCCTGATCGCCACCGAGAACGTCACCGTGGTGCCGGCGGCCGGGTTGCCCGGCGTCCAGGCGACGGGGGAGGCGACGAGGTCGGCCGTGGCGACCGGGCGTATGGTCAGGGTGCCCGTCCCGGTGTTGTTGGCCTCGTTCTGCTCGATGACCTTGTTGTCCTCGTCCACCTTGGCGGAGAGCTGGTACGTCCCCGCATCCCTTGTCCCGATATTTGCGGACACGGTGGTGGATGCTCCGGCGGCCAGCGCGCCCACATTGGCGGTGCCGACCTTGGCGTCGCCCGCGTAGAAGGTGACCGAGGTCGCGGCGGAGCCCGCGGTGCCGGCGTTCCTGACCGTGGCCGACAACGTGACCGCGTCCGTCTCGACCGGCGCGGCGGGAGCGGAGGTGAGACTCGGCACGGTCAGGTCGGGGTTCGCCGACGGCGTGCCGAAGATCTGGAACTCGGCGATCTGGCCGCCGGGCGCGCCGGTGTTGGCGGTGATCCGCAGCCGGACGTCGGCGGCCCTGCCGGTCACGGGGATGGTGACCGAGTTGCCGGTGGCCGGGTCGAACGTGTAGGCGGCCTGGCCGACGAGCGTGGTGAAGGCAGTGGCGCTCTGTTCGCGCCCGAGCACCTCGATGGTCTGGGTACGCCGGCCCCAGGCGGTATCGGGGTTGAGCTTGAGCGCGATGGAGCCGAGGTCCGCGTTGGCGCCGAGCTGGACGGTGAGCGTGTTGGGGTAGGCGGCGCCTTCCCAGTAGGTCTGCAGGCTGCCGTCGTTGGCGTTGGCGGCCACGTACGTGTGGGTGTGCGAGGACTCGGTGATCGGCTTGCCGGTGGCCAGGTTGGCGCCGCCGCCCGGATCGCCGGTGGTGGTGCCCCAGACCTCCAATTCGGCGAGCTGACCGGCGGGCCAGCCGGTGTTGCCGGTGATCAGCAGCCGGACGTGGCGGGTCGTGGTGGCCGCGAACGTGATCGTGGCGGCCGGGTTGAAGGTGTAGGTGGCCGAGGGGACGATGGTGGCGTTCCCGGTGCCCTGGACGGTCAGCGTCTGGGTGCGGCCCGGCCATCCGGAGGGGAGCTTCAGCACCAGCCTGTTGACGCTCGCGGAGGCGCCGAGGTCGACCTGGATCCATTGCGGGAAGGCGCTGTTCGCGGACTCCCAGTAGGTGCCCTGGTTGCCGTCGGTCACGTTGGCGGCGGGATAGACGTCGTTGAAGCTGCTCGCCGTGGCGGTCTTACCCGCCGCGAGGTTGGTGTCGGCCGCGGCCCAGGCGGGCGCGGCCAGGAATCCGATGACTAACGCGAGGGCGGCTAACAGAGCTCTCATGGGGGTGGCCCTTCGAGGTTCGGCGGATGGCCGAACCATAGGATGTCGAGCAGATACCCGCAATATTTCGACTACATTTCGCAAGCTCCCGACTGACAAGTGATGTCCGAGAGCCCCTCTTGTCCCTGGTCAGGAGCCCTGAGTCAGGTGAAGTACGCCGTGAGGGCCGCGTAAGCCGCGACGCTCTGTCTACGTAAGCCATTGCAAGCGCTTGCGTTCCAGGCCGTATAGTTTGCGCATGACACGACGACTCGCAGAGGTGGCCAAGAAGGTCGGGGTGAGCGAGGCGACCGTGAGCCGCGTGCTCAACGGCAAGCCCGGGGTGTCCGACGCGACCCGCGAGGCCGTGCTGACCGCGCTCGACGTGCTCGGCTACGAACGCCCCACCCAGTTGCGCGGCGACCGGGCCAGGCTGGTCGGCCTGGTGCTCCCCGAGCTGCAGAATCCGATCTTCCCCGCCTTCGCGGAAGTGGTCGGCGGCGCCCTGGCCCAGCAGGGGTTCACCTCCGTGCTGTGCACCAGGACGGTCGGCGGCGTCTCCGAGGCCGACTACGTCGATCTCCTGCTCCAGCAGCAGGTCAGCGGGGTGGTGTTCGCCGGCGGGCTCTACGCGCAGGCCGACGCGTCGCACGGCCACTACGAGCTGCTGCACGGGCGCAAGTTGCCCACGGTCCTGGTCAACGCGGCCGTCGAGCGACTGGACTTCCCGCAGGTGTCGTGCGACGACGTGGTGGCGGCCGAGATGGCCCTGGCCCACCTGCGTGCGCTCGGCCACGAGCGGGTCGGCATGGTGCTCGGGCCCAGGGACCACATGCCCTCGCGGCGCAAGCTGGAGACGTTCCTGGCCGAGGGCGGCGATCCCGAGCTGGTCGAGCACACGATGTTCTCGCTGGAGGGCGGGCACGCGGCCGCCGCCAGGCTGGTCAGACGCGGGGTGACCGGCGTGATCTGCGCCAGCGACCTGCTCGCGCTCGGCACGGTCCGCGCCGCCCGCCGGGCGGGGCTCACCGTGCCCGGCGACATCTCGGTCATCGGCTTCGACGACTCCGCGCTGATGAACTGCACCGAGCCGCCCCTCACCACGGTCCGCCAGCCGATCGACGCCATGGGGCGGGCGGCCGTCGACCTCCTGGTCGCCCAGATCGACAAGGCGGTGGTGCCGGCGGACGAGCTGCTCTTCGAGCCCGAGCTGGTGGTCAGGGCCTCCACAGCCAGAGCCCGGGCGGCGTGACATAGTCGTTAAGTTGCAATAGTCCGTCGACATATTGCGGACTCTGGTTCACGATCCTATGGTGTGGGCACCTCGCATCAGAAGGGTCAGCCATGCAGAGATCCACAGTGCGGAGCTCCACCGGACTCCTGCTTGTTACCGTGCTCGGGCTCGCGGCCACGGCATGCGGCTCGGGCGAGCCCGCCACGTCGACCGCCGGTGGTGGCGCCAAGGCCGTGACGATCACGGTGGCCTGCCAGCCCGCCAAGTCCGCGCCGAAGGAGCGGAAGGCATGGGACGACGACGTGGCCACGTTCATGAGGGAACACCCCGGGGTGACGGTCAAGAGCACGGACCAGCAGCCGTGCTTCGACCCCAAGACGTTCGGCCCCAAGCTGGCGGGTGGCCAGATGGAGACCGTCTTCGTGGTGCCCGTGACGAACTACAACGACGTGATCGCGCAGGGCCAGGCGCTCGACGTGACGCCGTACACCGGGAGTGTCAAGAACTGGAACGACCTGCGCCCCGACGTCAGGGAGCTGGTCACCAGGAACGGCAAGGTGTACGGCGTCCCCAACGTCCACTACGGCGTCGGCCTGGTCTACAACCGCGCCCTGTTCACCAAGGCCGGCCTCGATCCCGCCGCCCCGCCCACGACATGGGCCGAGGTCCGCGAGGCGGCCAAGAAGATCGCGGCGCTCGGCCAGGGCTACGTGGGCTACGGCGAGTACTCCGGCGGCAACACCGGCGGCTGGCACTTCACCCAGGCCATCTACGGCCGCGGCGGCGACATCCTGACCCCCGACAGCAAGCAGGCCGCGTTCAACTCGCCCGAGGGCAAGGCCGTGCTGCAGACCCTGCACGACATGCGCTGGGTGGACAACAGCATGGGCAACAAGCTCCTGGTCGGCTGGGAGTCGCTGATGATGGCGATGGGCAGCGGCAAGGTCGGCATGATGCTGGGCGCCCCTGACGTGGTCACCGACGTGGTGGGCAAGTTCAAGGGCAACGTCGCCGACTACGGCATCACCGGCCTCCCCGAGGCCAAGGCGTCGCTGAGCGGCGGCGAGGCGTACATGATCAATCCGAAGGCCACCCCCGAGGAGGCCAAGGCGGGCATGGAGTGGATCGACTTCCGCTTCAACACCGTCGGCGTGGGCCGCTTCGACTTCGCCCGCGGCAAGGCCATCGGCAACCCGGTCGGCGTCCCCGACAACGCCGTCTACGGCGATTCGCCGACGGGTAAGGCGATCCAGGCCGACCGCGTGAAGAACGCGTCGCTGCCGGTCGAGAACTACGAGCCGTACGTGCAGGCCGCCGCCGCCGTCCCGCCGAAGGCTGAGCCGCTGTACGCGCAGGAGCTGTACGCCATCCTCGACGTGGTCATGTCCGGCGTGCTGAGCCGCGAGGACGCGAACATCGACCAGCTGCTCGCCGACGCCGAGACCAAGGCGAACTCGCTGCTGGCGGCCAAGGGCTGACCTTGATGGCGATCTTCAGGCGCAACCTGACGGCCTACGGGTTCCTGTGCGCGGCGCTGCTCTGCTTCACGGTGTTCGCCTGGTATCCGATGATCAGGGAGTTCATCCTGAGCTTCCAGGAGACGAACCTGATCTCCGCACCCACCTGGGCCGGGTGGGACAACTTCCGGTACGCCATCCAGGACCCGGCCTTCGGCCAGGCCTGGCTGGCGACCGTGAAGTTCACGGTCCTGGCCCTGGTCTTCGGCTACGTGGTCCCGTTCGTCGTCGCGCTCGTACTGAACGAGTTGCGCCACGCCCGCGCCTATCTCAGGTTCGTCGTCTACCTGCCCGTCATGCTGCCGCCGATCGTCGCGGTGCTGCTGTTCAGGTGGTTCTTCGACCCGGGGCCCGGGCTCTTCAACCAGATACTCGGCTTCTTCCACCTGCCCGCGCTCGCCTGGCTGGACTCGTCCGCGACGGCGCTGATCTCCCTGGTCATCGTGTCGACCTGGATGAACATGGGCAGCGCGACCCTCATCTACCTGGCCGCGCTGCAGAACATCCCGCCCGACCTGTACGAGGCGGCCGAACTGGACGGGGCCGGCGTCTTCAAGCGGATCAGGCACGTCACGATCCCGCAGACCAGGCTGATCCTGCTGCTCATGCTGATGCTGCAGATCGTGGCGACCATGCAGGTGTTCATCGAGCCGTACATGCTCACCGGCGGCGGTCCGGAGGGCTCCACCGTCACCGTCGCGTACCTGATGTTCCAGTACGCCTTCACGAACCAGAACTACGGCTCGGCCGGCGCGCTCGGCATGATGCTGATGATCGTGCTACTCGCCTTCGCCGCATTCCAACTCCGCCTCAACCGGGAGGACAAGGCATGACGGCCCGCTCCATGGGCGCACGTACCGTGGTCGGACGGAGAAGGGCCAAGCGCAGGGCCAAGCCGATCGAGACGCAGTTCCGGACGATCATCTCGCCGCTGCAGCTCAACAGCGTGTGGGGCAGGCGGGTCTACTGGGCCGTGCTCGTCACGGTGGTGGTGGGCTTCACCCTGATCTTCGTCTTCCCGCTCTACTGGATGATCACCGGCGCCATGAAGACGGGCGAGGAGATCGCCCAGATGCCGCCGACGCTCTTCCCCGCGAATCCGACGCTCGACGCCTACGTCGAGGCGTGGGACCTGTTCGACCTCGGCACGCTGCTGCGGAACACGGCCTACTACTCGCTGGGCGGCTGGTTGTTCTGCATGGCGGTGGACGTTTCCGCGGCGTACGCGCTGTCGAAGCTCAGGCCGATGTTCGGCAACGTGATCCTGGGCGCGATGCTGGCCACGCTGATGATCCCGGCGATGGTCGTGCTGATTCCGCTCTACGTCACCGTCGTGGACCTCGGACTGCTGAACAACCCGTGGGGCCTGTGGTTCCCCGCGGCGGCGAACGGCTTCAACATCTTCCTGCTCAAGCGCTTCTTCGACTCCATACCGAGAGAGCTGATCGAGGCGGCCAGGATCGACGGCGCGGGCGCGCTGCGCGTGCTCTGGTCGGTCGTGCTGCCCGTCTCCCGGCCGATCCTGGGCGTGGTCTCGATCTTCACCATCGTCACGTCGTTCAAGGACTTCGTCTGGCCGCTGCTGGTCATGACGGACAGCGACCGCATGACGCTCAGCGTGGGCCTGTCGCAGACGGCGGGCATGGTGTCACAGAACGCCATCATGGGCGGCCTGGTCGTCGCGAGCATTCCGACGATCATCGTGTTCTTCATCTTCCAACGGCACATCATGGCGGGACTCACCGCCGGAAGCATTAAGGGATAGCGCATGACGCGAACGTGGTGGCGGGGGGCCGTGATCTACCAGGTCTACCTGCGTAGTTTCGCTGACGGGAACGGCGACGGGAACGGCGATCTAGCCGGCCTGCGCTCCCGCCTGCCGTACCTGAAGGAGCTCGGGATCGACGCCATCTGGCTGAACCCGTGGTATCCATCGCCGATGGCCGACGGCGGATACGACGTGGCCGACTACCGGGACATCGAGCCGGTCTTCGGGACGCTCGCCGAGGCGGAGACGTTCATCGAGGAGGCGCACGAGCTCGACATCAAGGTCATCATCGACGTGGTGCCCAACCACAGCTCCACGCACAGCGCCTGGTTCCAGGAGGCGCTGGCCGACCCCGCCGCGCGGGACCGATTCTGGTTCAGCGACGCGCCGCTGAACGACTGGCGCTCCATCTTCGGTGGCCCCGCCTGGACCCAGGTGCCGGACGGCCAGTGGTACCTGCACCTGTTCGCCCCGGAGCAGCCCGACTTCAACTGGGCCAACCCCGAGGTCCACCGGGAGTTCGAGGACGTGCTGCGCTTCTGGTTCGAGCGCGGCGTGGACGGCTTCCGCATCGACTCGGCGGCCCTGCTGTTCAAGTCGGACACCGGCTACGAGGACCTCGACGAGGTCCACGACGTCTACCGCCGCTGGCGCGAGTTGGCCGACGAGTACGGCGACCGCATCCTGATCGGCGAGGTCTGGCTCCCCGACCAGGAGCGTTTCGCCCGCTACCTACGCCCCGACGAGCTGCACACGGCCTTCAACTTCGACTTCCTGTCCTGCCCCTGGGACCCGGCCGAGCTGCGCCGGGTCATCGACCTGACCCTCGCCACGCACACCCCCATCGGCGCCCCGCCGACGTGGGTGCTGTCGAACCACGACGTGACCAGGCCGGTCACCAGGTACGGCCGCGCGGACACCGCGTTCGAGCACGGAGGTCGCCTCCACGGCACCCCCTCCGACCTGGAGCTGGGCTACCGGCGGGCGCGTGCGGCGGCCCTGCTGGCGATGGCGCTGCCCGGCTCGGTCTATGTCTACCAGGGTGAAGAGTTGGGCCTTCCCGAGGTGGAGGATCTGCCGGATGAGCAGCGCCAGGACCCGATGTACGCCCGCTCAGGCGGCGCCAACCCGGGCCGCGACGGTTGCCGCGTCCCGCTGCCGTGGTCGGGCGAGGAGCCCCCGTTCGGCTTCGGCGCCGGCACGCCGTGGCTGCCGCAGCCGGAGAGCTGGCACAAGCTGACCGCCGAGGCCCAGCGTACGGACCTGGGCTCGATGCTCAACCTGTACCGGACGGCGCTGCGGCTCAGGCGGGACCTGCTCGGCGACGGCGGGCTCACCTGGCTGCCGCTGGGCGAGGAGGTGCTGGCCTTCGCCCGCGACTCCGGCCTGACCTGCGTGACGAACCTGGGCGCGGCGCCCGTACCGCCGCCGCCCGGCAAGATCATCCTGGCCAGCGGCCCGCTGGAGGACGGCGCCGTGCCCGCGGACACCACGGTCTGGCTGCGCCCCGCGGGGGGCATGCCCCC
>NZ_JADOGI010000024.1 GCF_015645445.1 Nonomuraea cypriaca | reverse complement strand
TGGAGCAGGCGTGGTCCGCGGGCCAGCGCGAGTGGCTCGCGCTGTCCGGCCGCAGCAAGCTGACCACGGCCACGAACAGCGAGCACTACATCTACCTCGACCAGCCCGATGTCGCCGTCCAGGCCATCGAGCGCGTCACCGCGCAGGCCACACGCCAGGCGAATGAGGGGTAACCGGCCGATCGCGCGGCAGCGCCTGTTCGGCCTCGATGAGGCGCGGGGAAGCAACCTTGTCACCGTGGCGACGAGCATGGCCGGCGCGCTCCGGCAGATGGCCGAGCCCGGCCCGAGGCTGCGTGAGCTCTACCGCACCGAGCTCCAGCTGTCCCACGCCATCGTCGAAGTACCGCCACGGTTGCGGTGCATCATCGAGGCGCTCATCATCGGCCTCGATCGCCCCGGGCGCGGTTGACGCCCATCCGGATTTGACCGTTCGCCGCGCATCGCCCGGGCGGGAGGACGGCGTTTACATGGTGGGGCCGTGCGGGTAGGCCAGTCATCGGCCGTCGGCGCCCATGACCGATGCGACGTGGCTGCTCAGCGGGGGGTTGGGTTTCCGTCAGCGCGGCACACTGCTGCCTGTTTCCGCGACGCCGGCGGTCTTCGGGGAAGTACGCATCGCCCGTGAGGAGCGGTGCCCTCCGGCGGTCCGCCGTACGACAAAGAGGAAATCCGCATGCTCGATCCAGATCCGTCATTTCGCCGGTCCGCCGCGATGCGCCGGCCCTGCGCCTGCCTGCCTACGGCCGGCTGCTGCTGGACGTGGGGTGGCTGATGCCGTCGACGGAGCGCGCCACAGGCGGCCTGCGCAGCCAGGCCTGGTGGGACAACGCGGGCAATCCGGAGATGACGGCTCTGTATCTCGAACGCTTTCTCAACTTCGGGCTGAGCCCGGCGGAACTCCAGTCCGGCCGGCCGATCATCGGCATCGCCCAGACGGGTAGCGACCTCGTTCCCTGCAACCGCCACCACCTCGCACTCGCCGACCGGGTCAAGGACGGGATCCGCGACGGCGGTGGCATCCCGCTCGAGTTCCCCGTCCATCCGCTGCAGGAGACCGGTAAACGCCCGACTGCCGCGCTGGATCGCAACCTCGCCTACCTCGGGCTGGTCGAGGTGCTCTACGGATATCCGCTCGACGGAGTCGTTCTGACGACAGGCTGTGACAAGACCACGCCCGCGTGCCTGGCCGCGGCAGCGACGGTGAACATCCCGGCGATAGTCCTGTCCGGAGGGCCGATGCTCAACGGCTATCACCAGGGCGAGCGGATAGCCTCATCGGGCTCAGGGCTGGTGATCTGGCAGTCGAAGCGGCTGCTCGCCACCGGGCAGATCGACTACGACGAATTCATGGCGCGCGTGACCGCTTCCGCGCCCAGCATCGGTCACTGCAACACGATGGGCACCGCGCTGTCGATGAACAGTCTGGCCGAGGCCCTGGGGATGTCCCTACCAGGCTGCGCGGCGATCCCGGCCCCCTATCGCCGGCGCGGGCAGATGGCCTACGACACAGGCCGCCGAGCGGTGGACCTCGTGCGCGAGGACCTCACCCCGCGCAAGATCATGACCTGGCAGGCTTTCGAGAACGCGATCGTGGTCGCCTCGGCCATCGCCGCCTCCACCAACGTGCCCATCCACATCAACGCCATCGCGCGACACGTCGGGGTGCCGCTGTCCATCCAGGACTGGCAACGAGTCGGAGCCGGCATCCCAGTGCTGGCGAACGTCGCCCCCGCCGGTGAGTTCCTCGGCGAGGACTTCTACCGCGCCGGCGGCGTCCCCGCCATCATGCGGTCGTTGCTGACCGCGGGGCGCGTGCACGGCGACGCCGTGACCGTCTCCGGCCGTACCGTGGCCGAGAACCTGGCCGATACCCCGCCCGCCGACCCGACGGTCATCCGTCCCTTCGACGAGCCTGTCGCCGCGCGCGGCGGACTTCTCATCATGACGGGCAACCTGTTCGACTCCGCGGTCATGAAGACCTCGGTCCTCAACGGCCTCCACGCGGTGTCCGACTATCGCGCCATCGTCTTCGACGGGCCCGAGGACTACCACGCCCGCATCGAAGATCCCGAACTGGGCCTGGACGAGAACTGCATCCTCGTCATCCGCTACACCGGGCCGATCGGCTATCCGGGATCGGCCGAGGTCGTGAACATGGAGATCCCCGCCGCGCTGCTCCGGCGGGGATTCACCACGCTGCCCACGCTCGGTGACGGCCGCCAGAGCGGCACCTCGGACGCACCCTCCATTCTCAACGCCAGCCCGGAGGCCGCGGCCGGCGGCAATCTCGCCATCCTGCGCACCGGCGACCGCATCCGAATCGACGTGGACAATGCGCGCGTCGACGTCCTCCTGCCGGATGAGGAGATCGCCGCGCGGTGGGCTGACTACACACCGCCGGTATTCGAAAACCAGACGCCGTGGCAGGAGATCTACCGCTCCACGGTCGGGCAACTGGACAGCGGAGGCTGCTTGGAGCTCGCCCTGTCGTACCAGGATCTCGTTCACACCAAGGGGATTCCCCGTGACTCGCACTGACGCCAGAGGCACCATCATGATCGCCGACTCCGACTTCGGCGATGTGGACATCGAACGTGCGATCGTCGAGGGCGCCGGATTCGAGCTCCTCGCCGCACAGTGCAAGAGCGAGGACGAGGTGATCGAAAAGGGCCGGGACGTCGATGGCGTCCTGACCCAGTACGCTCGGGTCGGTTCCCGCGCCATCGACGCCTTCACCCATTGCCGGGTGATCGCTCGCTACGGCACGGGCGTGGACATCGTCGACGTCGACGCCGCGACCCGGCGGGGCATCCAGGTCACGAACGCGCCGAACGAGTGGTGCGCCGATGAGGTCGCCGATCACGCCGTCGCGCTCTGGCTGGCCGCCGCCCGCAAGATCTGCGAATACGACCGGGCGACCCGGCAGGGCGTATGGCAGTGGCAGAGCGGAGAGCCGATCTTGCGCCTGCGGGGACGGGTGTTCGGGCTGCTGTCCTTCGGCTCCATCGCACAGCTCATCGCCGAACGCGCGAGAGCGTTCGGCGTCGAGGTCTGGGCGCACGATCCGTTCCTCGACGAGTCCGAGATCCGATCGCGCCAGGTGCGGCCGGTGTCCTTCGACGAACTCGTGGAAGGCGCCGACTACCTGGTGATCCAGGCGCCGCTCACCCCCGAGACACACCACACCTTCGACCGTGCGACGCTTCGCAGGATGAAGCCGACCGCCATCCTCATCAACACCGCTCGCGGCCCGATCGTGGAGGATACGGCGATCTACCAGGCACTCACCGAGGGATGGATCGCCGGCGCAGCACTGGACGACCTGGAGGAGGAGCCCGCGAAACAGCGCGACTGGCGCCCGCGCAACCCCCTCTTCACGCTGCCCAACGTGATCGTCACCCCGCACGCCGCCTACTACTCCGAGCAGGCCATCACCACAGTGCGGCGCATCGCCGCGGAAGAGGCCGTACGGGTCCTGACCGGGCAAGGCGCCCGTAGCCCGGTCAACGACGTGACGGCCGGCTCTCGTCCCTGAGGTTCCCTTGGAAGGGCGACGAATACGGCACCCAGCGGCCGCTGATCACGGCCTACCCGGGACCGGGCGGTGGCCGTCGCGATCCTCACCTTCGACGCGGCCTTCCGCGACGTGAGCACGGTCATCCTGCTGAACAGCGTGAACTCGACCCCGCTGTCGGTGCTGCTGCTGGAATACAGCACGGGCAACCAGCTCGAACAGGCGGCCGCGCTCGGCGTGATCATGAGCGTCATCACGGTGGTCGTCGGCGTGGTCGCGACCCGCATCGGCGGCGGCCGGCTCCGCCGCAAGAGCTGACCCCACGCCGCACCGGTCCGGGCGAGCGGGGACCACCCGAACCGGTCCGGTTCAGCGACTCCGGCGGGCGTGCACCTCCGCGGGAGGCGGCTGGTGAAGTGGCGAAGCCGCAGGTGGGTACGTAGAACGTATGCGCCTGATCGGGGGAGGGCCGATGCTGGGGTTGCCTGACGGGGTGCGCGGGTGTCTGTTCGACATGGACGGTGTGCTCACCCGCACCGCGACGGTGCACGCCGCCGCGTGGAAGTCGGCGTTCGACGAATTCCTGCGGGGATGGGCCGATCGGACGGGAAACCCGTTCGTGCCGTTCGATGCGGTCGCCGACTACGACCGCTACGTCGACGGGAAGAAGCGGCTGGACGGGACCAGGAGCTTCCTGGCCGCACGAGGTATCGCCCTGCCCGAGGGATCGCCGGACGATCCGCCGGACGCGCTGACCGTGCACGGGCTGAGCAACAGGAAGAACGCCCTCGTCCAGACGATCATGGACAGGGAGGGCGTGGAGGTGTTTCCCGGCTCGGTCCGGTACGTCCAGGCGGTGCGGGACGCGGGGTTGCGCCGAGCCGTCGTTTCATCGAGCGCCAACACGGCGCGGGTCCTCACCGCCGCCGGGCTCGCCGAGATCTTCGAGGCGCGGATCGACGGTGTGGTGGCCCAGCGGCGGCATCTCGCGGGCAAGCCCGCACCGGACATGTATCTCGCGGGGGCGGAGGCGCTCGGGCTCAAGCCTTCCGAGGCGGCGGTGTTCGAGGACGCGCTGGCGGGGGTGGCGGCCGGCCGTGCCGGAAGGTTCGGGTTCGTCGTCGGCGTCGACCGGGCCGGGCAGGCGGAGGCGCTGCGTGAGCACGGTGCGGACATCGTGGTCACCGACCTGGCCGAGCTGCTGGTCCCGCGATGATCCAGCATCCTGCCTTCACGGTGGAGCCCTGGTCGGTGCGGGAGTGTCGGCTCCACCTGGACGTGCTCGCGCAGACCGAATCGGTGTTCGCGCTGTCCAACGGGCACATCGGCCTGCGCGGCAACCTCGATGAGGGCGAGCCGTACGGGCAGCCTGGGACCTACCTCAACTCGGTGTACGAGCTGAGGCCGCTGCCGTACGCCGAGGCGGGCTACGGGTATCCCGGGTCCGGGCAGACGGTGGTCAACGTCACCAACGGCAAGCTGATCCGGCTGCTGGTCAACGATGAACCGTTCGATGTGCGGTACGGCACGCTGCACGAGCACGAGCGGGTCCTCGACCTGCGCGCCGGGACCTTGACCCGCCGGGCGCACTGGAGCTCTCCGACCAGGGGCGAGGTGCGCGTCACTTCCACGCGGTTGGTGTCCTTCACCCACCGTGCGGTGGCGGCGATCCAGTACGAAGTCGAGGCCGTCGACCGGTCGAAGGGTGTGGTCCTGCAGTCCGAGTTGGTCGCCAATGAGACGGTGGCTTACGCGGGCGACGACCCGCGCGCGGCCGCCGTTCTGGAGTCGCCGCTGGTTCTGGAGGAGAACGTACCGGCGAAGGACGGAGTGGCGATCATGGTCCACTCCACGCGGGCCAGCCGCCTGCGGGTGGCCGCCGCCATGTGCCACGAGATCGACGGTCCCGAAGGCACGCGGGTCGAGGCCGAGGGCCTTGGCGACGTCAGCCGCGTGACCGTCGCCACGCGGCTGAAGCCCGGCCAGCGGCTGCGGCTGGTCAAGTTCTTCTCCTACGGCTGGTCGGCCCAGCGTTCCCGGCCCGCCATGCATGACCAGGTCGTCGCCGCGCTGGCCGCCGCCCGGCTGGTCGGCTGGGAGGGTCTGTGCGCCGAGCAGCGGGAATTCCTCGACGAATTCTGGGCCGGCGCCGATGTGGTGGTCGAGGGCGACCCCGAGGTGCAGCAGGCTGTCCGCTTCGGACTGTTCCACCTGCTGCAGGCGTCCGCGCGGCTGGAGAATCGCCCCATCCCAGGCAAGGGTCTGACCGGTTCCGGCTACGACGGGCACGCCTTCTGGGACACTGAGATCTTCGTGTTGCCGGTTCTCACGTACACCCATCCTCCGGCCGCCGCCGACGCGCTGTCGTGGCGGAAGTCAACCCTTCCGATTGCCGAGGAACACGCCGTTCAGCTCGGGCTGCGTGGGGCTGCCTTCCCGTGGCGGACCATCAATGGTGAGGAGTGCTCCGGCTACTGGCCTGCCGGGGCGGCGGCGTTCCACGTCAACGCCGACATCGCCGACGCGGTCACACGTTACGTTGACGCCACGCAGGACACGCGGTTCGAGCGGGACACCGGCCTGCCGCTGCTCGTCGCGACGGCCAGGCTGTGGTGCGCTCTCGGTCACCATGACGCCGAGGGGCGGTATCGCATCGATGGCGTCACCGGCCCCGACGAGTACAGCGCCGTCGCTGACAACAACGTGTACACCAACCTGATGGCCCAGCACAATCTTCGCGCGGCGGTCGAGGCCGTCACCCGTCACTTCGACCGGGCGCAGCAGCTCGGGGTGACCCCCGAGGAGGCCGCCACGTGGCGTGACGCCGCCGCCGCGATGTTCGTCCCCTATGACGAGCGGCTTGGCGTGCATCCCCAGAGCGAGGGGTTCACCGAGCACGCGCTCTGGGATTTCGCCGCCACGAAGCCGGAGCAGTACCCCCTGTTGCTGCACTTCGCCTACTTCGACCTCTACCGCAAGCAGGTGGTCAAGCAGGCCGACCTCGTGCTGGCGATGTACTTGCGCGGCGACGCGTTCACGCCCGAGGAAAAAGCCCGCGACTTCGCCTACTACGAGGCGCTGACCGTCCGCGACTCGTCGCTGTCCGCGTGCACCCAGGCGGTGCTCGCCGCCGAGGTGGGGCAGCTCGAACTCGCCTACGGCTACCTCGGAGAGGCGGCGTTGATGGACCTGGAGGACCTTGAGAAGAACACCGTCGACGGGGTTCACCTGGCATCGCTGGCCGGGGCGTGGATCGCTCTGGTGGCGGGATTCGGCGGGATGCGCGCCGGTCAGGGGCGGATGCGCTTCTCCCCCAGGCTGCCCTCGGGCATCACGCGCCTGACCTTCGGGCTGCGCTACCAAGGTCGCCTGCTACGGGTCAGCATCACGCCGACTTCGACGACCTACCGGCTCCTGGAGGGCCCGCCCCTCACACTGACTCACTACGGCCAGGAATTTCCGGTCGGGGGGAAGCCGGTCACCCGCCCGATACCCAAGGCGCCTGTACCAGAGTTGAGGATCCGCCAGCCGCTCGGCCGCGAGGCCGCCCCCCGCCGTCCGGATTGACAGCGGAACCAGCAACACGTCACCCGGGCGGGCCAGGCGCCGCCTGCCGCCGACCGCCTCAGCGGTGATGGCCGCCGGCTCTCCACACGGCACCTCCGTGGTGGGGATGCGGCAGCATCGTCCGTGCGCCGGCGATCCGCCATAAAGCTCGTCATGGAACCCAAACCGGACTTCCGACCGTCCCCTCGGTAGAAGGCTTTAACCGACCGACTACCCACCGCATCCATCCCGTGACAATCCGCAGGAAAACTCCACTGAACCACCCCCGTTCGACACAAGGAGTACGACTCGGTGAATCCGCAAGCACTTGCCCACCGGGCACACCAACACGGCTGGGACGTGCAGACCATCCCGCGACCCTTCGGCCCCGTGGTCATCCTGCAGCGTGACGGCTGGCGTCTGGAAATCGCGTTCGACGGTCACGCGCCCAAGGAGGCCACCGCCAACGAACCCGGGCAGAACATCGGCAGACAGCTGAACCTCCGCTCGATCAACGACTTCGTGCACCAGCCCGGAACAGATCGGTTAAGTCACCCACGCCACGATCGGCGGCGAGCCACCCACCGCAAGAGCGACCCATGAAGCGGGCGAGCATCTCGGCGCTAGCTGGAGCCATCGGTCTGCTCCGCGAGGAAGGCGAGCACGTCGGCGCCCAGCGCCGCCGTCCCCGCGCCGCGGAAGCGAGGCCGGTGGCCGAGGCCTTCGACGAGGTGGTACAGGACCACGGCCGGTTCCATCGGTTTCATGGCGGCGTGCTGCAAGGCGGCGACCATCTTGCGGGCGTGCATGTATCCACGCGCGTATCATGCTCGAACACCACGAACATGCAGGACGGGTAGGTCTGGCCCGGGACAACGTGGTGATATGGCGAATACGCCAGCAGCCAGTCGAGCTCGGCGGGAACGTCGGCGCTGCCGTACTCGAAGCGCCAGGCCGGGTCCATGCCGAATCGCTCGTAACGTGCCATGTCGGCCAGTGGCGCGGCGCAGACGGCGGCGCGGTAAAGGTCGCGGCGCTGGGTCACGGCGCCCCCGGCCAGCAGGCCGGCGTCGATGCCCGCCGTTCCCACGTGCAGACCGGGCGGAAGATCCGTACCGGCGTTCATGGCCCGGACGCGGAAGCGGTCGACCAACTCGGCCGGGCGGAGCTGGTTGCCTGACCCGTCATCTCCCCTGTGGTAAAACTCAGGATCCGCTTGCGCGTAACCGTAAAAGTCGAGCATGAGCACGCCGCCGTTAGAAATCGAATTCCTTCGAAAAGAGCCCGGCCACGAGAGACCACGCCTGCAAGACGGGCCGGGGCACATGGCTGATCACGTCCAGTGCAAAGATCTGGCATCGGACGTACCAACCCGGGACGGCATGTTCGCTCACCGTGACCGGACGCCTGAACGGTCAGTGGATCTAGTTTCTACGCTCTCCGTAGCCGGACGATGTCTCTTCGCTGGACAAGCACTGCGCTATCGACGGGCCCTGTCCGACGTATTCCCACACGCCGTATCTGGTCGCGTACGTCGAATGGCCGATCCTGTAGCAGCGCACGACTGCGCGGAATGATCCCGATCCCTGGGTGCAGTTGTACCAGTAGGCGTTGTCCCGGTACAGGTCGCTGCAACCTGCGGGATACGCATGTGCAGCGGTCGCCGGTGCGAGTATCGCGCCGGCCATCAGCGCGCTGACCCCGGCAATCTTGAAGGCTTTTCCGAGTTTCGTCGGCACTGCGATTCCCCTCGTTTCGGTGATGGCGGATCTTCCATGCGATGGCTCACTCGATTGCTAGACCCTCACGGGTGGCATTTCGCAACTCGAGCAGTTCCTCATCGACCAGGCGACGCGCCCCAATCCCGGCGAGCCCGACGCCCTTGCCATTTGTAGCTGATCCGTAGGTTGTCCGGCGAGGATTGACCGACTGGACAAACAAGCATCGCTCTGCGCAGCGTCGGCTGACGTGCGTTCACCTGCCGAAACATCATCGCTGAGGCGTTGTCCAGAACTCGGTTGTTCTCAGGATTGGTTGACTGACTGGAGAATAGGCGTCAGCATACTGGCCAGCTGTTGCGTTATGAGGTTGACAGCGTCTTTTGTGGCGGAGATCTTCACTCCCACTAGGATGAGGCCATGGGACGTCCTGAGCGCGTGCTGGACCCAGAGAACGACCCTCTTCATCGATTCGCAGCCGAGCTCAGGCAACTGAGGGAGAAGGCAGGGAAACCCAGCTACCGGCAGCTTTCCAAACGCGTGCATTTTTCGATGACGGCTCTCTCGGAGGCGGCTGGCGGAGTGGTCGTCCCGAGTCTCGCCGTCACGCTCGCGTATGTTGAGGCGTGCGACGGCGATCGCGACGAGTGGGAAAGCCGATGGCATGTCCTGATGCGCCGACTCGCTCCCGCCGATCCTTCTCTCGAGGAAAGCGCGGCCCCTTATCTGGGGTTGGCGCCGTTCGAGCAGGAGGATGCACCTCTGTTCTTCGGACGCGAGCGGTTGGTAGGGCAGTTATGCGGGAGGCTGGCCGACTCTTCTTTCCTCGCGTTGTTCGGTCCCTCAGGAGCCGGGAAGTCGTCGGTCCTGCGCGCGGGACTGCTGCCCGCTCTCGTCGAAGCCGAAGGGGCCGAAGGTGATGGCGGCGCATGGTTGGTTGTGTTCTTCACACCCGGTGAGCAGCCGCTCCGTCATCTGTCCATCCACCTGGCAAATGCGCAGGGCGTCGCGGCCGGCCCGGTCCACGAGGCGCTCACCGCCTCTCCGGATGCCACCCGCACCCCGTGCGCCCAGATTCTGAGCGGCCGAGCGGACAAAGCCCGCCTGGCGATCATCGTCGATCAGTACGAGGAGACGTTCACCCTCTGCCACGATGAGCATGAGCGCCGCGGCTTCGTCGCCGCGCTCATGGCCGCCGCTCGTGAACCGCGGGTGCATGTCGTCCTCGGCGTGCGCGCCGACTTCTATGGGCATTGCGCCCTTTACCCGGCGCTTGTGTCCGCGTTGCAGGACAACCAGGTGTTGATCGGGGCGATGGAGGAGGACGATCTGTGTGCCGTCGTCACCGGCCCCGCCAGGCACGCGGGTGTGAAGGTCGATGCGGAGCTGGTGGATCTGATCGTGGACGAGGCGCGCGGGCAGGTGGGTGCGCTGTCGCTGGTTTCGCACGCTCTTCTGGAGACCTGGCGCCGCCGTACGGGCGCGTCGCTCACCGTGGCCGCGTTCCGGGCGACGGGCGGGCTGCGGGGCGCCGTCTCGCAGACCGCCGAGCGCGTCTACGGCGAGCTCGGCCCGGCTGAACAGGACGTGGCCAAAGGTGTGTTCCTGCGGTTGACCATGCCCGGAGACGGAACCGAGGACACCCGCAGACGTGCCTCCCGCGCGGAGCTCCAGGCGAGCCCGCAGGGGCGGCGAACGGCCAAGGTGCTGGACACGTTGATCGCGGCGCGGCTGGTCGTGGCCGAGGAGAACACCGTGACCATCGCGCATGAGGCGTTGATCCGGGGCTGGCCGCGATTACGCACCTGGCTGGAGGAGGATCGTGAGCGGCTGCACGCCCACCGGCGGCTGGCCGAGGCCGCCACCGAATGGGACCAGCACGGCCGGGACCAGGCGTTCCTGTATCGCGGCACGCGCCTTGCGAACTGGCACGACCACCCGGCGGAAGCGCTCAACGACCTCGAACGCGATTTTCTCGACGCCGGCCATCGCCGCGAGGCGGCGGAGTCCGCCGGTCGGCGCCGCCGCACGCGCCTGACACTGACCGTGCTCGTCGCGACGACCGTGGTGGTCAGCGCACTGGCCGGTGTCGCCGTGCTCCAGGGCCGTCAGGCCCGGGAGCAGCGAGACGTGGCGCTCTCTCGCCAACTCGCGGCCGAGGCACGCGCCGAACTGGAGCTGAACCCCGGCCGCGGGCTGGCTCTGGCGAGACGGGCGTACGGGCTGTGGCCGACCGTCGAAGCCGAGTCGGTCCTGCGGCAGGGCATCGTCGAAGACCACCTCCTGGCGACGGCCCCAGGGCTGGGACGAGCGACGGGGGTGGCGTTCAGCCCGGACGACAGCCGCCTGGCCGCCTGTTCGACCGACGGTCTCGTCCGGGTGTGGTCGTGGCTCTCGGGTCGCATGTCCGCCGGCCCGCCGACCGTGCTGCGCGGGCATCGTGGACAGGCGCTGAGCCCGAAGTTCAGCCCGGACGGGCGGCGTCTGGCGGTGCCGGGGACCGATGAGACGATCCGGATCTGGGACTTGTCCGGCGGTGCCAAGCGCATCACCCTCACCGGGCACGACGGTCCCGTGTGGAACGTGGCGTTCAGCCCCGACGGGCGGCGTCTGGCCAGTGCGGGAAAGGATGGCACGGTCCGCCTCTGGGACACCGGCGGCACAGGCGACCCAGAGGTCCTGCGCGGACACGAGGGGGACAGCACGACGGTGGCGTTCAGCCCGAACGGGCGTGTGCTCGCCAGCGCCGGCCACGACTCGACCATACGTCTGTGGGACCTGAAGGAACGCGGCGAGCCCCGAGTCCTGCGCGGACACGCTGCGGCGATCAAGAACGTGGCGTTCAGCCCGGACGGGCGTCTGCTCGCCAGCGTGAGCATCGACGGCACGGCGCGCGTGTGGCAGACCGAAGGGAACATGCCGCCCGTCGTGCTGTACGGGCACGAGGGCTCGGTGGAGGGGTTGGCCTTCAGCCATGACGGGCACCGGCTGGCCACCACGAGCGACGACTCCACGATCCGCCTCTGGTCCCCGACGGGTGCCGGGGATCCGCTCGTGCTGCGCGGCCACGAGCGGGTCGTGTGGGGCGCGGCGTTCAGCGCTGACGGGACCAGGCTGGTGTCCGCGGGCGACGACGGCACCGTCCGGGTCTGGGACCCGCGAGGCATGGGCCAGGTCTCGGTGTTGCGCGGCCACGAAGGGGAGGCGTGGGTGGCGGCCTTCGGTCCCGATGGCCGGCGGGTGTTCAGCGGCGGCGTGGACGGCACCCTACGGAGCTGGGACTGGTCCGCCGGCACGCACCGCGTGCTGAACCGGCACGAGGACGAGGTGGTGGGCCTGGCCGTGAGCCGCGACGGGCGGCGCGTGGCCAGCGCCGGCAGGGACGGCACGATACAGGTCGCGGACGCCGAGGCCGGCGCGAAACCTGTGGTGCTGCGTGGCCACGAGGATACGGTGTGGAACGCCGCGTTCAGCCCGGACGGCCGGTGGCTGGCCAGTGCGGGCGGGGACGCCACGCTGCGCATCTGGGACCTCACCGGCGCGACGGTGCCGCTGATCCGGTGGGCCGACGCCGACCAGATCCGCTATGTCGCCTTCAGCCCCGACGGCCGCCAGATGGCGACCGGCGGGCAGGACGGCACCGTACGGATGTGGGACGCCCACCGCGACCTGCCGCCACTGGTCCTGCGCGGTCACCAGGGTCTCGTGTGGGCGGTCGCGTTCAGTCCGGACGGGCGGCGCCTGGCCAGCGCGGGCACCGACGGCACCGTCAGGATCTGGCCGGCATCCGGCCAGGGGGCGCCCCTGGTGTTACGCGGCCACCAGAGCATGGTGTGGTCCGTCGCCTTCAGCCCCGACGGCCGATGGGTGGCGGGAACAGGACACGATGGGACGGCCCGCATCTGGCGCACCGACGCGGCCGCCCCACCCATCACGGTGGGAGGCTTCGCCACCACCGTCGAGAGCATCGAGTTCTCCCGCGACGGAAAACTGCTGACCACCGCACACGGCGACGGCACCGTGCGCCTGTGGCGCTGCACCGCCTGCGAGCCGGTCAACGACGTGCTCGCCCGCGTCGACCGGCGGCTCTCCGGAGAATGATGCCTTTGGGTCGCTCTCCCCTCGCCCCAGTACGGGCCCGTTACGGCTGAGGACCGGAAAAGGCCGTCCTGGCCGGTGGAGCACCACCGGCCAGGACGTTGGGAATAGCTTCGGCAGGCTGGTCAGAGACCGGCCCGCCTAGCGGCCTGGTGACCGCCGACCAGCGGCACCTGGAAGTTGCTGATCTTGGTCGTCACGCTGATGTTCGCCCGGGTCTGGTCCGCGACGCTGGAGTAGCCGCGGTAGCTGCCGACCACGATCAGCCCGAGCCGGTGGCCCGGCGCGAACACGTGGTCGACCGGCAGCAACGGCAGGTTGAAGTCGTACTTCTCACCCGGGACGAGCGGCTCCGGAGTGGTGAGCGAGTTCCGGTTGAGCGCGTCCATGACACCCTTGCTGACCCGCTCCCGGTCGCTGGTCACGATGTTCTTCGCCGTCTGCTTGTAGCAGGCTTCGTCGCTCGGGCTGCTCTCGCCCCAGCAGTCCTCGGTGGTCAGCGTCTTGATGCCCTCACCGGAGGTCTCCCAGCTGACCCGGGTCTGCGGGCCGTAGTCGACCAGGACGGCGCCGAAATTGGTGTCGGTCTGGTCCGCCGACGCGTTCAGCCGTACGACCGGGGTCCCGGAGACGTGCAGCGGCGCGGTGAGCGGCTCGGAGAGGAACACCAGCCGGTTCGGACCGACGTTGGAGGTATCGCTGACCATCTGGGTCTCGGTCTGGCTGGGGTTGTCCTGGAAGGTCAGGTCGGCCGGACGTCCCTTGGCGTGCTTCACCGACAGTCCGGTGGGGCCGCCGGCGACCTCACCGGGCTGGAACCACAGGCTGGTCTCCTTCGCGCCGGGGACCGGCCAGTCGCGGTAGGACTCGAAGACGTCCGGCGCCCGCTCGATGTCGACCCGGGGCTCCTTCATGATCTCGTTGGGCACGTCCTGCAGCCAGTTGTCGAACCACCGGTGCAACGTGTCCACCCATGCCGTGCGGCGGAAGTCGAACGGGTCGACGTGCCCTTCCTGCGCAAGCAGCAGCTTGCGCGGCACGTTGTGCTTGGCGATCTCGGTCCAGAACTGGCTGAAGTGATCGGGCCGTACGTTGTCGTCGTTCAGGCCGTGCACCATGAAGACGCTGGCCCGCACGTTCGCGGCGTCCTTGACGTAGTCGCGCTCCGCCCAGAACTCCGAGTAGTCGCCGGTGGCGTCGCCGTCCGCCGCGCTTATCTCATCCCGCACCGGAGCGCAGTGCTCGCGCCGGTCGGGGTCGGTCACGGTGTTCGCGAGGCTCGCCACATAGTGGTTGGAGCGGGTCACGACGCCGTTCTTGCGGGTGTAGTCGTAGTAGTTCGACGGGCCGGAGATGTCGACGATCGTGCTGAGGCCGCTGACCCCGGTCACCGCCGTCGCGAGCGCCAGGTTGCCGTCGTAGGACTTGCCGATCATCCCGGTCTTGCCGTTGTGCCAACGGGGGGAGGCGACCACGTGACCGTCGGCGTCCCGCGCGGTGCCCCGGCCGTTCAGCCAGTCGATGGCCACCTTGGCGGACAGGTTGTCCGGCGTGCCGTTGGTGGTCGGGCAGCCGGTGGAGTTGTGGGTGCCCACCATGTCCAGGAGGACGACGGCGTATCCGCGGGGCACGAAGTAGTTGTCGTAGAACAGCGGCCACTTGTCGAGCAGGCCGTCGCCGTCGGTGTCCTGCTTGAGCTCGGACTCGTTGCCCCGGCCGAGTGTGGAGTAGTACGGGCTGGCGTCCATGATGACCGGTGCCTTCAGGCCCCGTTCTGTGGCCTGTGGACGCATGATGTCCACCGAGATCTGGTCGTTGACCCCGTCATGGTCGCTGTCGAAGGGGGCGTCCACCCAGACGTGTTCGCGGATCGCGTCGGCGTAGCCGAACACCGGTTGCGTGACACCGTTCTCCACCACGATGCCCGGCCGGCTGTCGGCCGCGGCGGAGGCGATCTGACCCTGCGACACGAGCAGTGAGGCGGCTGCGATCAGTCCCACGCCGAATGCCGTCCTGCGACGTACCCGGCTCATGCGTGTTCCGCCAATGATGCAAGTAAAAGCGATATCATGCGGCGAACAGTACAAACGACCGTTCTGCGGAGCACTGGCCGTTTGTCGCAAACGCACGCGCTCGATTCCGACGGTTGACGAATCCCGCCGCCGGGTGCCTGACTGGATCACATGGGGGCATCCGGGGCGCCGAGATAAGTCGGCGGACAGACGTCCCATATCGGGCATCGCCGTTCCATTGCAGTTCCGCGACTGCGCCTTCGGTTTCTGGATCTCAGTGGCAGCACGTTCCCAAAGGATCACTCTGCTCGTTCGTCGGGTGACTCGACCGTGGAAGGCAGATTCCTGGCCTGCCCCTTGCTGGTCTGGACGTCGACGTCGGCGGCCTCCTGGACCTCCCAGAAGTTGTACTTGAAGGCGCGATGAACCTCGGGATCCGTGATCCGCAGCATGGTCTCGTCGTTCTCGCGGAGCGATGAAGGATTGAGATTCATGCTGCCGGTGAAGACCACCTTCTGGTTGATCTCGCCGTTGTACGTGCCGTCGATCAAGAGGTCCTTCTGGTGCGTTCCAGGAACGTTCCTGAACGTCCGGATCTCCGGACCGTGATAGCCGTTCGGCGGCTTCAGCAGCGCTTGCAGGGCGGCCTCGCCGGCGTGCCGGTACACGATGTCGACGTAGCAGCCCTGCTGGTCCAGGTCCCACAGCCGCCTCGCCACGGTCTCCCGCGCGATGTGCCAGGTGGAGACCCGGATGATCGTACGATGGTCGCCGGTGGTGCCGCCCTCCGTGTTCCCCTTGCACTTCACGTGGCCGAGAATGTTGTACATGGTGTCGCCGTCCTCGCGGGGCGAGTGATAGACCTTCATGGTGGGCGTCTCGACCGGCGGATGCGTCTCGTAGTAGTCGGGGATCAGCTTCATCTTCACCATGTCGTCGAAGTAGGCCAGATAAGCGTCGTAGACAGCCTTGTCGGAGAGGGTGTAGGAGCTGTTCCACTGGCCCGTCCCGGAGCCGCCTTGCTTGAGGTTGGCGCTCGACTGCATCACGACGTCGGCGCTGCCGAGGGTGTTGGAGAACAGATATAACTTGTTGTGCATCTTCGACCCGTCGTCGCCGGGGACATCGCCGATGCATGCGGTCGAGGAGCTGCCGTCGTGCCGGCAGTGGGTCGCCCAAGACGGGCTGCCGGTCTCGCCGCCAAGCGCCGCGGCGAGATCCTTGAATTGATCGGTGTCCTTGGCGCCCCCGTCGGCGAGAACCTTGACGTTGACGCCCTTGGCATGCGCGGCCTTCAGGGCGGCGGTCATGCCCTCGGCCGCTTTGTCCTGAGCCACGCCCGCACCGCGGGTGCTTCACGTGGGCGGGCCCGCCTTGACGCGCTGCACCAGCCGTTCCACAGAACCCCGGTAGCCGTGGAGGTGCTCCAGCCACCACGTGGCGCCCGCCTCGGCGTAGGCCCGCACCGGCGAGCCGGGCTCGCTCACCCCGATGACCACCACGTCGAGGTGACCTGCGGTAGCCCGGTGCCGGCGCAGTTCGCTGACGTGAGCGGCCAGGGAGTCGGGCGAGAGCGTCATGCGGCCCTCCTGGTCGTCGCCGGCGACGATCCAGCCGTCCCAGCGGGCGGCACGACGAAGGGCGCCCTGAGCCGTGCCGCCGACCCACACCGGGACCCGGGGCCGCTGGAGGGGCAGCGGCGCGAGCCGCACCCCGTCGACGGTGTAATGAGCTCCCCGGTGGTGCACCTCGTCGCCGGACCAGAGCGAGGTCATCACGTCGAGTGCCTCGTCGAGCACCACCCCGCCGGGACGCGCTGAGCCGAAGGCGGTGAACTCCTCCGTCACGCCGCCCAGCCCGGCGCCCAGGATCGCGCGGCCACCGCTCAGCCTGTCGAGCGTCGCCACAGTCTGGGCCAGCCTCTCCGGGCGGTGCCGGGCCACGGGCGTCACCGCCGTCCCCAGCCTGATGCGCGTGGTCGCCTGGGCTACGGCGGCCAGCGCCACCCACGGGTCGGCCGACGGCGTGCCCCAGGCGAAGGCCAGGTGATCCCACACCAGCAGGGCGTCCCACCCGGCGGCCTCGGCCTCCCGCGCGAGGGTGACCAGGCGCGCCGGCTCCGCGAGGTCACCGAGGATCGCGACGTCGATGCCGTAACGCATGCCCCCACCCAAGCACGCGGCACCGACAGTTCCCGGGGTGCCGTCGAACCGCTACGATGCCCGGCAGTTCGGGGGCTGCGGCTTGAAGCGGATCTCCAGGAAGCGCGCGCGGTTGTTGCTGATGTCGCGGAAGAGGTCATCGATGCCGGTGCTGTTGACGTTGTACGAGACGGCGAGCGTGTTCTTACGGCTCAGCACCGGGTGCGCCGCGACGTTGTAGGTGTAGATGTCGCCCGACGCGGTGTCGTCGTACTCGGGCTGTCCCTCCGGGGTGTCGTAGATCTGCCGGCGCGTGACGCCGGCGAAGGAGAACGGGCTTGACGCGGTCAGGGTGTAGATCGCGGAGCCCAGGAAGCTGTCCGTCGTGACCATGACGTACTGCTCGTTGACCTCGGAGACGCCGTACGACGAGCCGACGTCACCGGCGATCGCCGTCGCGTCGTGCTCGTTCGACGACCATCCGTCTCCCGTGTAGAACTCCCACGTCCCGTCCAGCTCGCCCTCGCCGGCCCGTGCGACGAGGGCCTCCTTGGTCCCCGGGAACTCCTTGAGCTGCCGTACGCCGTAGATGTAGATGTAGCCGTCCACGGGCAGAAGCTCGACACCCCAGGTGATGTCGGCCGAGTCGTAGGTCGGGACGACTCGCTCGACCTTCAGGTCCGGCAGCGAGAGAACGGCGAGGTCGGTCCCGATCCACTCGAAGCCGAAGTGGCCCTCCCCGGCCGCCTGCTGCTTCGCTTCGAAGACGTAGAGCCTGCCCTCGTCGACGATGCCGTCGGCGTTCCAGTACCACGGCTGGTCCGTGCCGGGCGGCCCCACGATCGGCAGCGGCTCCCCCGCCGCCGTACCGTCGCCCAGCACGGTGGTGACCGGCCGGTCACTGCCGCGCCGGGTCGTGACGATCGTGTTGTGCACCGGGTCGTGCGGCTGGATGGAGCGTCCCGGCCCGACCGGTCCGAGGAACGTGTCGTTGAACAGCCACGCGATGCGCCCGTCGGGCAGCGCGGCGGAGTACGTGCCGTCGGCTCCGGCCCATTCGCCGGCCACGGCGCGATCTCCGAAACGCTCCCAGTCCCGCTGAGTGCGCACATCGGGCTCGACGTCGGCGACGATGAGGTCGCAGGTGGGTGCGGTCCGCCCCGCTACCGCCCCGAAGGCGGGTGCGGCGGTCAACGATCCGGTCGCCCCCACGAGGAGCACGACGAGGACGGTCCGGGTACGCGCAAGTCTCACGACGGTGCCCTGCCTTGTTACTTGGTGAGGGGGGCCAGCTTCGGGTCGTTGGCGTAGGCCTCGGCCGCGTTCTCCTTGGTGACGATGACCGGCGGGAGGAGGTACGCCGGGACGACCTTGACGCCGTTGTCGTACGTCTTGTCGTCGTTGATCTCGGGCGTGCCCCCTGTCTGCAGGGTCTTGACCATGTTCACGGTCTCCGCGACCAGCTTCCGGGTGTCCTTGTTGATCGTCGAGTACTGCTCACCGGCCACGATCGACTTGACCGACTCGACCTCGGAGTCCTGACCGGTCACGACCGGGACCGGCTTGCCGGCGCCCTTCACCGAGGTGATGATCGCGCGGGCGAGGGTGTCGTTCGGGGAAAGGACGCCGTCGAGGGTCTTGCTGCCGTTGTAGGTCGAGGTCAGCAGCGAGTCCATCCTCTGCTGCGCGTTCTCGGCCTTCCAGCCCTGGATCGCGGTCTGCTTGATGTCGGTCTGGCCCGAGCCGACGACGACGTCACCCTTGTCGATGAGCGGCTTGAGCACCTCCATCGCGCCGTTGAAGAAGACGCCGGAGTTGTTGTCGTCCGGTGAGCCGGAGAACAGTTCGATCGTCCACGGGCCCTCCGCCTTCTTCGCCTTCATGCCGTCGAGCAGGGCCTGTCCCTGCAGCTGGCCGACCTTGAAGTTGTCGAAGGCGATGTAGTAGTCCACGTCCGGCGCGTTGGTGATGAGCCGGTCGTAGGCGATGACGGTCGCGCCGGCCTGCTTGGCCTGCGCCACCTGCGTGGCCAGCTGTGCGGCGTCGGTAGCGCCGATGATGATGACCTTCGCACCCTTGGTGACCATGGTGGAGATCTGCGCCTGCTGGTCCGCGACGGTGGTCGACGCGCCCGCGTACTGGACGTCGGACTTGAAGCCGGCCTCCTTGAGGCCGTTGGTGAACAGGTCGCCGGCGAGCACCCAGTTCTCCGAGGTCTTCGCCGGCAGCGCGACACCGATGAGAGCGTCGGCCGCGAAGCCCTTGGCGGCGCTGGTGCTGCCGCCGGTGTCGGCACTGGTGGCGCCTTCACGCTCGGTGGAGCATGCGGCGCTCAGCGTGAGCAGCGCCACGGCGCCGGCCACCGCGATGCTCCTGGTAAGGAATTGACGCATGGTAAGAAGCCCTTCTTGGGAGTGTGGCACCGTCTGTGGTGGTCGAGCGGTCAGCCGGCAACGGAGGCCTTGTCGGGATCGGAGCTCGTACTCGATCGATCTGCCGGTGTGGCCGGACCCTCCCGGCGGAACGGGCGCATCAGCGCCCCGATGATCGAGAAGCGCCCCTGACTCTTGTTGTAGACGTCCAGGGCGACGGCGAGGAGCAGGACCAGACCCTTGATGATCTGGACCATGTCGGAGCCGACGCCTTCGAGCTGCAGGCCGTTGTTGAGCAGGGCCATGACGAGACCGCCGACGATCGAACCGCTGATCGTGCCGAGGCCGCCGGAGACCGCCGCGCCGCCGATGAAGACGGCCGCGATGGCGTCGAGCTCCCAGCTCAGGCCGTCCTGCGGGCCTGAAGCCGCAGATCGCGCCACGAAGATCATGCCGGCCAGGGCCGCCAGCACGGACATGTTCATCATGACGAGGAAGTTGACCCGCTTGAGCTTCACGCCGGACAGCTCCGCCGCCCGGGCGTTGCCGCCGACCGCGTAGATGTGCCGGCCGCCGATGGTGTTGCGCGTGTAGTACGAGTACGCGAGCACCAGGACGATCAGGATGATGCCGGAGATCGGCAGGCTGGTGCCGACGCGGCCGCCGGCGAAGCGCAGCGTCGCGAAGATGATGACGCCCAGCATCACGGCCAGCCGCAGCAGCGAGATCCACATCGGCGCGACGTCGGCGTTCATCTCGCGCCGCGTCTGCCGTGACTTCCACTCCCGCCATATGACACCCAGACAGGCGGCCAGGCCGAGCAGCAGCGTCAGATTGTTGTACCCGGTGTTCGGCCCCACCTCGGGCAGGAAGCCGGCACCGATCTGGCGGAAGCCGGCAGAGACCGGCACCGTGTCGGCGTTGCCGATGTACTGGTTGCCGCCGCGGAACAGCAGCATGCCCGCCAGGGTCACGATGAACGCCGGCACCCCGACATAGGCCACCCAGAAACCCTGCCAGGCGCCGATCAACACGCCGACGAGCAGGCCGAGCACGATGCCCAGCGGCCATGGGATCGAGAACTCCTGCATCCCCTTGGCGACCACGATGCCGGTGAAGGCGGCGACCGAGCCGACCGAGAGGTCGATGTGCCCGGCGACGATCACCATCAGCATGCCGATGGCCAGGATCAGGATGTAGGAGTACTGGCTGACCACTGCGATGAGGTTGCCGGAGGTCAGGGTCAGACCGTCGGTCCAGATCTGGAACAGCACCACGATCGCCACGAGCGTGAAGATCATGCCGAACTGGCGGGCGTTGGAGGTCGTGCCTCCGAAGAGGTTCTTCTGCAGGTCTTTGAGTCGGCTCATGCGGTCGGCGTCTTCTTCATAGAGGTCATCTGCTTCATGAGCAGTTCTGGATCGGCGTCGCGGCGCGCCACATCGCCGGTGATGGTGCCTTCGAACACGGTGTAGATGCGGTCGCACAGGCCGATGAGCTCGGGCAACTCCGAGGAGATGACGATGACCCCCTTGCCCTGGGCGGCGAGCCGCTGGATGATCCCGTAGATCTCGTACTTGGCGCCCACGTCGATGCCGCGGGTCGGCTCGTCGAGGATCAGCAGGTCCGGGTCGGTGAACATCCACTTCGCCAGGACGACCTTCTGCTGGTTGCCGCCCGAGAGCTTCGTGACGCCCTCGTCGACGCTGGGCGTCTTGATCCTCAGACTCTTGCGGTACTCCTCCGCGACCCGGTGCTCGCGGACCTGATCGATGACCCCGCGCGTGGAGATCTTCGTCAGCTTGGCCGCCACCATCGAGGTCTTGATGTCGTCGATCAGGTTGAGGCCGATCGTCTTGCGGTCCTCGCTCACGTAGGCGAGGCCGTGCCGGATGGCGTCCGCCACCGACCTCAGCTGGATCTCCTCGCCGTCCTTGAAGACCTGGCCGGACAGGTAGACGCCGTACGAGCGGCCGAACAGGCTCATCGCGAGCTCGGTGCGCCCGGCGCCCATGAGGCCGGCGAAGCCGACGACCTCACCGCGCCGGACGTTGAAGGTCGAGGCCTTGCACACCAGCCGTTCGGCCGAGTTCGGATGCCGTACCGTCCAGTCGCGGACCTCGAAGAACACCTCGCCGATGTCGGCCGTGTGCTCGGGGAACCGGCTGTTCAGCTCGCGGCCGACCATGCCGCGCACGATGCGGTCCTCGTTGACCCCCTCGGCCTTGACGTCGAGGGTCTCGATCGTCCGGCCGTCGCGCAGGATCGTGATGGAGTCGGCGACCGCCTCGATCTCGTTCAGCTTGTGGGAGATGATGATCGAGGTGATGCCGCGCTCGCGGAAACCGCGCAGCAGGTCGAGCAGGTGCTGGGAGTCGGCCTCGTTCAGCGCCGCGGTCGGCTCGTCGAGGATGAGCAACTTCACGTCCTTCGCGAACGCCTTCGCGATCTCGACGAGTTGCTGCTTTCCGACGCCGATGTCCTTGATCAGGGTGTCCGGGTCCTCCACGAGCCCGACCTGTTCCATCAGCTCGAGCGCCCGGCGCTGGGCGGCCTTCCAGTCGATCGCGCCGCGCCTGCGCGGTTCGTTGCCGAGGAAGATGTTCTCGGCGATCGACATCCCCGGCACCAGCGCGAGCTCCTGGTGGATGATGACGATGCCGGCCTGCTCGCTGGCCCGGATGTCGTGGAAGCGGACCTCTTCTCCCCGGTAGACGATGTCGCCGTCATAGGTGCCGTACGCGTGTACGCCGCTGAGCACCTTCATGAGCGTGGACTTGCCTGCGCCGTTCTCGCCGCAGATCGCGTGGATCTCGCCCGCCCGGACCATGAGGTTGACATCGGCGAGCGCCGTCACGCCGGGGAACGTCTTGGTGATCGATCTCATCTCGAGCAGGCTCGAGGCATCAGTCATGGCCGGGGCTCCGCGCGTCGGGAGCCGCGAGGACCACGCTGATCCCGTGCTCGAGGGATGCGGGATGTCCTGGACATCAGCTTGCCTCCGATGGCCTGGTCTATCGGCCCGCAGTCACGGCGCCGTGCGCGGCTTTGCGGGGTGCCTATGTGTCCAACGTGTTACAGCTATGGGGAGGAGACTAAATCTATTTGTTTTACTAAGTCAACGCCCTGGTAAAGGATGTCCGAGGCGACATAGCAGAGAGGACCTCGGGTGCGGCAAGCAGGTACGAATCTCCCCAAGGTGGGGCGGTACAACCGAGCGGTCGTGCTGGACCAGATCCAGCTCTGCGACGGCATCAGCCGCGTGGAGATCGCCCAGCGCACCGGCCTCACACCGCAGAGCGTCTCGGGCATCGTACGCCGGCTGCTCGACGAGGGCATCGTGCGGGAAGACCACGCCAACCGGGTCTCCAACGGCGGAAAACCCCGTACCGCACTGAGGATCAACGCCGGCGCGGGCAGCGCGGTCGGCGTCCACTTCGACCCGGTCGAACTCACCTGTGCCGTGGTGGACCTGCTCGGCCGGCCGCTGGTCGTCAAGCGGCGCCCCACCCCACCCGGCATCGAGCCGTCGCACGTCGTCTCGGCCATGACCGAACTGGTCGCCGACGTGCTCGACGAAGCGGATGTCCCGCGCGGTCAGGTGCTGGGTCTCGGCCTGGCCACCCCGGGCCCGATCGATCAGGATCTCGGCTTGGTCGTCTCCCCGCCTCAGCTCGCGCATTGGACACGGGTGCCGTTGCAGCAGATGCTGCGCGACGGCACCGGCCTGCCGGTGACGCTGGACAACGACGCCACCGCCGCCGCGGTCGGCGAGCGATGGTCCGGCGCCGGCAGAGGGGTGGCGAACTTCGCGTACTTCTTCTTCGGCACCGGTATCGGCGGTGGACTCGTCCTCAATCACCAGGTCTACAGAGGCGGTTCGCTGAACGCCGGGGAGTTCGGCCACTCCTCCGTGGTGCCCGACGGGCCGGAGTGTTACTGCGGGAACCGGGGTTGCCTGGAGAGGCTGGTCAACCCGTCCGCGATCGTCACCGAGGTGCACCGCCGGCTCGCCCGCGGGCACGCCGCCGGCGTGCTGCGGGAGCCGTTCGACCGCGATCCGAGCTTGGTCGACCACGCCGCGATCCGGATCGCGGCGAGCACCGGCGACCCGCTCGCGGCCGCGGTCATCGACGAGGCCGCGGAACACGTCGCCTCGGTCGCGGTCAACGTCGCCAACTTCATCGATGTGGACCTCATCGTTCTCGGGGGTCACGGCATCGAGCACGTCGAGACGCGGTACGTCGATGCCGTCGCCTCGGCACTGGCCACCAGACCGCTGTCCCGCCGCATCCGGATCGTCGACGTCACGCCTTCCCCGCTCGGCGCGGCCGCCGCGGTCGTGGGCAGTGCCGCGCTCGTCCTGCACGCCACGTACTCTCCGCAACTGTCGGCGCTCCTCGCCGACTGATCAGAGCCGACTGATCGGAACAGGACGGTCATGGTGGCCGGCACGGGTGGTGCCGGGCGCACATGCCTGGCACCTCAAAACCGGGCTCGTGACACATATCAGGGGGTACGCGTAAAACGTACGGTCAGCGGCAAGTGCCTCACCCCGGAGTCGACCATGTATGCACTCCTCAGCCGCGCCGTGACCGCGCTCCTCCTCTCCTTCGCGCTGATCACCCTCCCGACGGCCTCCCAAGCGGCCACCCTCGTCAGGGTCACCGGGTTCGGCTCGAACCCCGGCGCACTCAACATGTGGGCCTACGTGCCCGACAACCTCCCGCCCGGCTCCCCCGCCGTCGTCGCCCTGCACGGCTGCACGCAGAGCGCGAGCGCGTACCACGCCAACTCGGGCTGGCGGAAGTTCGCCGACCAGCACGCCTTCGCCCTGATCTTCCCGGAGGCCACGACACCGCCCACGAACTGCTTCCAGTGGTTCCAGGAGGGCGACATCCGGCGCGGCCAGGGCGAGGCGCTGTCCATCGCCCAGATGGTGACGTACGCGACGAGCGCCTACCGGCTGGACCCGGCCCGGATCTCCATCACCGGCCTGTCGGCGGGTGGCGCGATGACCGCCGTCATGATCGCCACCTACCCCGAGTTGTTCCACGCCGCCTCGATCGTCGCCGGTCTCCCGTACCGCTGCTCTCCGCCCGCTTCAACCACCACCTGCATGCTCGGCCCGGTGAGCAGGACCCCCGCTGACTGGGGCTCCCTGGTCCGGGCCGCGTACTCCGGCTACACCGGCCCCAGGCCGAAGACGGCGATCTGGCACGGCCAGGCCGACTACACGGTCAACAAGGCCAACGGCGACGAGTTGAGAGACCAGTTCACCAACGTGCTCGGCCTGCCCAGGACCCCGGCCTCGACGGCGAGCCTGCCGGGCGGCACGACCCTGGAGACGTACGGGACGGGCGCGCTGCGGTACTACAAGATCGCCGGGATGGGCCACGGCACCCCGGTGGACCCGGGCGCCGCGGCCGACCAGTGCGGCACGGCGGGCGCCTATTTCCTGGACACCATCTGCTCGGCGTACCACGACACCCGCTTCTTCGACCTCGCCGGCGGCGCTCCCGACCCCGACCCCGATCCCGACCCGACGCCGCCGATCGGGTGCTTCACCGCCAGCAACTACGCCCACACCCAGGCGGGGCGCGCCCACCAGTCGGGCGGCTACGCCTACGCGAACGGCTCGAACCAGCCGATGGGCCTGTGGAACACGTTCGTGAGCACCACCCTCCGGCAGACCGGCCCGGCCTACTACGAGGTGGGCACCTGCTAGAGGCTCGGGGGTGGGCGCGCACGATGAGATGTCATGGCGGTTCCGCGCACCGAGGCCGGTCACGTCCGGTGGGCTCGGGAGGGTTGTTCAGCCGACGGAGCCGCTGAGGCGGCTGGTGCCGTCGCCTGATCCTGAGCCTGCGGTGCGAGTGACGAGCTGGCCGTCGACGTAGGCGGTGGCACTCACCGAGCCGGCGCCCTGGCGCCGCATGGTAAGGCTCCAGGTGTCCTCGCCCTGTTCGGTGAGGGTGATGTCCTTCCGCCAGGGAAGCCTCACCTGGGGCTCGGTCGTGGAACGGCCGTTGATGACGTAGGTGATGGCGAGCCTTCCTTCGCCGGTGACGTCGAAGGTGAGCGTGTGCGGCTCGTCACTGGAGGAGCAGGCGGCCAACAGCAGCACGACGGCGGCGGCGGGTGCCAGCGAACGCGGCCATCTGCCCGATGCGGTCATTCGACACTACTCTTCGCAACGATCATCGCACACAGCCTACAAGACACCACGAACCACAGCAGAACAACCATTGATCTTATGCCCTGGTGCAGATAGCGGTAGCCGTCTCACCTCCGGCCGGCGGTCGAAGCGAGATCCCTGGCAACGTGAGGCTTGGTGGGTGTTCGGTGGGTGGGCCAGGCGAGGTCGTCAACCGCCAGGAATGACTCGCCGGCCACGGACGCAGGGGTTACTCCGGTGAATGCCATGACGTCCCGATGCAGGTGGGACTGGTCGACGTAGCCGGCGTCGGCCGCGACTCGGGCCGCGCCTTCACCCGCGACCAGGCGGTGGGCGGCATGGTCGAAGCGGACCAGCTTCACGGCGCGCTTGGGTGGCAGGCCGAGCTGCGACCGGAACCGGGACCACAGGCGCTTACGGCTCCATCCGACCTCGGCCGCGAGTCCGTCGACCCGGACCAGACCGCGGCCGCCGACGATCCGGTCCCAGGCCCAGGCCACCTCCGGGTCCACGGACGGCCCCGCCTCGTGCCGGCGGGCGAGCAGCGCGTCCGTCAACGCGAAGCGATCCTGCCACGACGAGACATGGCCCAGTCGCTCACGGATCCGTGACGCGTCCCGGCCCCACAGGTCGTCGAGCGCCACCACGGCGCCGTCGAGGTCGGCGGGGGAGGCGCCCAGAATCGCGCGTGCGATCACCGGGGACAGGCGCACCTGCACGCACTCGACGTTCTCACCCCGCGCCCAGACCGCGCCTCCGGACCCGAGCCCTGGCCCAGCGACGACACTTCCCCGCTGCTGCCGCCCGCCGGCACAGTCCACGACGGGCGAACCCGGGCCGAACTCCAGAAGCAGTGTCACGGCCGGGTGCGGGACCATCCGGAGCGCGTCCAGGTCAGGGACGCGGAACCCGGCCATGGTGACACCGGCCACCCGGCTGGGCCGCTGCGGGCATGCGACGTCCCACGCAGCAGCGCCGTGCACGAACGTCCGCACCGTCCCATGCTACGCGAGCCGCCTGGGGGGAACATTTGTCCAATCCGCCGGCGAGTACCGGCGCGACAGTGGCCTCATGACCATTTCTGACATGAACGGCGACGCCGAGAGTTCGACCCTGTCCCTGGACGACGGCGACATCCACGTGTGCCAGGACGGCCCCCGCGACGCCCCCGCGCTCCTGCTCATCCACGGGTCCGCGTCCTCGGCCCGCTCGTGGGACGCGCTGGTTCCGTTGCTGACCAGATCCCATCGCGTCATCCGGATCGACCTGCTCGGGCACGGCCGGTCGGCCAAACCGGACGACCGTAGCTACGCGGCCCCGGACCAGGGACGCCGGGCCGGCGTGGCGCTGGACCGGCTCGGCGTCGAGCACGCCCTGGTCGTCGGCCATTCCAGCGGCGGCGTGGTCGCCACCGCCCTCGCCGAGCAGCGACCCGACCTGGTGACCGCGCTCGCGCTCATCAACACCGGACCCAGCCTGGACGCCTTCATCGCACCGGAGACCGCCGCGATCGGACCCTCGCAGTGGCCGCTGACCGACGAGCAGATCCGCCGGTTCGCGAGCACCGGTTTCAGCCGCACGGGCTACCGGATCCCACAAGAGCTCCTGGACGAGGTGCGCGGTATGACCTACCACACGCTCACCACGACGATGCGGGCCACCAGCGAGTACCTGCAGCAGCGGACGCTCCCGGATCGGCTGACGGCACTCGGCAAGCCGCTAATGGTGATCTTCGGCGAGGACGACCGCAGATGGCGATCCTCATCCGCCGCCGACTACCGGACCGTTCCCGGCGCGAAAGTCGAGTTGCTGCCCGGTCTCGGACACTCCCCCATACTCGAGGATCCGCCGCGGACCGCCACCCTCCTCCTGGCCTTCACCGCGATCCACGCGGCGCGGGCGTACTGAACAGTGCTGACTACTCCGTGGCGGCCGCTCTCGCCGCCACCAGCGCGGTCCTGCTGGCCGCCGCCTGCACCGGCGCCTCCTCGGGCGCCGCCAGCCAGAACGCCGAGGGCCTGACCACCATCACGATCGCCGAACCCCTCCACAGCGTCGGTTACCTCCCCCTGTACGCCGCGCGCGCCGCCGGGATCAAGGTCGTGTTCATCCAGACCACGCACGACGAGCTCGTCGACTCCCCGGCCTGGCTGGCCCGCCGCGGCGACCCCGACCGGGGTGTCAAGCCGGCCGTGCCCAACTGCGCCACCGGTACGTGGGGCGCGGAGTTCTACCAGGTCAAGCCCGAGCCGGGCGAGGCCGTGGTCAACAAGCACCGCTACTCCGCGTTCGCGGGCACCGACCTCGACATGATCCTGCGCGTGGCCGGCATCGAGTCGATCCTCCTGACCGGCGTGGCCACCAACGTGTGCGTGGAGTCCACGCTGCGCGACGGGCTGTTCCTCGACTACCACGTCACCCTCGTCGAGGACTGCTCGGCCGCCTACTCCCAGGCCGCCCACGACGGCACCGCGGAGAAGGTGGCCACCTGCTTCGGGCAGGTCATCACCAGCGACGAGGTCAAGGCCGGCTGGGCCGAGCTCGTCGCCGCCCAGTGACGACCAGGTCAGTGCGCTCCACGAAGATCCCGGGTACCGCGACCTTCGCGGTGCTCGGGATCTTCTACTGGTCGACGCACACCATGCTGCGCCCCCTGATGGGCCCCGCCGTCCTCGAGCAGGGCGGCACCCAGTGGGAAGCCAGTCTCGTGCTTGCCTCGTTCGCGATCCTGCCCACCCTGGCCGCCATCCCCATCGGGGCCCTGACCGACCGATGGGGCACCCGTACGCTGCTGGTCTGGGGAGCCGTCCTCATGGTCGCCGGCGGCGCGACGCTGTTCGCCCCGCCCCTGCTGTGGATCCTGATCGCCGGGCAGGCCATCATCGGCCTGGGCACCCTGGCCTTCTGGGTCGCCCTGCAGACGACCGCCACCCGTCCCCGTGACGGCGAGAGCACCGACCGCAAGAACTCCCGCATCGCCACCTTCTCCCTGTTCATGGCGGCGGGCCAGTCCGTCGGACCGGCCCTGGGCGGCTTCCTGCACACCGCGGGAGGCTACCTGCTGGCCTTCGTCGTCTACACCGCGCTGGCCGTCCTGCTGATCGTCCTGTCCCTGACGCTGCTGCCCGGTGACCGGCCCGCTCCGGCGACGACCGAACCCGTGACCACGCTGCGTTCGTACGGCGAAGCGGCCCGCATGATGCGCAACCCCACGGTCCTGGTCACCGTTCTGGTCAGCTTCGCCGCGCTGATCATCTTGGACATGCGCACCGCGTACATGCCGGTCCTGCTCGTCGACGAAGGTCTGCCTCAGTGGCGGATCGGCGCCCTACTCTCGGTGGCCGCCGTCGCCGGATTCCTCGCCCGCCCGTTCTTCGCCCCGGCGCTGCGGACCCTGGGCACGTCGTGGACCGTTGGTCTCGTCCTGGGCGTCGGAGCGGTCTCGGCAGCGCTCGTCGTGGTCGCCCCGACCAACGTCGCCGTCCTCGTGATGCTGTGCGCGGTGAACGGGTCCGCCGTCGGCTTCGCTCAGCCGTTGACCCTCACCCTCATGTCCGAGGAAACCCCCGCCGACAAGCGCGGCATCGCCTCCGGCCTGCGCTCGACGGCCAACCGAGGCGCTCAGCTCGCCGACCCCGCCCTGTTCGGGGCCCTCGGCCTGGTCATGGCCCTGCCCGCGGTGTTCCTGGCGGTCGGAGGACTGTCCCTGACCATCGCCGTCGTCAGCGCTGTCGCGCTCCGTCTGCCCCGAAGACCGCCCGCGGCCGGACGACGTCACGAAGAGAAGTCAGCGACACTGGCCGAACTCTGATCGAGCCGTACGCCACGGCTACGCCCGCTGGGGTATGACCGCAGGAGCTCTGACGTGGCGGTCCCTTTCCCTTGGGGGGAATCCCTGAGGTCTGTGGTGGTATGCGCCGACCCCGGGATACGTGCGAAGGCGTAGGCCAGTTGTCTCCCCCAGCCGGACGTTCCCAGCCGTCGATTTCGCGAGTCTGAACCTAGACGAAACGACATCGGCAGGGAGCACGAGATGACCACCACCATCGAAACCATGATCTCCAAACTGGCCGCCTGGCTGGCCCGGCACAGCATCGACGTCCTGCGTGTCAGTCTCGGGCTGGTCTTCGTGGCCTTCGGCACGCTCAAGTTCTTTCCAGGAGTCAGTCCGGCGGAGGCGCTCTCGGTGGCCACGCTCGAGAAGTTGTCCCTGGGAATGCTGTCGGGCTACGCGGCACAGGTCGTGATCGCCGGGATGGAGGTCTTCATCGGACTCACCCTGGTGACCGGCAAGCTACTGAGGACCGGGCTGGTCGTGATGGCCGGTGCGCTGGCCGGGTTCTTCGCACCGTACGTGCTGTTCTTCACCAACCTGTTCCCCGGCGCGCCGACGCTGGAGGCGCAGTACATCTTCAAGGACATCGTGTTGGCCGCCGCGGCCATGGTGATCGGTGCTCGCGCCCTCGGCGCCCGCCTGGTCCCCGCCCACGAGCGTATGGAGCGAGTGCATGACGGCCGCGAGCGTGTGGCGGCCTAGCCGGATGCGGTTGTGCCTTCTGGACCTGGTCCAGGAGGCACAACCGTCTGTGACGGTCGGCACGTGACGACGACGGCTTCGCCACCATGCTCGCCCCGGACGACAGCGCGGGGCTCAAGGTCTCGCCCCAGGAACTCGCCCGGACGCACGCACGCCTGCTGACCACCGCCGGTGACGACCCGCGCGCCAACCGGATCATCCTGCGGAACATCTACACCTGGTACGCCGACGTGCGTAAGCGGGATCGGGAGAAGCTGCCGGCCGGATGGGACCTGCGGCGCAACACCCAGCCCGCCCAGGAGTTGTACGCGCTGCGCACGACCTCCGGAAGCGCGCTGGTCTGGTACGGCATCACGGAAGAGGACACCTACACCGCCCGCGGCGGGGCGCCCGGGATGAAGTTCGACAGCGGCTCCCTGGCCGAAGACCTGAGCACTGATCGACGAGATCGAAGAAGTGCTTGAACATGCCGGGGTAGGAACCGCGGAACACCGGTGTCGCCGCGACCAGGAGGTCGGCTTCCTCGGCGAGCCGGATCGCGGCCTCGACCTCGCGCGTGACGTCGTCGCGCTCGAGCGCTCCGGTGAAACCTGGGCCCAGGCGGTACACGTCGATCCGAGAGGTCATGCCGCCTTCCCTTCACGCGCCTCGACCTCACGGCGCACGACCGGCGCCACCTCTGTGCCGAGCCGCTCGATCGCCTCGAGGTGCTCCTTCTGCGGAAGCCCACCGAAACCCATTTGAATCATGGCGCGGCTCAGGCCGTACAACTCGTGATAGGCGAGCAGCTTGTCGATGATCTCTTGCGAACTGCCCACCAGCAGACCGGACCCCCGCGACGTCTGTGCGTCGAAGGCGATCCGGGGAAGAAGGAAACCTTCGCCCCGCTGGTGGTTGTTATCCGCCATGCCCTTCGCGAAGTAGGGGTACATGACGTCTCTCGCCTGCTGACTGGTGCTCCCGACGTACCCGTGCACATTGATGCTGATCGGCAGCGTGTCCACGTCGTGGCCCGCCTTCGCGGCGGACTCCCGGTAGAGCGCGACGGTCTGCTCGTGGAGGGTCATCGGCCCCAGCAGCAGGGCCAGCGCCATCGGCAGACCGAGTCGGCCGGTGCTGACGGCGGACGCCGGCGATCCGCCGACCCCTACCCAGATCGGGATCGTGGCGCCGTCGGCGCGGGGCGCGATGTCGGCGTCGACCAAGGGTGCGCGGAAGCGCGCCGGCATTACAGCGATCTACGCGAACTGTTCTTCGGCCGGCTTGACGATGACGACCTCCGTTGTCTCGTCGGCATCTGGGCCCACCTCGACCCTGCCGTCGACACCGACCGCGACACCGACGAGACCTGCTGAGCGGCGTGCCGATTCACTCCTGAAGCGCCGCGGATCCTCGTCCGACATACTGTTCCAGCGCTCACCGGCGCGCGATACCGAAGGCCGGCGCGAGCGTCTCCCCCATAGTTCTCTCCTACTCCGGGTGGCAATATGGCCGGCGACACCGTGGAAGCGCCCGTACGACCTGATCGGACGGACGAGACCGTCCCCGACTTCGCCGACCGCCTCGCCGAGACACTGGCGCAGGGATATCGGCGAGCCTTGATCGTGTGGCTCGCGCGGCGCGTGGCCGTGCTCCTGTCCAGCACCAGGACCAACTGGCTCGCGGCGAGCGTGTCCGTGCTGGCGATGGCCTCCTGGCCGTACCTCGTGGACCTGGCGCTCGCGTTCATCGCGCCCGAGCAGTCGCTCCACGGCCCGCGGACCTCTCTGTACAGCGTGGCGGCCACGCTCTTCTGCGTGATCGCACTCGCCCTCGCCTGGGGCGCCTGGACGCACGCGGAGAAGCTCGTGGCCCCGCTCGCCGACCTGGTCGCCGACTCGCCGGAGAGGGAGGACCTGATCCTCTGGCTCCGCCGGCGGATGAGGTTACGCGGCCAACTACTGTGCGCGTTCGCCGGGGCTGCCTCCTCGGCGCCGATACTGGTGCTCACCTCCATGCAACCCGGCGACGTCATCGAGCCGAACGCGGCGGTGTACCTGCACACCTGCTGGCTGGGCTTCCTGGGCGGCATCACGCTCTACTGGCTCATCACGGTGGCCGACCTGCCACTGCGGCTGCGTAAGTACACCCGACTGCGCCTGGCGTGGATCGATCCCGCCCGCACGTTCGCGATAGTGCGACTGTGCCACTGCTACGCGCTGGTCTCCGCGGCCATGGCGCTGGGTGTCGTCACCATCGAGGTGGCCGCGATCGTGCTGGCCTACCAGAACCCCGGTCCGTATCTCAACGCCTTCCTCCTCGGCTTCCCGGTGGTGGCCGCGGCCATCGCTCTGTACGTGGGCGTACAGCCTTACGTGACTCTCTCGCGCATGGTCCGCCGCCACCTCGACGAGGTCATCTCACCGCTGATGGCGCCAAGCGACGGCCCGCCCGACGCGCTCACCCGGCTCGGCGACTCCGAGCAGGACATCAACGCGTACACCTATTTCGCCGCGCTACGGACGCTGCCGATCAGAACGGCGGCGATCCTGCAGTACGTCACCGGCATCCTGGCCTCACTGATCGTCTATTTCCTGCAGCAGAGCCTCTCATGAAGCTGCTTCCCGCGGCGGAGCCTCTCATGAAGCGCGGGCGAACCCGCCGCGTCATTCGCCGTGCCTGCCGGACGCGTTCCTGAGCCCGCGTAGCCCCAGGAAGGCGACGACAAGACCGGCGACGAGGACGACGGGCCCGATGATCGCCCACATGGTCACGCCGCTCATCACGCTGCCGCCGACGATGCCCAGCCCCTGAAGCGTCCACAGCAGGCCCATCGCTGCCAGGAGGACGCCGAGCACGAGAAAGACCCAGGCCTTCACCGCTCTTCGCCCCCGCGGACCAGGCTGTTCGGGATGCGTGTGGACAAGGACGTGGGGATGGTAGGTGACATCGGGGCACTCCCCTTCGGTGGCTTACTGCGATGCAGACCAGCATGGCGGTGGAATCACCTGCCGACAATGGGCCGGCGGGAACGCCCCGTCAGCGAGGGGTGTCACCGGGGCGCGCGCCTCACGTCAGTGCACCTCCTTGCGGAGCACGCGGACCGCGCCGAGCGTCGCCGGGAGGACGAGCCAGAAGACCATGGAGACGGCCAGCTGGGCGGCACCCAGGCCGGTCCAGCCGCCGCTCCAGAGGGGAGCCGTGGTGGTGCCCAGGTCGAGCCAGGAGGCCACGGACGCGCCCGCGTCGCCCGCCTGGGCGACGAAGGCCCACACCATCGGCGACAACAGGTAGATCACGATCGCGACGGGCGCGTTCAGCAGCAGCAGGCCCAGCGCCATGCCTTGGCACAGGCTGATGACGTTCATCGCCGTCAGCCCCAGCAGGGCGAGGGGGGTGACGTTCCAGGCGTCCTGAGCGCCGGCGACAGCCGTGACCGGCGCGGCGACCAGCACGGCGAACGCGGTCGCGACCACGCCGAGACCCAGGGCCGGCACGGACTTGGCGGCCAGTGCGCGCAGGCGGCGGGGTTCGAGTGTGAAGGTGGTCAGGGCGGTGCGATGGCTCCACTCGCCGGTCACCGTGAGGATGGCGATGACGGGGAGGAGGATGTAGCCGACACTGGCGGTGCCGATGAGGGTGTGCAGGTCCGCACGGATGGTGACGGCGCGGGCGACGACGGCGGCGACGGTCAGGGCAGGCACGATGGCCGTAAGGATCTTGCTGCTCCGGGTGTCGAACAGTTTGCGGGTCTCGACCAGCACCAGCCGGTGAAAGGGGACCCGCTGGGGCTGACCCGGCAGCTCGCCGGGACGGTCGATGGTGGTGTGGTCAGGGTGATGCGCGGTCATGCGGGGCTCCCGTCCGCGGTGGCGGTGTCGCTGAAGGGTCAGGGGGATACGTTTCTGCCGGCGGCCGCGGTCAGGTCGAGGAACGCCTGCTCCAGGCCGCGGCCCCGGCCGAGCTCGGCCGGGGTGCCCTCGGCGAGCACGCGGCCGTGCCCGATCATCACGATCTGGTCCGCGACCTGCTCCACCTCGTGCAGCAGGTGCGAGCTGAGCAGCACCGCGCAGCCCGCGTCGGCCAGGTCGCGCAGGAGGCCGCGCATCCACTGGATGCCCTGGGGGTCGAGGCCGTTGACGGGCTCGTCCAGGATGAGCGCCCTGGGCCGGCCGAGCAGGGCGTGGCCGATGCCGAGCCGCTGACGCATGCCGAGCGAGTAACCGCCGACGACGCGCCCGCCCTCGCGGCCGGTCAGCCCGACGAGGCCGAGCATCTCCTCCACGCGCGACCGGGGCAGGCCGAGCGTCATCGCGGCGAGGGTGAGGACCTCCCTGCCGGTGCGGCCCGGGTGCTGCGCGCTCGCGTCGAGGAGCGTGCCGACCTGGGCGGCCGGGCAGTCGAGCTGCTGGTACGTGCGGCCGAACAGGGTGGCCGTGCCCGAGGTGGGACGCGAGAGACCGACCAGCACGCGCAGGGCCGTCGACTTACCTGCGCCGTTGGGGCCGAGGAAGCCGGTGACGGTCCCCGCTTCGACGGTGAAGGACACGTCGTCGAGTGCCTTCACATCCTTGTACGCCTTGCTGACGTGGTTGAACCGAATCACCCCCACAGTCCATCGGAACGCCGGCCGCGGATCATCGGGCCCAGGTCGCGAGCCGGATGGCCGCGAGGCCACGCTCGCCGGCTCCAGGGGTGGACCCGCGTCTCCATGAAGGTCGACCTGGGTCGCTAAGAGCCACCCAGGTGCGCCTCCTAGGCTGTCGTCCGTGCACAACGTGACCGAGGCCCAGCCGCCGCTGGACAAGCTGGGCATCGCGCTGCGCTACCTGTTCGCCGCGATGCCGCTGCTGCTGTCCGGACTCATGCTGACCTTGCTGGCCCGGAACGAGAGCGTGCCGCGCGCGGTGCTGGTGGCGCTGCCGCTCGACATGCTGCTCGGGGTGGCCGCGCTGGTGCTGATGTGGTGGCGGCGCCGCTGGCCGAGGGTGATCGCGCTGGTCACCGCGGTACTGGCGGCGTTCTCCTCCTCGGCGATGGGGGCCGCGCTGGTCTCGTACGTGTCGCTGTGCGCGCACCGGTCGTGGCGATGGACCGCGCCGGCCGGTGTCGTGCTCTGGGGGTGCCTGACGATGGCGGGGGTCTGGCAGGGCAGCCGCTCGTTCGTGCTGGGGTACGCCGCGATCGCCGGCGTGGCGGTCGGCATGGTGACCGTGTTCGCCCTGTACCTGCGCGAGCGGCGTGAGGCGGCCGCGGCACGGCGTGCGGCGGACCTGGCCGGGCAGGCGCAACGGGTGGAGCAGGCCCAGCTGGCCGAGCGGCTCAAGATCGCGCACGAGATGCACGACGTGCTGGCGCACCGGATCTCGTTGCTGTCGATGCTCGCCGGCGGACTGGCCCACCGCACCGACCTGACGGCTGAGCAGCACCGCGACACCGCGCTGGCGATCCAGGAGAACGCGCATCAGTCGCTGAACGAGTTGCGCGCGGTGCTGGGATCGCTGCGGCGGGCAGACGGGCCGCAGGCGCCGCAGCCGACGCTCGGTGAGCTGGATGCGCTGTTCGAGGAGGTACGGGCGGCGGGCCAGCGGGTGGATGTGAGCAATGCGATCGACGGGCACGAAGGGTTGCCGGTGCGGACGGGGCGGCACGTGTACCGGATCGTCCAGGAGGCGTTGACGAACGCGCGTAAGCACGCGCCGGGCAGCCTGGTGCGTGCGGAGCTGGCCGGACGGGCCGGCGACGGCGTGCGGATCGAGGTGTCGAACGCGGCCTTTCCCGGAGTACGAGGACCGGGTGCGGGATTGGGGCTGGTGGGACTGGCCGAACGGACGCGGCTCGCGGGCGGCGGCCTCAGCCACGAGATACGAGACGGCCGGTTCGTGCTGGACGCCTGGCTGCCCTGGGACGCTCTCTGAGACCCTGTTCGACGTCCGCGCTCGACGTCCGGGCCGGCCACGTCACCGTTCGACTCCGCAGGCCCTTCGCGCGGATCAGGCCGGCCGGACCCTTGTAGGCTCCACGGCATGGATGCCGACCGGTTCGATGAAACGACGTTGGATGATGCCGAGAGCCGCTTTCAGGCCGCGCTGCTGGCCAACGATGTAGCCGCCCTCGACGGTTTCCTCCACGATGACGTGCGCTTCACCGGTCCCGACGGCTCGACGATCGACAAGGCCGAGGACATGGCCGCGCACCGCGCGGGCGCTCTCGTGCTCGCCACTGTCGCCGAGTTGAAGCGGGAGGTGCAGGTCATCGACGGGGTCGGGATAACGCGGGCATTACTGCATCTCGTCGGCACGGCCGGTGACGACAAGATCGACCTGACCCTCGCGTACACGCGGACCTGGGTCCCCTCGCCGGCCGGTTGGGTGGTGGCCGCGGCACATGGTTCTCCGGCCCCGCCAGCGCACAACTAGACTGCGACCTGGCCGCCGCCTGACGGCCAGGTCACGGTACCGCCCGTTCATCCCCGGGCGGCCTCCTCGACGCCCTTGAGCACCGCGTCGGCGATCGACCGCGGATCGACCCCGAAGTGCGCGCGTACCGACTCGCGGGTGCCGGACAGGCCGAACCCGTCGGTGCCGAGCGACGTCCACGGCCGGTCGATCCAGGGCCGGATCTGGTCGGGCACGGCACGCATCCAGTCACTGACCGCGATCACCGGGCCGTCGATCCCGGCCAGGGCCTTGCGCAGGTACGGCACACCCGTCGCGGTCATGGCGTCACGGCGCAGCTCGCTCCACGACGTGACGGACCAGACGTCGACGCCCAGGCCGTACTCCTCCTGCAGCATGCGCTGCGCGGCCAGCGCCCAATGGATCGCGGTGCCGCTGGCGAGCAGGTGGGCCTGGCCGCCGCCGGCGGCGTAGCGGTAGATGCCTCTGAGGATGCCCTCCTCGACCCCTTCCGGCATCGCGGGCTGGGGCATCGGCTCGTTGTAGAGGGTCAGGTAGTAGAACACGTCCTCACCGGCGGGCCCGTACATGCGCTTGAGACCGTCGCGTACGATCGCCGCCACCTCGTAGCCGAAGGCGGGGTCGTAGGCCAGGCACGCGGGGTTGGCGGAGGCGAGGAGCTGGGAGTGCCCGTCCGCGTGCTGCAGGCCCTCCCCCGTCATCGTGGTCCGGCCGGCCGTGGCCCCGATGAGGAACCCGCGGCCGAGCTGGTCGGCCAGCGCCCACATCTGGTCGCCGGTGCGCTGCCAGCCGAACATCGAGTAGAAGATGTAGAACGGGATCATGGCCTCGCCGTGCGTGGCGTAGCTGGACGCCGCGGCGGCGAACGAGGCCATCGAACCGGCCTCGGTGATGCCTTCGAGCAGGATCTGCCCGTCGGTCGCCTCCTTGTACGACAGCAGCAGGTCCCGGTCGACGGCCTCGTAGCGCTGGCCGAGCGGCGAGTAGATCTTGGCGGTGGGGAACAGCGACTCCATGCCGAACGTCCTGGCCTCGTCGGGCACGATCGGCACCCAGCGGCGTCCCGTCCCGGGCTCCTTCATGAGGTCCTTGACGAGGCGGACGAAGGCCATCGTGGTCGCCACCGGTTGCGTGGAGCCCTTCTCCAGCGCGCGGAACGCGCGCTCGCCAGGCGCGGGCAGCGGCTGGTAGGAGACTCGCCGACTCGGCACGGGACCACCCAGGGCACGCCGCCGCTCGGCCACGTAGCGGGCCTCCGGCGAGTCCGGCCCGGGGTGCAGGTACGGCGGCAGGTCGCCATCGAGCTCGCGGTCCTGCACGGGCAGGCCGAGCCGGTCGCGCAGGGCGCGGAACTCGTTCTGGCTGAGCTTCTTCATCTGGTGGTTGGCATTGCGCGCCTCGATGCCGGCGCCGAGTGTCCAGCCCTTGACGGTCTGCACGAGGACCACGGTCGGCGCGCCGCGGTTGTCCAGGGCCCTGCGGTAGGCGGCGTGCACCTTGCGCGGCTCGTGGCCGGCCCGCGAACCGCCGACGACACGCCGCAGGTCCTCGTCCGAGTACGGCACGTCCAGCCCGTGGAACAGGTGCTCCCTGATGTAGGCACCGTCGGCGGCGGCGAACGTCTGGAACTGCCCGTCGGGCACCGTGTCCAGTCTGGCCACCAGCTCGTCCGAGCGGAGCAGCTCGTCCCATTCCCAGCCCCACAGCGCCTTCACCACATGCCAGCCGGCACCCCTGAAGACGCTTTCGAGCTCTGTCACGATGCGGGTGTTGCCGCGTACGGGGCCGTCGAGCCGCTGCAGGTTGCAGTTGATCACGAAGGTCAGGTTGTCCAGCCCTTCGCGGGCGGCCAGGGTGAGGGCGGCCGTGGACTCCGGCTCGTCCATCTCACCGTCGCCGAGGAAGGCCCACACGTGGCCGTTCGACGTGTCCTTGATGCCGCGGTGGTGCAGATAGCGGTTGAAACGGGCCTGGTAGACCGCGTTGAGCGGGCCGAGGCCCATGGAAACGGTGGGGAACTGCCAGAAGTCCGGCACGGCCCGCGGATGCGGGTACGAGGGCAGCCCGCCCTCGGGCTCGCGCCTGAACAGGTCCAGCTGCTCGCGGCTCAGCCTGCCCTCCAGGAAGGCGCGGGCGTAGATCCCCGGCGAGGCGTGGCCCTGGAAGTAGACCTGGTCGTTCTCACCGTGGAAGAAGTGGTTGAAGCCCACCTCGTACAACCAGGCTGCAGAGGCGTAGGTCGCCAGATGGCCGCCGAGCCCCAGCTTGCTGCCTCTGGTGATCATGGCGGCGGCGTTCCACCGGTCGTATGCCGCGATGCGCTCCTCGAGCGCCAGGTCACCCGGATAGTCGGGCTCCTCCGGCGTCGGCACGGTGTTGAGGTAGCGGCTGCTCGTGGCCAGCCTGCGCAACAGGTAGTCGGCCCGTTCCGAGCCGGCCGCCCGCCGGACCGCCTCCAGCGATTCGAGCCATTCGGCGGTTTCCTGCGGATCGAGGTCTTTCTCCATACCACCATTAAACACCCTATGATCGATCGTTGGACATCTGTACTACGATGGTGTCGTGAAACCAGTCGTGCGCTCGCCGCTTCGTGACCAGATCCGGCAGGCTGTGCTCGACGGCCTCGTCGACGGCCGCTGGGGGCCAGGCGACGCTCTGGTCGAGCGCCGGCTCGCCGCCGAGCTCGGCGTCAGCCAGGCCCCGGTGCGCGAGGCGCTGCGCGAGCTGGTGGCGCTGCGGCTGATCGAGTCCTCCCCCAACAAGGGCGCGCGGGTCCGCAGGCTCACCGAGACGGATCTGCACGAGGTCTTCGAGGTGCGGGCGGGACTGGAGGAGACGGCCGTACGACTGCGCCGCCCTTCCGTGGCGGCCCTGCGCGTCCACCTCACCGGCCTGTACGCGGCGGCCGCCGCCGATTCCCTGATCGACCAGGTGCGCCACGGCGTGGCCTTCCACCGCGAGATCGTCAGGGCGTCCGGCAACGACGTGCTGCTGTCGGTGTGGGAATCCCTCGGCATCGAGGTGTGGACACACCTGTCGATTCGCCTGTTCCGGACGCGGGCGGTGGAGAACGCCGCCGATCACGAACCACTCGTGGCGGCGTTCGAACGCGATGACCCACACGTGGGCGTGCTGCTGCGCGAGCACATCCTCGGCTACTCCCCGGCCGCTCGCGGAAAAGAGCAGGCGCCGAGATCATCGAGCTGACGCGGGACGGCAGGCGGCTCGGTCAGGGGAGAGTGTTCCAGTCGCGGAGGGTCTTGGGGTCCTCGATCACCCTGTCTTCGTAGGTGACGTCGGTGACGCGGATCTTCATGTACTGAGTGCCGGAGAACACCCAGTAGTCGTTCCGCTCACCCGGCACGGGCATCACCGCGTCGATCCCCTGGCTGAACGCGGGGAACCTGCCGAGGGTGCCGGACCACCCGTCCAATGGCGACGGACCAGAGGTGACCTGGCCGCCGGGTCCTTCGCCGTCCAGCGTGGTACGGACGTACTGGTCACCTGCGAACACCCAGTACTGGTTCGGGTCGTCCGGCGTGCGCATCACCGCGTCGATGCCGTCGTCAGGAAGATCTCCGAAGGCGTTCTCCCAGTCACTGAGCGGACTCGGACCGGCCACCAGAGTGTCGTCGTACCCCTGGTCGGCGTCGGCGAGCCGGATGCGGAGGTAGTGGCGCCCGGAGAAAACCCAATACTCGTTGCGCGTGCCAGGAACACGTAACGAGGCGTCGATCCTGTTCTGGAATCCTGGCAGGTCCTTGAAGGTGCCGTCCCATGCCTGGAGTTGCGCGGGAGCCGCCAGGCGCTGACGCACCGGGTAGCCAGAGGCCGACATGTGGACCCGCATGTAGCGGTCGCCGGAGAACACCCAGTAAACGCCCGGGGCATCGGGATTCGGGTCGTCAGGGACCGGCATCACCTCATCGGTGCGTGTCGGGCCCGTGGCGGCCATGGAACTGGGGCCGGTGGACGGTTTCGCGCTGCCCGCCGTACCCGACGCTTCGGAATCGGCGCCGCTCCAGCGGCTCACCAGCGCACCCGCGCTGACGACGACGGCGAGCAGGAGAGCGGCGAAAGGCGCCGCCAAGCCGAGCAGGCGACGGCGCGGAACGGCGCCGGACTTCCGTGCGCCCTTCGTGACGTCCTGCGTGGCCGGCGCCGCCGTGGCGAGGGGCCGCAGCATCTCGCTCGCCTCCGCGATGGAGGGACGATCGGCGGGGTTCTTCCGCAGCAGCGCTTCGAGCGGGGCACGCAGCGGTCCCGCGGCGGCCGCGATCTCCGGTTTCTCCCGCATGACGGCGTTCAGCACGCCGGCGGGTTCTGGACGGGCGAACGGGGAACGGCCCGACAGCAGCACACACAGAGTGACCCCCAGCGAGAACAGATCACTGGGCGGCCCCACAGGCCCGTCGCTCAGCCGTTCCGGAGCGATGTACTCGAACGAACCCACCACCACACCCGTTGAGGTGAGCGAGTCGGATCCGCTCAGCGCCGCGATGCCGAAGTCGCAGAGGATCACTCTTCCGTCGCGGCGCAGCAGGACATTGCCCGGTTTGATGTCCCTGTGCAACGCACCGGCGGCGTGTACGGCCTCCAGAGCGGAGAGCAGCTGCAGGCCGATCCCGGCGACGGCGGAGGGACTCATCGGGCCGTTGGCCGCGAGGTGTTCCTTCAGCGAGGGCCCCTCCACGAACTCCATCACCAGCCACAACCGCTCATCGTGGCTCACGAGGTCGAAGACGTTGACGACGTTCGGGTGGGATATCCGGGCGATGGCGTGTGCCTCCCGGCGCACCCGGGCCGCCTGCTCGGCGAGCTTCTCACCCGTCGGCCGAAGGTGCATCTCCTTCACGGCGACGGTGCGACTCAAAAGCTGGTCAGTCGCACGCCACACCGTTCCCATGCCTCCACTGACGAGGCGATCCAGCAGTAAGTACCGATCGGAAAGCACAAGTGGTCCCCCATTGACAGCCACAGAACCAACCTACTGATCGTCTGCGCTCCAGGTACAGACGATCAGTGATCTGTCCCCCATACCACCCCAAGGTGTCCCGGTAGCCCGCACCTGCACGCGAATGCGCCGGCCGGGATCGGATCCCGACCGGCGCATCGAGGACTACGGACGGGTGTCAGCTCAGATGCCGGGCGAAGAACCGCAGCGAGCTGTCCGTTTCGAATCGCGGCAGGTCGCCGTGCTTGCCGGGGTTGGCGTGCAGGGTCTTCTCGGCTGAGGCGAAGGCGTCGAACACCGCCAGGCTCTGGGCCCGCGGCACCCGCTCATCGTCCCACTGGACCAGGAACCGCACCGGCACGGTGATCCGCGCGGCGGTCTCGGCCAGCTCGGGCGACCCCTGCAGGCCCAGCACCGCGGCGCGGACCCGGGGTTCCGCGGCGACGAACGGGGCACCGAGCCCGCAGCCCATCGACATACCCCAGTAGCCCACCGGACCATCGCCGACATGGTCGAGTCGCTGGACCGCGGTCAGGACCGCCTGCCATTCCGCGACGGTCTGCCCGGCCACGAGAGCGTGCAGGCCGGCGACCAGCGCGGCCGTATCCTCGCCTGCGGCCATACGGGCCCGGTTCTCGGTCGCGAGCCGGTCGAGCTCCTCGTCCTTCGGCCGCTCACCGTGATTGGGCGCGTCGATCGCGGCGACCGCGAAACCGGCCTCGGCGACGAAGAGGCGCGCGCGGGCCAGGATGCCGGGAGCCTTCTTGTGTTGCCCGCCGCCGTGTCCCATCAGGATCAGGGGGCGAGTGCCCAGGGCGTCTTCCGGTGTCCACAGCACACCGGGGATCTCGCCGAGGGTGAAGAGTTGTTCTGTGACGCCGTCCGACGACGTCTGGGAGGTGAAGCGCACAGCGTTTCAAGCCTTTCGGGATGCCTTCCGCGGGCGCTCCCTAGACCATGCGAGGGAGGGAGCCCCGACCTGTCACAGCGTTGATCGGTCTCACCTCCTCGTGTTCACAGCGGTGCACAGCGCCGCAAAATATATCACAAAGGCAAACGGGACACGGTCCAAGACGGGCGCTCGTTGAGCGTCTGTACGTCCATGTCGGCGACGCGCCTGTGGGCCTCGGCCATCCGCGAGAGCTCCTGAGCGGAGAGGACCTCACTGATGTCGGTGAAGCCGCCGGGGGCGCGCTGCTCGGCGAGCTTGACCATCTCGTCCACTTCGAAGCGGTGGCCGGACCGGACGAGACCGTCGGTCTGACGCCGCCGCTCGTGCTCGTAGCGGGCCAGCGCGGCGGCCGGGTCGGGCTCGGACGCCAGGGCCAGGGCCAGATAACGCGCGTCCAGCACCGCCTGGGAGCCCCCGTTGGACCCGACCGGATACATCGGATGGGCGGCGTCGCCGAGCAGGGTCACCCGGCCGGCGCCCCAGTAGGGCAAGGGCTCCTTGTCCACCATCGGGTACTCCAGGATCCGCCCCGCCCCCGCGATCAGCTCGGGTACGTCCAGGTACGGCAGCACCCAGCCCGCGAAGTGCGGCCGTACGTCCTCCAGCCGGCCCGCCCGCCACCAGTCCGCCTCGGTGGTGGCGGTTCCCGCCTGGGCCGTGCGTACCTCGGCCACCCAGTTCACCAGTGCCCGGCCCCGGGCCCTGGCCTGCGGGCAGATGGGGTAGGCCACGATCTTGGCGCCGTCCTGCGTACCGACGACCACCATCGTGGCGCCGTCGAAGTAGGGGGCGCGTTCCGTGATGCCCCGCCACATGGTGATCCCGCTCCAGCGCAGCTCGTCGCCGCGCGGGTGCAGCCGGGCCCGCACCGCCGAGTGCACGCCGTCGGCGCCGACCACGACGTCCGCCCCGTCCGCCACCTGCCGGCCCGTGGTGGTCTCGCGCAGTCGCACCTTGATCGGGCCCGCGCCGGCTCGTTCCAGGGCGCCGGGCGCGAAGTCCTCGAAGGCGAGGCCGGCGCGCACCGCGTCCTGGCCCAGCCGGTCCTGGACCGCCCGCAGCAGGAGCATCTGCAGGTGGCCGCGGTGGATGGACAGCTGCGGCCACCGGTATCCGGCCGCGCGGCCGCGCGGCACGGTCATGACCACGTCGCCGCGTCGGGTGGCATAGGTCAGGGCCCTCGTCGGGATCCCGGTCCGTACGAGGTCCTCGCGCAGACCGAGGTCCACCAGCTCTCGCACGGCATGCGGCTGGAGGTTGATCCCCACGCCGAGCGGCTTCAGCTCCGGAACCGCCTCCACCACCGTGCAGTCGATTCCGGCGGCGTGCAGGCTGAGGGCCGTCGTGAGCCCGCCGATTCCTGCACCGATAACCATTACCATCATGGCGGTCCGCGTGCCCTCAGCCGCGGGCGGCATGTGGGCCTTTCCCGTTCCGGACCAGACCTTGACCTGCCGCCGTCACCCTGTCGAAGGCGGTGCGGCCAGTAGGACCACGGACAGGTCGGGGTGATCGGGGAGTCGCATGGTGATCCGCTCGAAGGTGAGCGTGCCCGCCCGGGGGTGCTCGACCTGTTTGACGCCCCGCTCCGTGGCGTCAAGCAGCTTTCTACAGTGCACCTATATAGCTGTCAGGGCCTGGAACTGCGATTTATAGGCATCAAAGGTCTGCTGGAGTTGGCGGCAGTCATCCAGCGGCTCAAGGAACAGAGCGCCCTGCGGGAAGGGGGTGCGGCATCACCGTCAGCTGGCGATCGGAGGTGAGCCGGGCCCTCCACGACCCGGCCGACGACTTCCTCGCCCTTCGGGTGGGCCGATTTGCCGGAAACCAACCAGATTGCGGCGATTCGGATGCTGGCGCTGCTGGTGGAGCGACGGTTATCCCGTCCGGCCAGGCGGTTACTCCCTGGCCTCCGGCGTGCTGCTCCCGCTCATGTTCGCCCACCGCGCCATGTCCGTCACCGTCAGCGGCTGGTCCAGCCGTTGCTGGACCCAGGCGAGCAGGCCGGCGAGCATGTGGTCGCCCGTGACCCGCATCGGCGTGGCCACGAACTGGGCCTGGCCACCGGGCCGATGCGGCGGCATGACGAGGCGGCGGGCAACTGAGTTGGCGACGCCGGCGCCGTGGTCGAGGTGGATCAGGTGCAGGCAGAGATCGACGGCGGCGGCCTTCCCCGCAGCGGTGAGCACGCTGCCGTTGTCGGCTGGGCCGGGCCATCCGGGCGGAAGACGTGATCAAGCTCGACTGCAACCACTGGACGGTGCTGCAGCGGCCCGCGCAGGTCGCCGCCGCCCTCGAAGAGCACTGGCGGCGCCACGAAGGCGGCTGATCCTGCTGTCAGGATCGGGACGCTACCTTGACGGGCATGTATTCCCCGATTGAGCCATACGACCAGGGCATGCTCGACGTAGGCGACGGCAACCAGGTCTACTGGGAGGTCAGCGGCGACCCGGCGGGCAAGCCGGCGATGATCGTGCACGGCGGTCCAGGGGGTGCGGCCTCGGCGAACTGGCGGCGCTACCACGACCCCGAGGCGTACCGGATCGTTCTGTTCCATCAGCGAGGGTGCGGTCGCAGCACGCCGGACGCCGGGCTGCTGGAGACCGACCTGTCGGTCAACACCACCCAGCACCTCATCGCCGACATGGAGCTGCTGCGCGCGCATCTGAGCATCGAGCAGTGGCAGCTCCTGGGGGTCTCGTGGGGTTCGACCCTGAGCCTGGCCTACGCGCGGCAGCACCGGGAGCGGGTGAGCGAGCTGATCCTCTTCGCGGTCACCACGGGCCGCCGCAAGGAGATCGAGTGGATCACACGTGACGTCGGGCGGATCTTCCCGCGGGAGTGGGAGCGCTTCCGCGACGCCGTACCCATGCGGGACCGTGACGGGAGCCTGCCCGCGGCCTACGCCCGGCTCCTGGCCGATCCCCGGACCCGTGAGCAGGCCGCCCGCGACTGGTGCGACTGGGAGGACACGCACGTGAGCCTCGACCCTCAGTATCGGCCGAACCCGCGCTTCGAAGATCCCGCCTTCCGCATGACGTTCGCGCGGCTGGTCACTCACTACTGGGCCAACGACTGCTTCCTGCCGGACGAAGGCGACTTGGTGGAGCAGGCTCATCTGCTGGAGGGCGTCCCCGGGGTGCTGGTGCACGGCAAGCTCGACGTGAGCGGGCCCCTGGAGACCGCTTGGGAGCTGCACAAGAACTGGCCCGGCAGCGAGCTTGCGGTGGTCGACGAGGGGCATGGCGGGACCACCATGATGGAGCGGGTGATCGCTGCAACCGATGGGTTCCGCTGACTCGCCGGCTCACGTCAGACCTCGCCGGTGCCCAGCTGGACGGGCAGGAAACCCTCGCGGTGAAGATCCCAGGAAGAACCCGCCCGCCAGCGGCATCGGCAGCGAGGTCTGCCCGGCCACGCCGATGAACAGGACGGGCATGGCTCCAAGCCTCGGGCTCATCACCCCTTCCGCGGCAGGGACCAAAGTCCCCACTCACAGGTCCGATGGACGATCAGACCCGAGACGTGGCCCACCTCAGGTCCGGAGGTGGGCGGGTGGCCGTGCGCACCTCTGCGGATAGGGGCTGCGCCGGATGATCGGCTGACGGCGGCCGAGTTGGCCGGAAGTACGGTCCGGGCTGCCGCGAACACTTCTTTCGACCGATCCGGCCCCGGAACCGGGGACCGCAGGATGGGGTCCCATGTCACCGGAAACGCTTCCCCCTGCGCCGGCTGCGGTTGTCTCCGGCCGGCCGCGTATCGCCGCGCTCGACGTGCTGCGCGGGTTCGCCCTGTGCGGAATCCTGCTGGCCAACGTCAAGCCGATCGCCCACATGCTCCACACCGAATCCGCCACGCGGCCCGTGGTGACGGCGGGTCAGGGGGACGCCTGGCTGGGGCTGTTCGTCGACCAGCGCTTCTTCCCGATCTTCTCCGTGCTGTTCGGCATCGGTTTCTCGCTGCTGCTGAGCTCCGCCGAACACCGTGCCGCCCGCCCGCGACTGCTCCTGCTACGCAGGCTCCTGGTGCTGCTCGCCATCGGCCTGGCCCACATGTTCCTGCTGTGGCGGGGCGACATCCTGACCATCTACGCCGTCGTCGGCCTGCTGGTGCTGCTGCCCTCGACCTGGCTGCCACGCCCGGCCGTCGCGGGGCTCGCCGCGGTCCTCGTCGTGGTGCCGCCGATCCTCGGCAGCAACGGCGTGACGCTGGTGCCCGGACTGTTCCTGCTGGGTTCGGCGCTGACCCGGTACGGCGTGATCGACCGGATCGAGCGTTCGGCCCGCGTCCCGGCCGTGCTGGTCCTGGTCTTCGCGGCGGGGGCGGTGCCGGCCACCTGGCTGCAGGCGGACGATCGCACCTCCTGGTTCGCCCTCGCCGGACTGCTGACGGCGGGTGCGTACGTCTGTGCCCTGCTGCTCCTGCTCAGAACGCCGCTCCGGCCGGTGCTCCAGGGGGTCTTCGTGCCGCTGGGCCGAATGGCGCTGAGCAACTACCTGTCCGCCACGATCCTCGTCCTGGTGGCCGCCCGCCTCATCGGCGGTTCGCCGGACGGCTGGTCCGAGGGGACGGTGCCGCTGATCGCCGCGGCCATCCTCGTCCCCCAGTGGCTGGTGTCCACCCTCTGGCTGCGCCGCCACCGACAGGGGCCCCTGGAATGGCTCTGGCGCTGGGCCACCTGGGCCCAGCGCCAACCCTTGCGCCGCAGCGGGTCACCATCGCCTCCTACATCAGCGGGGGAACGATGACGAGGTCGTCCTCGTCTGCGGCCACCTCGCAGGTCACGTCGATGACGCCTTCGATGGCGCGTACCGCCTCGGTCATCGCGATGGCCTGGGACCTCCACGGCACGCGGCCGCTCAGCTTCACCACGCCCTGGCCGATCTCGAAGGAGACGGCCCCGGAGTCGGGAAGCACGGCGTTGACGTCCGCTTCCGGCTCCGCGGCCGGACGGGTGAAGACGCGCAGCACGTCACGCTGGTGCAGGGTGCCGACGATGCGCCCGGTGACCGTGTACGTCCCGAGTGCCGAGGTCCAAGGTCCTCGATCGGCCGGCGTTCCAGTCCGGCAGGGATCCCGTGCTCGGCCAGGAACGCCGTCACGTCGGGGCCCTCGTGATCGCTGCGGCCTACGTATCCCCCGCCGTGCAGCACGAGCACGAAGCCGTGCCCGCCGTCGGTGGCCAACGCCGCCGCTGACGGATGCGGCACGAGCCGTGGGGTAACACGGTCCTGCTTGTCACCGGTCCTGCGCCCCGAGGGGTGGAACTCAGCTCAGAGGGGGGCCGTCCAGCACAGCCGGGTTCCTCCCCCGTCGGGGTCGTCGAGTCGCGCGGTGCCGCCCAGGCGGGCGGCCCGTTCCTCGATGTTGCGCAGGCCGCTGCGGCGTCCGGCCTCCCCCAGGCCGACGCCGTTGTCCGCGACCAGCAGGGTGAGCGCGTCAGCCGAGACCTCGACGGAGACGTCGGCACGCGAGGCGTGGGAGTGGCGTACCACGTTGGACAGGGCCTCGCGCAGGACGGCCAGCAGGTGCTCGGCGACGGGCTCGGTCACCAGCGTGTCGAGCTGCCCTTCCATCCGCAGGCCCGGCATGAAGCCCAGATGGGAACCGGCGCCCTCCACCAGGTCGACGATCTGCCCGCGCAGGCTCGACTCGGCCTCCTCAGAGGACACCTGCAGGGCGAAGATGGACGAACGGATCTGCCGGATCGTCTCGTCCAGCTCGTCGATGGCGTGCTGGAGCCGCTTGGCCGCCTCCGGCCGATCCACCAGCCGGACCGTGCTCATCAACGTCATCGCGGTCGCGAACAGGCGCTGGATCACCACGTCGTGCAGATCCTTGGCGATCCTGTCCCGATCCTCCAGCAGGCCGAGCCGCTCGGCGTCCCTGCGCGCCTCGGCCAGCTCCAGCGCGATCGCCGCCTGACCGGCGTACGCGTGCAGCATCTGCCGGTCCGCGCCGCTGAACGGCGGCCGCCCGCTCCTCCTGGCCAGCACGAGCACCCCGCGCACGCCCGGCGCGGCGCCCAGCGGCACCATGAGCCCCGGCCCGTAACCCAAAGCCGACAGCGGCGAGCCAGGATGTGGGACGCTCCGCAGGTCCTCCGACCTCGGCTCACCCCGGGTGAACACGTCACCCGCGAGCGTGGCCGCCACCTCGCAGGCGGTGCCCAGCAGTTCCCCTGCGCCCTCGCCCTCCACGACCTCCGCGATCAGCGACTGCCTCGACGACTCCGGCAGCAGCACCTGCACCAGGTCCGCGTCGCTCATCCGGCAGGCGCGGGAGGCCACCACGGTCAGCACCTGACCGGGGTCGGAGCCGGACAGCAGACTCGTGGTCACCTCCGACGACGCCTGCAGCCACGTCTCACGCCGGCGTGACTCCGCGTACAGGCGGGCGTTCTCGACGGCGACGCCGGCGGCGGTGGCCAGCGCGATGACGATCGCCTCATCCTCCTCGTCGAACTCCCCGCCGCCGCGCTTCTCCGTCAGGTAGAGGTTGCCGAACACCTCATCACGTACCCGCACAGGGACGCCCAGGAAGGTGCCCATCGGCGGATGTCCCGGCGGGAAACCGTACGACTCGGGATGGTCGGAGATCCGGCTCAGCCGCAGCGGCCGGGCATCCTTGATCAGCAGGCCGAGCAGGCCGAGACCGTGCGGCCAGTGCTCGATCCTGGCGATCTCCTCCTCGCTCAGCCCGACCGGGATGAACTGGATGAGCGTGTTCTCCTGCCCCACCACGCCGAGCGCCCCGTAACTGGCATCCACCAGCTTGGTCGCCGTCTCCACGATCCTGCGCAACACCGTTTCGAGGTCGAGGTCGCTGCCCACCGACACGACGGCTTCGAGCAGTGCGTGCACCCGATCCCGCGTGGAGAGCACGGCGTTGAGCCGCACCTGCAACTCGGCCAGCAGGTCATCAAGCCGCATCTGCGGCAGCAACGGACGGTGCTCGCTCTCCATATCGATCAGTGTCGCATCCGGGCGGAACTACGCATACGCACCCTCTCAAGGGTAGGTGCGGTCACCCGGGAACGGCGGCGGGGACCAGTTCGAAGCCCGTGATGATCTCCGGGCGGATTCGGATCACCTGCTCCATCTCCGCCGCCACCCAGGGCCGGAGAAGGGACTTGAATCGCGCCGCCTCCTCGGGATCCTGCACGAGCTGGGCGACGCCGGTGACGACTACGCTCCAGCCGAGGCGCTCCTCGGCGTCCAGCTCGTCCACCTCGAAGGCCACCACGGCCTCCAGGGCCGCCACCTCCGCGCTGAGAATGGTTCCCGTGCTGGAGCGGATGACGATCTGGCCGTCGGCGACGATATGGTTCACCGGCCGTACGGCCGGGAGGGCATGCCGGGTGAACACGACGCGTCCGAGCGGCACACTGGCCAGCCGCCGCAGAGCGTCGGCTGCTGATAGTTCCTTGAGGTTACGGCCGTTCATCGCCGGACCGCCTGTCGTCACGCAACATCACCGTAAACAGCCTGGTCCACGAACGGAACCGGCAATAGAGTCGAAAGGCCCTGTCCGGCGCCGGTACGGGTGGGTAGCGTCGGCCGGACCGTAACCGTGGAGGGCAGGCTCATGACAGGAACCGGCGACTTCGGACACCGCCTCAGCCACCACCGTCAGCGGCTTGGCCTCACCTTTGAGCAGCTCGCCGACCGCGCGGACATGTCCGCGGGCTACATCCAGCACCTGGAAAGCCACGTGGAGAGCCCGGACAGAGGCACGATGGCGCGCCTGGCAGGCGCACTGGAAACCACCGTTCAGGAGCTGCTGGGTGGCGGTCTTGATCACCCGCCCGGCACCGGCCCGGCCATGGCCGACCCAGCATCGGAAGCCCTCGACGCCGCGGAGTGCCTGCGTCTGATCGCCCCGGGCGGCATCGGCCGGGTGGCGTTCAACGGCTCGCACGGCCCGACGGTGCTGCCCGTCAATTACAAGCTGCACGACGGCGCCATCGTCTTCCGCACCGCCCACGGCGGCCCGATGGACCGGGATCTGCGTACCGGGGTGGCCGGCGTGGAGATCAAGATCGGTTTCGAGGTGGACCGGATCGACGAGGCCAGGCGGCAGGGCTGGAGCGTCCTCGTCCAGGGTCCCGCCCACCACGTGCCCGACGACGAAGCCGCCAAGGCGGCCGAGGCCGACGTCACCCCGTGGGCGGGCGGCGATCGCCGGCTCTACATCCGCATCGTCCCCCACCAGATCACCGGCCGCCGCATCCACGGCCTGTAAGCCCCGGCAGTGCCCCGCAGGCCGCCGTCCTCGCCTTCGGCGCGTTCGCGGTCGGGACCGACGGCTTCGTGGTGGCCGGGCGCTCGGCTCCAGGCATGGGTCGGCGCGGCTGCCGTACCTGATCGGGCGGGGCAGCGGACACGCGCGAGCCGAAGGACCCCTCCGGCAGGGACCTTCGGCCCGATGTCCTACGGACGGAGCCGTCCCGCCTCGAACAGTTCCTGCTACTCGCCGTGCGCCTCGGCGAACACCGACAGCGCCACGTTCTGCTGGTACGCGGCCACGATGCGGCTGTCCGCCTGCCGGAGTGCGTCAACGGCGTGCTGGTGGCATGCCGGCACCGCCTCGTGAGCGATGTCGGGACGAAGCAGCTCGACGACCGGATCGGCGGGACAGTCGTCCGCCCCGCAGGCGATGTCTCCGCGGATGATCAGGGATGCATGAGTGTTCGTCGCGGCATAAGCGTCCGCGGTCAGCGCGGCGAGCAGTCCGATCGCGAGCACGGCGGTGGGGTCGGCCGGAGTGGGAGAACGCAGCGCCACCGCGTGCGCGGCCACCACTACCATGTCGAACGCGTCGATCCGCTGTGCCGGCGATGCCTTCTCGATCTCAGTGAGCCGCTTACGTAGATCTGCCTGCCATGGCGATTCCCGCTGCCCCTCGGTCGCGGCCAGCACGGCCCGGACGCACTCCGTGAACTGGTCACCACGGCTGTTCCACCACTTGAGCTTGCGCTGCTGCCCCTCGGCCAGTCCGGCGAGTCCTGGCCACTTGCGCCGGGCACCCTGCCTGGTCATCCCCGCCGCGTCACCGATCGCGGGATAGTCGGCACCGCGTTGGGCCGCCGAGAGCGCCGCGGACGCCGCCAGCTGTTCCGCGCTCTCCCGGATCGCCAGCAGTGAGGTCAGCGCGGCCAGCCACATCTGCCGCAGGTCCGCGTCCGGCAGGTCCGAGCGGGGCCCCGCATCCGGTTCGAGCTCCAGCATTTCCCTGGCCGCTGTCCACGCCAGTTGATCAACGGCGGTGGTCAACGCGGCGCGTTGCGCGTCGGACAAACCTCGCACGGCGACTCCTTGACAACACTTGTTTACGTCGCCCACCATAGCACGTGCGACAACATCCGTTGTCAACGAGAAGGGTAGGAACATGAGGTTATTGGTCATCGGCGGCACATCATTCGTCGGACGCACGATCGTGGGCGAAGCCCTCGGACGGGGACACGAGGTCACGACCTTCAACCGTGGGCTGACCGGCAAGGACGTCGACGGCGTCGAGGCGCTTCGCGGCGACCGGTCCACCGGCGAGGGTCTCCGGCAGCTCGACGGGCTCGTCTTCGACGCGGTCATCGACCCGGGCGGGGTGGTGCCGGCCCACGTGCTGCGCACCGCGCGGGCACTGGCCGGGTCGGCGCCCTTCTACGCGTTCGTCTCGACCACGGCCGTTTACCGGACCTGGAACACCGCTTCGGTGGACGAGTCGACCGCGACCTGGCCGGGGGTGGCGGACGAGGAGGGCGACCCGGCCGACTTCGAGAAGCTGCCCTTCCACAAACGCGGGTGCGAACTCGCGGTCGAGCAGACCTACGGACCCGACGCCTGCCTGATCGCGCGCGCCGGGTCCATCGTGGGACCGCACGACAACCTGGGCCAATTGCCGTGGTGGCTCACCAGGACCGCCGAGGGCGGCCGGGTGCTCGCGCCCGGCGACCCCGGCCGCGGGCTGCAGCTGATCGACGTGCGCGACCTGTCCGCGTTCGTGCTGGACCAGGTCGAGGCGCAGGCGGGCGGCATCCACAACGCCGTCCCGGATGGACCGAACACCACAATGGGCCGGCTCGTCGGCAACTGCGTGCAGGCCACGGGTTCGAACGCCACGCCCGTGTGGATGGACGAAGGTTTCCTGTTCTCCCAGGGCGTTCAGCCATGGGCCGAGCTCCCGCTGTGGATCCCGGACGTGCCGGACACCGCCGGTTTGCGGGCCGTGTCCGGCACCTCCGCAAAGGCGGCCGGCCTGCGCACACGGCCGTTCGGCGAGTCCGTACGGGAGGTCTGGGAATGGTTGCGGTCGGGCGGCGAAGTTCGGACCGCACCCGGCACCCCGCCGTTCGGCCTCTCCGGCGACAAGGAACAGCAGGTGCTCGCGGCGTGGGACTCCCGCGAAAAGTGATCAACCGGTGACCACCGGGCCTCGGCCGTCCGCCAACTGACACGGCTATTGACAGAATGGCGGCTAAATGTAAACAGTCGTCTTCCTTGAATTCTCCCGGAGAAATTGAGCAAGATCTGCTTCCGTGTTTCCCGGAATTTCGCTTCATCGTTAGGACGTCGGGCGAACCTTGCCGCGACAGGCATCCGGTTCCGGGCAACAGAAGCAGGTTCTCATGATCAGACGCTCCCTGGCACTGCTAACCCCCGCCGTCCTCAGCGTCATCGCGTTCGCCTTACCGGCTTATGCGGTGACTCTGGAGCAGAAAGTCGCCGCGCTCTCCGGATTCAGCCAGCCCACCGCCCCCAGCGCCACCTCCTGGCGCAACGCCTGGCAGAACCAGGCGTCCTGGACCGACTACAGCTTTGACTGGTCCACCGACCTGTGCTCAAGCAGCCCCGACCAACCGCTCGGCTTCGATTTCCGGATGTCCTGCCGGCGGCACGATTTCGGTTACCGCAACTACAAGGCCGTGAGCCAATTCCCGGCGAACAAAGACCGCATCGACAACTCGTTCTACTTCGATATGCGGCAGGTGTGCGCCGGATACTCGGGAATCTCCAAGTCAACCTGTGACGGCCTCGCCTGGACGTACTACCAGGCGGTCCGGCAGTTCGGCGACCTCCGCGTCACGGACGAGCAGATCCAGCAGGTCCGGCGCCAGGCCGAAATGAACGCCCAGAACTCCACCGCCTGAAACAGCGGGGCGGGGATGCCGCCGCATCCCCGCCCCCGGCTCTCGCTCTCGCGGAGATGGTTGCACCACACAACCAGATAGTTGTACGGTCGAACCATGGGGGATGAACGCGAGCTCCAGGACGCTGTCAGCCGCTTCGTACGCGCCTTCGGCCTCCACCAACCCGATCAGACCCCTTGCGGCAGGCCCATCCCGGTCTCCGAGGCACACGCACTCGGCGAACTGGCCAGGGACGGAACCCTGCGTCAGAACGATCTGGCGCACCGCCTCCGCCTCGAAAAGAGCACCACCAGCCGGCTTGTCACGCAGCTCATCAACCGCGGCTGGGCCGAACGCACCACGGCCCCCGATGACGGGCGCGGCGTGCTGGTCCGGCTCACGACCGCCGGCGCGAAGGCGGCCGAGCAGCTCGCCGAGGCGCGGGCCGCTCGCTTCGCCGCGGTCCTGGAGCGGGTCCCCCCGGACGAACGCACCGGCGTGCTCCACGCCCTGACCATCCTCACGGAGGCAATGGATGAACCTTAGGCGACTCGCCTTACTCATCTCCGCCCTCGCGGCCATCGCCGTCGCCTCGGGCGCGTACCTACTCGTCGGACAGGAACAACAGGCGGCGCGCCAGGAGGAGATCGCGGACAGAGGCGGGCAGGTGATGCCGTTCGACCTGGAGAGCACCACGCATCGCTTCACCAAGTCCGCCACCGGCGGCCTCCAGACGGTCACCGCGGACGACCCGGCCGATGCGGAGCAGGTCACACTCATCCGCGAACATCTCACGGAGGAGGCGTCGGGCTTCAGCAAGGGAGACTTCGGTGATCCCGCCTCCATCCACGGCACGGAAATGCCCGGCCTGCGGGAGCTCGAACAGGGCCACACCCGCATCGAGATCCGCTACGCGCCGATGCCGGCCGGTGCTCAGCTCACGTACACCACCTCCGACCAATCCCTGATCAAGGCGCTGCACGCCTGGTTCGACGCGCAGGTCTCCGACCACGGGCGGCACGCCGAACACGGCTGAACCGCACCGGCGCGGAGGCGCGCCTGACGTCATTCCTCAGCCCGGGTGGCGGAGGCGAGGAAGAGCGGGAGGGCGAGGAACAGGCGGTTCTGCTCGGCACGCCGCGCCTGCTCGGCGGTCCAGCCGTCGCACTGCTCGCGGGTGATGACACCTGCGGCGTGAACCGCCTCCGCGATGCCGGTCAGCATCCCGAGCATCGTCTTACCGGTGAAGATTCCGACGTGCACCTCCACCTCCACCTCGTCGAAGCCGGCGTCCAGCAGCAGATTGCGGTAGCCGCGGGCGGCGCGCGGGTTGGTGATCAGATCGGCGCGGGAGTGCACGATCGTTCGCGTGAGCCCTGGCTGGTCGGAGTCGATGAGGATGGCGTCCCAATCCTGTCCGGTGAGGACGATCCGCCCACGGGGTCAGCACGCGCCTGGCCTCCGCCAGCGCAGGGGTGGCGTCGGCGAACTCGTGGAAGACCTTGTCGGCTCGGTAGCCGGCCATCTCGTGATCGCGCAGGGGAAGCTCGCAGGCGTCGCCGACGCGGAGATCCGCGCCGGGCCGGCGCTCGCGGGCGACGGCGATCATATCCTCGCTGACGTCCACGCCGACCGCCGTGACCCCCCTGTCGGCCAGCTCGGCCACCGCCCGGCCCGCGCCGCACCCCACATCGACGGCGGAATCCCCCGGCCGGAGCCTGAGCAGTTCGTACGAGCGAGCGCGGAGCAGGGCGGCGGCCGGGACGGCCTCACCGATGTCGAGCAGCTTGATGAGTTCCGTGTGGTTGGACATACATGCCACCATGCGACTTAATGTCGACATGAAGTCAAATCGGCGACATTAGCGGCCCGGCGAGCGTCAGTGATGGTAGGCGTGGACCACCGCGTGCCCCTTGCCGCGGCCGATGACCCACTTGTTGATCGGGGTCGTGACAAGGAATGCGACCAGCAGCGAGAACGCCAGAGCGCCCCAGAACAACACGGATGCCAGCCCGGCGTCCATGGCACCCGGAATGACCAGCATGACGCCGTTGTCGACGATCTCCATGACGAGAATCGACAGGGTGTCGGCGGCGAGCGCGAGCCGCAGTGCCGTGCGCCAGTCGACGCCCGCCCGGAACAGGCCGCGCAGAGTGAGCGCATAGCCGAAGACGAACGCGAGGACGACGGCCAGAACGATGCTGGGCAGGTTGTGCCAGCCCAGCGCGGTGGCGATCACCATGCCGAGCACTTCACCAATGGCACAACCGGTGAGGCAGTGCAGCGTCGCCGACACGGCCACACCCCACGTCGCCTTCATCGGCCCCTGATGGCCCTGGTGTACGTCTTGATCATGCGCGTGCGGACCGGACCCCTGATCGCGTCTTTCGCGTCCGGCGTCACGCATCGATTCAGACATATCCGCCTTCCTGCTCAATCCACCGCTTTTAGATTCGGCCAGTATACCCCCGCCCCGTATTCGCTGTACATCACCCGGCACCGCCGGCGACCGCCGTACCGAGAACGTAGAAAGACAGCGGGGTTCGCGCCGGCGGGAAATGGAACCGTTCCAGGTGCTCGACGCGCAGGCCCGCGCGCTCGATGGCGGCCAGGGTGTCGCGGCCGGTGTGGCAGCCGCCCAGCAGGTGGGGCCAGATCGTGGCGTCCAGCACGTCCTGCACCCGGGCGAGCCGAGGAGTGTCAGCGCGTACGTGCTCCAGGAACCGGACCTGGCCACCGGGCTTGAGCACGCGGACCGCCTCGGCCAGCGCGACCGCCTGGTCCGGCACCGAGCACAGCACCAGGGCGAACACCACCGCATCCACGCTCGCGCCGGCGACCGGCAGCCGCTCGGCCATCCCGGCATGGACCTCGACGGACACCGGCGCCGCGGTTGCGGCGGCCGTGGCCAGGGCGCGCAGGTGCGCCTCCGGTTCGACGGCCAGCACGCGCTCGACGCTGGCCGGGTAGTGGGCGAAGGTGGCGCCATCTCCGGCGCCGACCTCCACCACCTGGCCGCTCAGGCCGGCCGGCAGATCCCGCCGCCGCTCGGCCATGCCGCCTTTGTCCATGGCCCTGGCCATCAGCGGATACACCCGGCCGAAGATCGGCCGGCGCCTGCTCGTCCTCGTCGGAGGCATGGCTGTCACCAGGTGACCGGCAGGGCGGTCAGCCCGCGGGTCAGCACATCGGCGTTGAAGGTCAGCTCCTCGACCGCGCACCCCAGCCGCAACGTGGGGAAGCGGGCGGCCAGCTGCGAGAAGACCACCTGCAGCTCGATGCGGGCCAGCGGCGCGCCGATGCAGTAGCGGACGCCGTGCCCGAAGGTCAGATGCGGCACGGCAGGCCGGTCGAGGTCGAACCGGTCGGGATCGGCGAACACCGACGCGTCGTGGTTGGCCGACCCGGTGTCCAGCAGCACCAGGTCCCCGGCCCGCACGTGTATCCCGGCCACCTCGAGGTCGGTGCGGGCATAGCGGGGGATGCCGCCGCCGCCCATGCGGGGCGCGCGCAGGATCTCCTCCACCGCGGCGTCGATCAGGGACGGATCGCCTGCCAGCGCCTCCCATTGGCCGGGGGTGGCCAGCAGCCACAGCGCGCCTTCCCCGATGGCGGTGACCGTGGTTTCGTGTCCGGCGAACAGCAGGAACATGCCCATCGCGGCGGCCTCGTCGTCGCCGACCCCGTCGGTCGCGGCCAGCCTGGAGATCACATCGGCATCCGGATCGCCGTCGGCGCGTTTGCGTGCCACCAGTTGCCGGCCGTAGCCGAACAGTTCGGCCAGCCCCTGCTCGGAGCGGGCGCGGTCGGTGATGTCGGCGGCGGCCTGGGTCCAGGCCCTGAACTGGGCGCGGTCCTCGTACGGCACGCCGAGCAGCTCGCAGATGACCGCGATCGGCAGCGGAAGCGCCAGCGCGGTATGCAGGTCCGCGGGCGGACCGGCGGCGGCCAGCTCATCCAGCAGGCCCGCGGTGAGCGCCTCGACCCGGTCGCGCAGCGCGCGCATGCGCTTGGGCGCGAAATGCGGCTGCAGCAGCGAACGCATCCGCCGGTGGTCGGCCTGCTCGTTGTCGAAGTCGCCCATCGGTCCGCCGAACAGGGCGGACTTTCCCGTACGGGAGGCGCGTTCGGGCTCGGGGTGGGCGCGGCCGAGGCGGTCGTCGTCGAGGAGCCGGCGCACCTCGTCGTACCCGGTCACCCACCAGGCCGGGTCGCCGACCGCGGTGCGGATGGCGTGGACGGGGCCCTGGGCCTGCAGGGCGCGTAGCAAGGACGCGGGCCGCATGGGGCCGTTGTCCTGCTGGAACGGCAGCTGAACGGGGTCAGGCACGGCTCCTCCTTTTGTATACTCGGATGTATAGAACGCTACTTGTATACTTCAAGTTCTACAAGTAGAGGAGGCTCTGTTGAGCGACCCTGAGCCCGCACCCGCGCAGACGCCGGTGCGGCGGCTGCGCCGCGCCGCGCGGCGCGAGCAGATCCTGGACGCGGCCACCCGCGCCTTCGCACGCGCCGGCTACACCGCCACCGGCCTGGACGACGTCGCCGCCGAGGCCGATCTGACCCGGGCCATGCTCTACCGCCATTTCGACTCCAAGGCCGACCTCTACCGCGCCGTCCTCGACCGCGCCTGCCTGCGGCTGGCGGAGACCACCGGCACCGACGACTTCGACGAGAACGCCATCCCCGCACTCCTGCGCGCCGCCGCCGCCGATCCCGACGGATTCCGCCTGCTGTTCCGGTACGCGGCCCGCGAGCTCGAATTCCGCGACCTGATCGACTCCATCACGGCCGCCTCCCGCGAGATCGCCCACCGCAACCTGGCCAGGCAGATCCCCGCGGGCCCGTGGCTGGACTGGGCCGCGAACCTGATCCCCGCGTTCACCATCGAGGCAGTCATCGCCTGGCTGGACGCCGGCCGGCCCGACCCCGGCCAGGCCGCCGACCGCATCACCCAGGCCGTACACGGCGTCATGGCCGCCGCCCAGCCCGCACCATGACCGCGCCGCTCTGTCAGGTCCGGCTACTGAGGAACCGGTCTTCTTCGACAGCCTGGCGACCTTGAAGACCGTCACCTCATCGCCGAACGGGTAGTCCTCCACCGACCCTGGATGGGCGCTGCACGTCGCGACACCCCCGCCGACGGACTCCAGCTACTCGATCTCACAACATGAGACTGCTTCAGCCCCGCTGAGGGAGCCCCTGACATTTACATTTCGGCAAAGATGCCGAAATACCGGGACCGTAACGTCTGACGCGGATTTTTGACATACCAAATCCCTCATTCTGGTTTCCCCCATTTGAACCAGATGCCTGAAGGAGGATGTGCCGTGCGGCATGGGCCCGGACACACTGACGTTCGCGATCAATCAGCCGAAAAGACCGTGGACGAGGTGGCGTAAAAATGCTCCTACGCCCACGTCAGGCGGCGATCGTCGCCACCATCCTGACAATCTGCATGGCCCTCTTCGTTGCACCGGCGACCGCCGATCCGCGGAAGACGGACCTCAAGCAGCTGACCGACATCGTCCAGCCGCTCGTCGACGACGCCGCGGCACACGGCGTCCGGGTCTCGGTCGGCTTGACGGATCTGAGCCGTCCGAACGGCCAGAGCACGATCCTCGGCTCACTCGCCTCCTACAACCCCGCCAGTGTCATCAAGCTTTCCCTGCTGGCCACCCTCATGCGACAGGTCGACCGCGGCCTCATCTCGCTCGACGCACCGGCGACCGTCTCGCCGTACATGGTCGTGGGGGGAAGCGGCACCATCCAGGACGAACAGATGCCGTTCAACACCACGGTGCGTGAACTCGCGCGTCGGATGGTGGTCGTCAGCGACAACACCGCCACGAACGTCCTGCTGTACTACGTGGGCATACCGACCGTTCAGAAACTGCTGGACGATCTCGGCCTGAAGACGATGAAGTTCAACCGCCAGATGTTCCCCGGCGATCTCATCAGCGCCCCGACGAACGTCCTCGACGCCGCGGACACGCTGGCACTGCTCAAGGCGATCCACTCTGGCCGGCTCCTTTCGCACAAGTCCACGGACCAGATCGTGGACTGGATGCTGCACCAGGAGGTCGACACCAAGTTCGGCGCGGTTCTGGACGGCAAGCCGATCGCCCACAAGACCGGAGAGACCGGCAACGTCACCCACGACGTGGGCTACTTCCTCGTCCCCGAGCACGAGACCGCCGTCGTGGTGCTCACCGAGGTGACCACGACGACCAGCTTCGACGAGGCTCAGCGGATCGGCAACCCGATCGTCCAGAACATCGGACTGGCCGTCTACAACCACCTCGACAAGCTCGACCACCGCTAGAAACGATCTCCGCGCTCGGCCTCGCCCCTCGCTCCTTACGCCCCGAAGCCGAGCGCGCAGAGCGCCGTCGTACGGCAACTCGATCTGCCGGTGTTGACGATTCCGACGAAAAAGAAGTGGCACGACGGCTCGGCGTAGGCGCCATATCTCGCTGCGATTTCCGCTCAGCCATGCGGGGCCGTCCTTTCGGCACGGGGGGACGAACCCGAGCCGCGGCCCATCTCGTCGTGATCAGCCGGTTACGGCGTGTCGGAACGCACGCGCAGATCGGCGTGTGCGTTCAGCTGATGTTGATCACGACCTTGCCGCGGCTGTGACCGCTCCCGACGTCACGCTGTGCCTCCGCGGCGTGGTCGAGGGTGTATTCCGCTCTGATGTGCACGGAGATTTGGCCCTTCTCGTGGTAGGAGAGCATCTCGGTGAGACCTTCGGCGCTGCGGACACCGGTCCAGTCGCGGATGCCGAGGGCGGCGATCTCGTCGGAGAAGACCATGGTCACCACGCGTTCCGGGTCGTGGGCGATTCCGAGTGCCGCGCGGAGCCCGTCGACTTCGAACCCAAGAGCGGCGTCCACGCCGTTCGGGGCGATGGCGCGAAGCCGTTCCACGAGCCCTGGCCCGTAGGCGACCGGGACCGCCCCAAGGGACCGAAGGTAGTCATGGTTGGCCTCGCTGGCGGTGCCGATCACGGTGCTCGTCCCCATCGCCTTCGCGAGTTGAACCGCCATCGTGCCCAGCCCGCCGGACGCGCCATTGATCAGGACGACATCGCCGGTGGTCACGCGCATCTGATGGAGGGCGTTGCGGGCGCCCTGGGCGGCTCCGGAGAACCCGCCGGCGATCTTCCACGGCATGTCGGCCGGCTTCGGCACGACCTGGTCGTACGGCACCGCGACCCACTCCGCGTAGCCGCCGAGCGTACTGAAGCCAAGAACGGCGTCCCCGACCGAGAATCCCGTGACGCCCTCACCGATTTGGTCGATCGTGCCGGCGAACTCGTTTCCCGGCACGATCGGGAAGTCGCCCACGAGCGAGCGGGGGAAGCGTCCCTCGCGGACGCCGCAGTCGAAGGGTTGGACCCCGGCGACCTTGACCTGGACACGCACCTGCCCAGCTTGCGCGTGAGGCTCGTCCAGTTCGACGGTGCGGAGCACCTCTGGGGGTCCGAACGAGGACAAGGCGGCGGCTTTCACTGGTGTCTCCTTCTGTCGACCTTCACTCGGGCGGCTGGGCGCCGTCTACTCGAGGCGCCCATCTCATGGCGAACAACTCGTATCCAGTGGGCTGGCCGGGCACTGGCCCCGCATGAACGGCCCTGAGGCCGTCGAGCGCGATGGCGATGACGCGTTCTCTCGCGTTCCGGGCGGCGTCATCCAGTTCGGTCCGTCCCTGCCGCTGCAACTGTTCCTGGAGCGGGGACTTCGAGAGCTGTTCGATGAGTAGCTCGAGATCGACCGGGGTCACTCCGGCACGGAGCACCTTGGCCTGATGCGCGCGCTCGACGAGCCGAGCCACCGCGCGGTCGCCCTGCCGTCCCAGTTCGGTCATCTCGTCGGTGACTTCGAAGGTGCCGGCCACCGGCGCCAGCGAACCGGGGCCCGACCGGATCGACGCCATCGCGTAGTGCGCCAGGCCTTCCCACGGGTCCTCCATGGCCAGGCCCTCTTTCGCCGCGTCGAGGTATTCCCGCAGCGCGATCAGGCACAGCCGCTGGAACAGCTCCTGCTTCGTGCGGTAGCGCCGATACAGCGACCCCACCCCGACTCCGGCTCGGGCCGCGATCGACGCCACCGTCGCGTGCGCGCCGTCCACCGCCAGTACCTCACGGGCCGCTCGCAACAACGCCCGGTCGTTTCTGGCGACCTCCTCGCTGCGCCATGAACGCGAACTCGTCATGCCGGCAGTCTACACACTTGCGGAGTGATTCGCTCCGCAAATATGGTGCACTGCGGAGCGAATCGCTCCGCACTGGAGGGGGATGACATGGCCACTAGCACATCCGACATCGGTGGCACCGATCCGGCACCTCGGCGCGCACGGGTCCCCCGGCCGCTCCGGCCGTTCCGGACGGGCCAGTACCGGCTGCTGGCGACCGCGCTCGGTCTGAGCCTGGGCGGCAGCGGCATGTGGGCGGTCACGGTGGTGTGGCAGGTGGTCGCGATCGGCGCGGGTCCGTCGGAACTCTCCTTGATCGCCACCGCGAGCGGCGTCGGATTGGTCGCGACCGCCCTGCTGGGAGGCGTCGTCGCCGACCACGCGTCCCGGCGGCGCATCATCTTGCTCGCCCAGTCCGCCAAGGCGGTGGCCGCCGGCTCGGTCGCGGTCACCGCCACCATGGACCTGCTCACTCCTGGACAGCTCATCGTGGTCGCCGCGGTGCTCGGGATCGCGGACGGGTTCTTCTATCCCGCCTACTCCGCGCTCGTCCCCTCAGTCGTCCCGGAAGACTCATGCGCCAACCCGAGACACGCGCCCATACAGCGCGGGCGGGCAGCCCCATCCGGTCGGCGGTGAGCGACCTCGGGGCCGGGTTCGGCTACCTGCTCACGACGCCGTGGCTGGTCGGCACGCTTACGTTCGCCGTCACGCTTGTCCTGGTCACCAACGGGCCGATCCAGGTCCTGCTGCCGTTCGCGATCCGCGATCAGGGGGCGGGCGGACCGCAGGAGTTCGCGCTCGCCCTCGCCTGCTACGGCCTCGGCGGGGTGAGCGGCTCGCTCACGATGTCCGCGCTGCCTCTCCCGCGACGCTACTTGTCCGTGATGCTTCTTGCCTGGGGTGGAGGCTGTCTTCCGCTCGCCGTCCTTGGGGCGGCCGACCAGCTGTGGATCATGATCGCTGCGCTCTTCCTGTATGGCGCCCTGACGTCCGGCGCGGGCGTCATTTGGGGAACGCTGCTGCAACGTCGCGTCCCCCCTGCCATGCTCGGCCGGGTCTCCAGCCTCGACTTTTTCGTCTCGCTCAGCGCGGCCCCCCTGTCCATGGCGCTGGTCGGCCCGGCGGCGGCGGCCTGGGGAAACCGGCCGGTCTTCCTCGTGGCAGCCGTCGCCCCGCTGACGGTCGCCGTACTGGCCATCGCGCTCGCCCGCCTCCGGCGTGACGAGATCGACCACCCCCTCACCCGCGCGAGATGAGCAGGTCACGCCCGCGTCAGGCTCAGGGGCGAGGGCATTTGCGGGCATCAAGGCCGGGCGGGCGTTGTGCCGTCACGCAACGCCTTCAGCGCACCGCCCCAGGCGACGACCTCGTCCAGCATGGCGGAGACCGCGCGCTCTTGGTGAGCGGCCGGTTTGAGGACGCTGAAGTTCTCGAAATCGGTAGCCAGGGACAGGGCGACCTGGGAGCTCACGCCGGCCACCTTGAGCTCGCCCATGATCAGCCGCAGATGCTCCACCGCCCGAGCACCGCCCAGACTGCCGTAGCCGACGAACCCGGCCGCCTTGTTGTGCCATTCGGCGTAGAGGAAGTCGATGGCGTTCTTCAACGCGCCGGAGGTCGAGTGGTTGTACTCGGGTGTGACGAACACGTAGGCGTCGAAGGAGGAGATCTTGTCGGCCCATTTCCTGGTGTGGGGGAGGTCGTAGTGTCCCATCGCGGGCGGCATCGCCTCATCCAGGTGCGGCAGGCCGAAGTCCTTGAGGTCGACGAGTTCGAACTGGGCGTCATCGCGCGTCGCCGCGAGGTCGTGAACCCAGCGGGCCACCGCCTCCCCATTGCGCCCCGGACGTGTGCTCCCGATGATGATCGCGACATTGATCATGGGACATTGGTTCACTACTCCGTGATACCGTGTAGTGGTACTCGGTACTACAAAGTACCTAGAGAACGAAGAGGACCCACGATGGACGACCTGACGGAGATGCTGAAGGGCACGCTTGAGGGCTGCGTGCTTGAAATCATCGGCAGCGAGGAGACCTACGGGTACGCCATCACGCGTCGGTTGAACGAACTCGGCTTCGCCGATGTCGTCGAGGGGACGGTTTACACCATCCTGCTGCGGCTGGAGAAGAACGGGCTCGTCCAGGTGACGAAACGACCGTCCGGGCTGGGCCCGCCGCGCAAGTTCTATGCGCTCAATGAGGCGGGGCGCGAAGAACTCACAACGTTCTGGGCGAAATGGGAGTACGTCTCATCACGGATCGACAAGCTCAAGGAGGGCGGGAGATGAACTTCTGGGAGACCATCACAGGCAGCGATCTCACCAGGGAATGGAAGGAGTTCGAAGTCCGGGCCGCGGCATTGCCGGCCGACTACCGGGCGGCGTGGGGAGAGATCATAGGTCATCTTTTTCCCTACGCGGACTTCACAGGTCGAAACCTGATGCCGATTCTCGACGGTGCTCTGGGGCTGCTTGAGGAGACGGCGTCCGATGGGCAGAGCATTCACGAGGTGCTGGGTGACGACATCGGGGGCTTCTGTGCGGCGCTGGCCGGCGGAGAAGGGGCTCGGAGCTATCGCGACCGGTGGCGCGAGCAGTTGAACAGGAACGTCGCAAGGAAATTGGGCCGGCTAGGAGGCTGACGTGGGCATCCAGGACATCATCGAGGGCAAGAAGCAGTGGCGGGCGCACATGGCGCGGGTCAAGGCGCTCCCGCCGGACTATCAGATCGTCTACAAGGAGATCCAGAGGTACTTCTTCAAGGTTGGACCGATCGACTTGTTTGACGGGTCCCTGCTCTCAGGGATCGTCGATTTCTTCGAGGAGGGCGTCGCGGCCGGCAAAGGAGTCCTGGAACTCATCGGCAATGACGTCGCTGCCTTCTGCGACGACCTGGTCAAGGACTCGCGCACCTACGCGGACATCTATCAGGAGTCCATCAGCGGGGAACCCGGCACGGCCGAGAAGTAACATCCGTCGACCCAAGGCATGTCGCGGTGGCCATGGCACAAATCGCCACTGGCAGGCGTCTCCATTTCGGAACCCGCGCCACAAAGGAGAAACCGCATGAACGTCGCACTGTGGATCGTTACCGGCCTGCTGGCCGTTGTCTTGCTGGGCAGCAGCTCCAAGATATTCGTGCCCAGGGAGAAGATGGCCGGCATGTTGGGCGACGCATCGAGATGGGTCGAAGACTTCAGCCCTGCTGCCCTTAAGGCCATCGGAGTTCTTGAGCTCCTGGGGGCGGTGGGCCTGATCCTGCCCGCCGTACTCGACATCGCGCCGGTTCTGGTGCCGCTGACTGCTTCGGGTGTGGTGTTGTTGTTCGTTGGCGCGGTGATCATGCGCCTCCGCCGTGGTGAGAGGGTAACGATCGCGGGCGACCTGGTCTATCTCGCCATGGCCGCCTTCGTGGCGTGGGGCCGCTTCGGCCCCGCGTCCTTCACCGGCTGACCGATGAACACAGTCGCCGGTACCAGCCAACGACGGCATCGTGATCCTGCCGACCGACCACCCCGACGACGAGACCGCGGCACAGGTGCGCGACGCCGTCACCCTGTGCCCATCCCGAGCCCTATCCATCCTGATCCATCCTGCAGGTACCGCTCGACTATTACGGTATGCCGCCCGCGGACGTCTTACGTGAACGGGGCCGTCCTCACCGTGGACGGTGGGACGGCCCTGCTCGACCCCGGGCACTCTCCCGTTCGGCTACCGGTTCACCCGTCGGTGACGCGCTCGAGGACGACGATCGGGATCGTCCGGCGGCTGCGGGCTTCGTAGGTGCGGTAGATGGGGGCCTGTTCGACCATCAGGTTCCACAGCCGTTCGCGTTCCGAGCCTACGGCGGTGCGGGCGCGGGCGGCAAAGCGTTCGCCCTTGATCTGGACTTCGACGTCCGGGTTGGCGGCCACGTTCAGGTACCACTGCGGGTGCGTGTGCGTGATCGCCGATCCGGAGGCGACCAGGACGTAGGAGTCGTTGTCCTGGCCGAAGAAGAGGCCGGTGCGGTAGAGCTTTCCTGACTTTCGGCCCCGGTAGGTGACGATGAGGTTGGTCGTCCCGCCCTCCATGTAGCCGCTCTCGCCGTCGGTGGCGATGTAGCGCCGGACGTGCTCGGTCACCGAGGCGTCCGGACTGTCGACGACGTTCACTCATCTGCCCCCAGTCCCTGTGCGAAGCCGCCGTCCACGGCGAGCTCGACGTTGGTGGTGAAGGTCGCGTCCGCCGCCAGGAACAGCGCCGCCTTCGCCACCTCCTCGACCGTGCCGTTCCGCTTGAGCGGCGTGGAGACGTCGCCCTGCCGCTCGAACTCGCGGCGCTGCTCCTCGGTCAGGCCCGCCACACCCATCGTCGGTGTCTTGATGTAGCCGGGTGCGACGCTGTTGACCCGAATCCTGCGGGGCAGCAGTTCGACGGCCAGGACGTGCGCGAACGCCCGCGTCGCCTCCTTGGAGGCCGAGTACGCGCTGATGCCGGGGAACACCACGTCGTTGGCGACCGTGGTGAACACGATCGACCCGTCGTCGGCGAGCAGCGGGGTCAGCGCCTGGACGGTGAAGAACGCGCCCTTGGTGTTGATGTCGAAGTGCCGGTCCCATGCCTCTTCCGTCGCCTCCTCCAGCGTGGAGAACTCGGCGAAGCCGTGGTTGACGAAGAGGTGGTCGACGCGGCCGAGCGCGCCGCGGGCCCGCTCGGCGAGCGCCGCGACGTCGGCCATGCTCGCCGCGTCCGAGCGGACGACGTGCGCGGCCCGGCCTTTCAACGCGGTCCTGGCCTCTTCGAGGGTCTTCTCGTTGCGACCGGTCAACAGGACCTCCGCACCCTCGTCAAGCAGCGCCTGGACGATCGCCAGTCCCATGCCGTGCGTGCCACCGGTGACGATGGCCTTCTTGTTCGTGAATCGGCTCATGCGAGGACTGTCGCGGACGACGCATTCGATCGGTCTTCGGATCGTCTTCGGCGCCGAATACGATGGTTCGATGCGCTTCGGGGTGCTCGGTCCGCTGACGGTGTGGACGCCGGACGGTGCGCACGTCGCTGTGCCTGAGGCGAAAGTCCGCGCCCTGCTGGCGGCGTTGCTGGTGGAACCGGGGCGGGTGGTCTCGGCCGACCGGCTGGCCGACGAGCTGTGGGACCGTCCTCCGGCCCACCCCGCGCGCGCGTTGCAGACCCTCGTGTCTCGGCTACGCGGTGCGCTCGGCGCGGAGGCGGTTCTGCGCCGTCCGCCTGGCTACCTGCTGAACGTCGAGGACGAGGCGGTGGACGCAGTGCGTTTCGCCGCACTGGCCGATCGCGCCCGAGTCGCCGGTGACCCTCGCGAACAGGCTGCGATGTTCTCCGAGGCGCTCGGTCTGTGGCGCGGGAAAGCGTTCGACGGATTCGCCGACGAACCCTTCGCGCAGGCGGCTGCGGCGCGACTGGAAGAACAGCGCCTCCTGGCCTGGGAGGACTACGCCGAGGCGCGCCTCGCGCTGGGCGATCACGGCCCGCTGGTGAGCGAACTCGCCGATCTGACCCGCGGCCACCCGCTGCGCGAGCGGCTGCGCGCCGCCCACATGCGCGCCCTGTACGGCGCGGGACGCGCGAGCGCGGCGCTTGACGTCTTCCAGGACGTACGCCGCCTCCTGGACGAAGACCTGGGCCTGGAGCCGAGCCCCGAACTGGTCGAGCTGCAGCGACTGATCCTGCGCCAGGAACTCGCCGGCCAACGTCCCCGGAGCAACCTCCCCGAGCCGCTCACCGGCCTGGTCGGACGATCGGAGGCCGTCGCGGGCGTGCGGGGCCTGCTGGACGAAGAACGTCTGGTCACCCTGACAGGCCCGGGCGGGGTCGGCAAGACGCGGCTCGCGCTGGAGGTTGGGCACGCGGAGGCCGAGGCGTTCCCCGACGGGGTGTGGCTCGTGGAACTCGCCGGGGAGCGGCCGGGCGGGGAGAGGATCGCGGAGGCGGTGGCCGTCGCGCTCGGATTCCGGGACGAGCCGTCGCCGTCCGGCGTCGCGCACCGGCTGGCCGAGGCGCTGCGCGGGCGGCGGCTCCTGCTCGTACTGGACAACTGCGAGCACGTCATCGACGCGGTGGCGGAACTGGCCGGGCTGCTGCTGCGCACCGCGGCGGGCGTGCGCATCCTGGCCACCAGCCGCGAGCCGCTGGGCATCGCGGGAGAGCGGCAGTGGCCTGTTCAGCCCCTCGACGTGCCGGAACCGGGCGCCGACCCGGCGGAGGTCGCGCGGTCGGGCGCGGTCCGGCTGTTCGTGGCGCGGGCCGCCGCCGCGTCGCCGGGGTTCGCCGTTTCGGCGGAGAACGCCGAGGCCGTCGCCACGATCTGCTGCCGCATGGACGGCATCCCGCTCGCCCTGGAGTTGGCGTCCACCCGGGTCCGCGTGCTGGGCGTGGCGGAGCTGGCCGAGCGGCTCGACGACCGGTTCGGGCTGCTGGTCGGCGGCCGCCGCGACGCCCCGGCCCGGCAGCGGACGCTCAAGGCCGTGATCGATTGGAGCTGGGACCTGCTGACCGGCGCCGAGCGGGCCGTGCTGGGCCGCCTGGCGATCCACCGCGACGGCTGCACGCTGGAGGCCGCCGAGGTGCTCTGCTCCGGCCGCGGCGTGAAGCCCGCCGAGGTCGTGGACTTGCTGGCCTGCCTCGTGGACCGGTCGCTGGTGGTCGTGACGGGCGACGATCCGCCGCGCTACCGGCTGCTGGAGTCGGTCGCCGCGTACTGCCTGGAGCAGTTGCCGGAGGACGAGCACGAAGCGCTGCTCCACGCCCACGCCCACTACTATGTCGTCTTGGCCGAACGCGCCGACGCGCACCTGCGCGGCAGCGACCAGCGGCGGTGGCTGCGCCGTCTGGACTCCGAGGCGGCCAACCTGCGCGCCGCACTGGAGGCCGCCGATGAGGAACTCGCCGGACGGCTGGTGCGGGCGATGGCCTGGCACTGGTTCCTGCGCGGCCGGTTCGCCGAGGCCAAGCGATCGCTGACCGTCGCGTTGGAGACCGATGCCGATCGCGCCTGGCTTGCCGGGATGACGCTGCTCTCCGGAGAACCGTGGCGAGGTCGTCCCCCGATTGAGGCGGCGGGACGGGCCAGGTGGTTTCTGGGGTACGCGGAGACCCTCTTCGGCTCCCTGGGGGCGGCCGAAGAACTGATCCGGCGCGCCATGGACGAGTTCCTGGATCAGGACGACCGCTGGGGCGTCGCGGCAGCCGTGACCGTGCGGGGCCTGCACCGTTACGTGCGCGGGGACCTCGCCGGCTCACGACTCGACGCCGAGGAGGGGCTGGCGCTGTTCACGGAGACCGGTGACCAGTGGGGACGGCTCCAGGCCATCGGCGTGCTCGGCAGGCTCTCCGAGATCGAGGGCGACTATCAGGCGGCTGAGGCCCGGCACCGCGAGGGCCTGGCCGTCGCGGAAAGCCTCGACCTGTGGGGTGAGGTGTCCGGCCGCTGGTCCGAGCTGGGCCGGATCGCGCTGCTGTCCGGCGACTTCGCGCGCGCCGACAAGCTGCACGAACGCGGCCGGCGGCTGGCCGTGACGCACGCCGACCGGCGCGCCCAGGAGTTCGCCGAGGTCGGCCTCGCCCTGGGCGCCCGCCGCCAGGGGCGGCTCGACGAGGCCGAGAAACACCTGCGCACCTGGCTGGAATGGAACCAGGAGTTCGTCGCGGAGAACGGCGCGGCGCTGATCCTGGCCGAGCTGGGCTTCGTCGCCGAACAGCGCGGCGACGCCCCCGCGGCGCTGGGACTACACGAACAGGGTCTTGAAGCCGCCCACGCCACCGGCGACCCGCGGGCGGTAGCCCTCGCCTACGAGGGACTGGCCGGAGCGCACAGCCTGGCAGGCCGCTACGAAGAGGCGGCCGCCCTGCTGGACAAGGCTTCCCGACTGCGCGAGAGCGTGGGCGCACCGCTCCCGCCCGCCGAACGCGGCGACGTCGACCGCATCACCGCAGCCCTGCGGGCAGGGGCGTCATCCCTTGATGGCGGGGAGACGCGGCCTCCGGGCGGATGCCCCCCGCCCGGCTCACCAGGTCTTGCCAGCCTGCTCCTGGATCGTGCGGTTGATCCCCTTGTTCTGGGTGCCCTGCAGGAGGCACTCGATCTTGATCAGCGGTTCAGCTGCTGACCAGGTCCGGGGGGCTCGGGGGCAAGAGGATCACGTGGGCCAGCCTGGCCATACGGTATCGGAGCTGGGGAAGGCCGGTGTCCATCACGGCGCCCAAGGTGCCGTGGTCGTCGACGGCCTCGACGACGCCCATGCCCGACCAGACGCGGTCCGCGACGGTTTCCGCGGATTCGTGCAGGGTGACGGTCGCCTGGCACGGCCAGGCCCGTGCTGACAGCCGATGTGTCAGGTAGGTGGCGACGTCGCCCTCGGGTGGTGGCCTGGGGGCGAACCGGGGGCC
>NZ_JADOGI010000239.1 GCF_015645445.1 Nonomuraea cypriaca | reverse complement strand
GGGCCGGGGTGGGCGGTGCTGGCCGACGCGCTGACGTTCCTGGTGAGCGCCGCCTTCCTGCACCGGCTGCCGCACGCCCTCGCCGCCGAGCGGTCACCTCGGGGCGGCGGGCTGCTGGCGAGCATCGGGCGCGGGGTCAAGGAGGTGGGGCGGCGTTCCTGGCTGTGGGTCTGGACGGTCCACGTCGCAGTCACGAACGCGATCGTGGTCTCGCCGATCCTGGTGCTGGGGCCTTACGTCGCGGACCAGCACCTCGGCGGGGCTCCGGCCTGGTCGGCCATCGGCATCGCGTACGCCGTCGGCGGGCTCGCCGGCGGTGTGCTCAGCGCGCGCTGGAGGCCCGCCAGGCCCATGGTCGCGGCCGTGCTGTCCCTCCTGCTGTCGGCGCCGCTCCCGGCGCTGCTGGCGATGCCCGCCGGCCTCTGGTCGCTGACGCTCGCGGGCGTCGTGGCCGGGCTGCAAGTGGTGGTGCACAACGTGCTCCAGACCACGACCCTGCAACGGCACCTCCCAGAAGAGCTCATCGCGCGGGCGAGCTCCGTCACCATGCTCGGCGCGCTCGTGGCCGCACCTCTCGGCATGGGCCTGGCCGGACCAGCGGCGGCGGCCTTCGGCACCCCCGCCGTCCTGCTGTCCTGTGCCGTGGTGGCCGTCCTGCTCACGGCCACCACGCTGCTGGTCCCCGCAGTGTGGCGGATCAGGACCGAGGACACGCCGAAGCCCAGGGAAGGCCCACCTGCCGCTGGCGCGCCCAAACCATCCGTCGCCGCCTAAGGCAAGGGGACAAGGCGCAACTTATCGACCTGATCGGCACTCATAACAGGGGCAGCGTTCGCGACGAAGGGGAGATCGTCATGAAGAAGGCGCTCATCGCGGTTCTGGCGTGCGGGTCACTGCTCGCCACCAGCACACCCGCACTCGCCCACACCACCCAGGCGCCCAAGGCCGCGCTGGGCCCGTACGGCTATGGCAAGGTCAAGCTCGGCATGAGCGCGAAAAAGACCAAGGCGACAGGAAGGGTCGTGCTCAAGATGCCCGTTGGGGAGGGCACGTGCTCCGGCTGGGACCTGAAGGCGTACCCCACAGGAAAGAACAGCGTGGGCCTGTACATCAGCAAGAGGCGCGGCGTGGCCGTGATCTTCGCCCCGAAGGGCGTCAGGACCCCGGAAGGCATCGGCATCGGCTCCACGATGAAACAGATCAAGAAGGCGTACCCAGGCCTGAAGACGGCGGCGAGCGGCTTCCCCTACGTCTCCGTGCCCGGCAACCCCACGGCCTACTACGCCTTCTTCGCCTCGAAGCAGGGCGAGATCGAGGAGCTGTCCCTCGGACTCGACACCCAGGACTGCGTCAACTGAGGGCGGGGAGGCAGGGCTAGCTCCGGGCGCGGGGGAGGGAGGCGATGACGACCAGGCCGCCGCCCTCACGGGGGCGCGCCCGGACGTCACCGCCGTGCGCGACCGCCACCGACCGTACGATGGACAACCCCAGCCCCGCGCTCCGCGCCGTGACGACCCGCTCGGCCCCGTGCCGGTGGAACGGCTTGAACAGCAACGGAATGTCGTACGGCGGCACGGCGGGACCCGTGTTGCTGACCTCCACCTCGACCTTCCCTTCGCCCACGGTACGGCTCACGACCCGCACCCACCCGGTCCCGTCGTCCACGTTGTATCGGAGCCCGTTCTCGACGAGGTTGTGCACGAGCCGTTCGAGCAGCAGCGCGTCGCCGGTGGTGGGCGCCTGCGCGGTGACCTCGTACATGGTGATCTTCGCGTCGCGGGCGTCGGCGGCGCTCTGTTCGACCACGTGCGTCACCACGTCGGCCAGGTCCACCGGCGAGCGGTCGGCGATCTCCTGCTCGGAGCGCGCGAGCAGCAGCAGACCGGAGATGAGGCGTTCGTGACGGGCGTTGATCTCCAGCAGGCTCTCGCCCAGCTCCTTGACGTCGGCCGAGGCCGTACGCCGGTGCATGGCCAGCTCGACCAGCGCCCGGTTGAGGGTCAGCGGCGTACGCAGCTCGTGCGAGGCGTTCGCCACGAACCTGCGCTGCCCGTCGAAGGAGTGGTCCAGCCGCTCCACCATGGTGTCGAACGTGTCGGCGAGCTGCTTGACCTCGTCCCTGGGCCCGGTCAGCGCGATCCGCTCGTGCAGCCCGCGCTCCGCCATGGGTGCGGCGGCGATCTTGTACGCGGTCTCCGTCACCCGGTGCAGCGGCGCCAGCACCCGGCCGGCCACCACCCAGCCGAGCGCCACCGCGCCGCCGCCCACCACGATCAGCGCGATCGCGCCCTGCGTGATCAGCGACGTGTTGGCGGCGCTATACAGGTCCTGCTCCTGCTGCCGCACCCACTCGATGGCGTCGTCCCCGCTGAGTCTGACGCCGTCCTTCATGACGAACAGCTGCAGGTTCCGGCCGGGACCGGGATTGAGCCGGCTCTCGACGATGTTGTTGATCTGCTGGTTGAACAGGAGATAGGTGACGCCGAGCAGGGTCAGCCCGGCGAGGAGGAAGATCGCCCCGTAGACGAGCGTGAGCCGTAGCCGCAGGGTCGGTTGCGGGAGTGAGGCTCTCATGGGAGGCGGTACCCCACCCCCGGCACGGTCTCCACGACCGGCGGGTCGGCGAGTTTGCGGCGCAGCTTGAGTATGGTGAGCCGGACGGCCCCGGTGAACGGGTCCGCGTGCTCGTCCCACGCCTTCTCCAGGAGCTGCTCGGCCGACACGACGGTCCCGCCGGCCCGCATCAGCTCGGCCAGCACCGCGAACTCCTTCTTCGACAGCGGCACGAACCGCCCGTTCCTGAACACCTCTCTGCGCGCCGGGTCGAGCGTGATCCCGGCCCGGCGCAGCACGGGCGGCACGGCAGGCCGCGAGCGCCGGCCCAGCGCCAGCACGCGGGCGGCCAGTTCGGGGAACGCGAACGGCTTCGACAGGTAGTCGTCGGCCCCCAGGGACAGGCCGGTCACCCGGTCGTCGAGCTGCGCGGCGGCGGTCAGCATCAGGACCCGCGCGTCGCGCTCCGACGAGACCAGCTCCCTGCACACCTCGTCGCCGTGGACGCGCGGCAGGTCGCGATCCAGCACGACCACGTCGTAGTCGTTGACCGCGATCCGCTCCAGCGCGGCCTCGCCGTCGTGCGCCAGATCGACCGCGTGGGTCTCCTCACGCAGCCACTCGGCAATCGCGTCGGCGAGCATGCGCTCGTCCTCAACCACCAGCACCCGCATGGCGTTCCCAGGCCTCTCGTTCGCTTTCAGAGCCGAGTCTGGCCTAGTTCGTATTTGGTCAAGGTAAGTGTGAGGACGGAAACGCTGAGGAAACGGGGGTCCCTATTGCATCTCCCTCGAAACGACGTTCGTTCGATGGGAGAGGTTTCATGCGAGGACGAGTCCTCAGTGCGCTGGCAGCGGCGCCGATCGCGTTCACCCTGCTGCTGACAGGCTGCGGCGCCGACGCCGCCGGGGACGCCGATGTGGCCTCCGTGAACGGCGGCGCAGGCAACCAGGCGGCGGCCAGCGCCAAGCCGAGCGAAGACCCGCAGGAGCGTGGGCTCAAGTTCGCCCAGTGCATGCGCGAGAACGGCGTCGACATGGACGACCCCGAAGGGGGCAGGGTCACGATGAAGTTCGACGGCAGCGTGCCGCGCGAGACGGTCGAGAAGGCCCAGGAGGCCTGCAAGGAGTACGCCCCGAGCGGGCAGAAGGGCGGCGGGGGAGACCCCAAGCAGGCCGAGAGGATGCGCAAGCTCGCGCAGTGCATGCGGGACAACGGCGTCGAGAGCTACCCCGACCCGGACGGCGGCATGGTCCGCATCACCGGCGAGGTCGGCCAGGACCCGGACTTCAAATCGGCGCAGGAGAAGTGCCAGAAGGAGTCCGCTGAGGCCGGTATGGGTGGTTCTTGATGGGAGCGGCCACCCTTGACGGGAAGGCGGAGCCGGACGCGGCGCCCTCCCGCCCCCGCCGCCGTCGCGGCCGGGGCAAGCTGGTCGCCGGGCTGCTGATCGTGGTGGCCGCCGCGGGCGGCGGCCTCGTGGCCGTGAACAGCGCCGGGCTGCTGGACGCCAACGCCGGCCCGACCCAGTCGGCCGCCGCGCTGCCCCCGGCCACCGCGACGGTGACCAGGCAGACGCTGAACGACACCACGGACGCCGACGGCGAGCTCGGCTTCGGCCCGGTGACCACGGCGGTGAGCAGGAAACCCGGCACGATCACGTGGCTGCCCGGCAGCGGCGCCCAGATCTCCCGCGGCAAGCCCCTCTACCGCGTGGACAACCAGCCCGTCATGCTCATGTACGGCTCCACCCCCGCCTACCGCGACCTCAAGAACGGCGACGAGGGCACGGACGTCGAGAATCTGGAACGCAACCTCAGCAAGCTGGGCTACGACGGCTTCACCGTCGACGACGAGTACACCTGGGACACGGCCGAGGCCGTCATGGAATGGCAGGACGACCGCGGCCTGGACGAGACCGGCGTCGTCGAGCTGGGCCGGGTCGTCTTCGCCCCGGGCGAGGTGCGCGTGGAGAGCCTCGAGACCGAGGAGGGCCAGCCGGCCGCCCCCGGCCAGAAGGTGCTCACCTACACGGGAACGTCGAAGCTCATCACGGTCCAGCTGGAGGCCGAGGACCAGCGGATGGCCAAGAAGGGCTCCAAGGTCGAGGTCACGCTGCCGGACGGCAAGAGCGTGGACGGCAAGGTCACGGAGGTGGCCACGGTCATCCAGCCGGGTGAGAGCCAGAACGAGGAGCCGGAGACCCGTCTGGAGGCGCTCGTCTCGATCGGTAATGCCAAGGCGGCCAAGGGGCTGGACAAGGCGGCGGTGGACGTGACGTTCACCGCATCCCAGCGCAAGGACGTGCTCACCGTTCCGGTCGCGGCGCTGGTGGCGCTGCAGGAGGGCGGGTACGGCCTGGAGGTCGTCGAAGGCGGCAGATCCCGCTATGTCGCGGTCGAGACGGGACTGTTCGCCGGAGGCCGGGTCGAGGTCACCGGTGACGAGCTCACCGAGGACATGACCGTGGGGATGCCGAAGTGACGTACCCCATGATCGCGCTCACGGACGTGTCCAGGATCTACCCCGGCGGGGTGGCGGCGCTGCGGTCGGTGTCGCTGCGGATCCAGCACGGCGAGCTCATCGCCATCGTCGGCCCGTCGGGCTCGGGCAAGTCGACGATGCTCAACGTCGTCGGCACTCTCGACCGGCCGTCGTCCGGCACCATCCATATCGACGGGTACGACGTGTCGAAGCTGTCCGACGGTCAGGTTTCCGCGCTGCGGGCGACCACGATCGGGTTCGTCTTCCAGTCGTTCCACCTGGCCGCGAAGGTTCCGGCGCTGGACAACGTGGCCGACGGCCTCGTCTACACCGGCCTGAGCCGGGCCGAGCGCCGCAGGCGCGCGTCGGCCGCGCTGGAGCGGGTGGGGCTCGGGCACCGCATGGACCACGAGCCGCACGAGCTGTCCGGCGGCGAGCGGCAGCGCGTCGCCATCGCCAGGGCGGTGGCCGGTGAACCGCCGCTGGTGCTGGCCGACGAGCCGACCGGCGCCCTGGACTCGGTGTCGGGCACGGGGGTGATGGAGTTGCTGCACGAGCTGAACGCCGCCGGCACCACCATCGTGATCATCACGCACGACCGGGAGATCGCCGCCGGCCTGCCCAGGCAGGTGCGGATGCGCGACGGCCGGATCATCTCGGACTCCGCCGAGAACGAGCGGCGCGGGCTCTGGCCTGAGCCCATGGAATCCGGGGTGCGGGGATGAGCGTCATCGAGCGGCCCAGGCTGTCACCGGCCAGGATGCGGCCGGGCGACGTGATGCGGGTCGGCGCGGTCGGCCTCCGCACCCGGCCGCTGCGCGCGTTCCTGTCCGCTCTCGGCATCGCCATCGGCATCGCGGCCATGGTCGGCGTGGTGGGGCTCTCGTCCTCCTCGGGCGCCGAGCTCGACCGTACGCTCTCGGCGCTCGGCACCAACCTGCTCACCGTCTCCGCGGGCACCACGCTCATGGGCGAGGCGGCGCAGATGCCGGTGGAGGCCGAGGCGATGATCGAGCGGATCGGCCCAGTCGAGGCGGCCTCGGCGATCGCGAAGATCCCGGAGGCCAAGGTCTACCGCTCGGAGCAGATCCCCGAGGCACAGACCGGCGGCATCTCCACGTACGCCGCCCGCCTCGACCTGCTGGAAACGGTCGGCGCCACGCTGCGCGGCGGGACCTGGCTCAACCAGGCCACAGAACGCTACCCGGCCGCCGTCCTCGGCTCCTCCGCCGCCCAGCGGCTCGGCGTGGGCGCCGCGGGACCTGACACGCAGATCATCGTCGGCGGCGCCAGGTTCACGGTCGTCGGGATCCTCGAACCGGTGGCGCTCGCCACCGACCTGGACAGCGGGGTGCTGGTCGGCTGGCCGGTGGCGGAGTCCAGGCTGGGCTTCGACGGGCACCCGACGACGCTGTACACCCGTTCCGAGGAGGCCAGGCTGGAGGCCGTACGCCAGGTGCTGGCCGGCACGGCCAACCCCGAGGCGCCGAACGAGGCGGACGTCTCCAGGCCGTCCGACGCGCTGGCCGCCAAGCAGGCGACCGACCAGGCGTTCGCCAACCTGCTGCTGGGCGTGGGCGCGGTGGCGCTGCTCGTCGGTGGCGTCGGCGTGGCCAACACCATGGTCATCTCGGTGCTTGAACGCCGGGCGGAGATCGGCCTGCGCCGGTCCCTGGGCGCCACACGGGGGCAGATCCGCACCCAGTTCCTCGCCGAGTCGCTGCTTCTGTCGGCGATGGGCGGGGGCGGCGGGATCCTCCTGGGCAGCGCCGTCACCATGGGGTACGCGTACTACAGCGGCTGGCCTTCCGTGGTGCCCATCTGGGCCACCGCGGGCGGGTTCGCGGCGACGCTGCTCATCGGCGCGATGGCGGGCCTCTACCCGGCCATCCGCGCCTCGCGCCTGTCACCGACGGAGGCCCTGTCCACCCCGTGAGGTTTCGAGCGACCTGCTACCCGGCCGCGTAGCAGGTCGTCTTGCCGACGACCACGACACGCTGCCCCTCCCCGGGCCCCTCCCCGGCGGTCACCTCGAACGTCAGCCGTGTCCTCGGATGCCGCAACACCACCACGTCCTGGTCCTCGTCACGGAGGTCCAGGTCATCGACGATCTTGTCGTACCCCATCGCCTGGAGCCGCTCCAGCAGCCCGGCTGAGGCGTCCAGCAGTCCGGCGGAGCCGTCCAGCGGTCCGGCGGAGGCGTCCAGCTCGGCCCGTACGAACCCCCGCACCTCCCCGGCCACGCACGCGCCGTCGGTGACCCGCTCGGCGACCGGCACCTGGAGTTGGAGGCTCTCGGCGTCGGCCGTGAGCCGCCGGGTGGCTTCATCCAGCGTGGGAAACTCGGCCGGCGCCGTACAGGCCGTCATCGCCGCGACACAGGAAAGCACCGCGGAAAGGGCGTAACGGCGAGCCCGCACGCTGGCACCGTACAAGAGAATCTCCACCCCCACGGCGGAAACCGCGATCCGGAAGGGCTCACTCCGCAATGGTTGTGGCACGCTCCAAGATCGCATCGCCGCACAACCGGGGCCTGAGCGCGGAACAGGCAGGCGTCAGCTCTGGGGACTCAGTCCCGCCACGGCCAGCCGGAACAGACGGTCCGCCCCGGCGGCGGGGTCCGGGTGGTGTTCCGTCGCGAGGACGATGCCGACGGCCAGCGTGATCAGGTCGGCGACGGTGATGCCTGTCGCCACCGCGCCGTCCTGCACGGCGCGGCGCAGCAGCGGGCTTCCCGCCTCTTCCATCATCGCCGAGCAGGTGTTCTCGTGTATCGAGTCGGACTCGGCCCCCTCGTAGACCAGCGCGGCCGCCAGTCCCCGGGCGGAGACGCAGTAGGCGACGACGTCGCTCAGCCATTCCAGTAGCGCGCTCCGGCTGTCGCCCTTGCCGGTCAGCTCTTGGGCGCGGACGCACAGAGCCTCGATCCGCTTGTGGGAGACCGCCTCCAACAGTGCGCGGCGGGTGGGGAAGTGCCGGCGCACGGTCGCCGAGCCGACCCCCGTGACGCGGGCGATCTGTTCCAGGGAGGCGCCGGCGCCGTGCGCGGCGACCTCCTCCTCGGCCACGGCAAGGATCCGTGCGTAGTTGCGCCGGGCGTCCGCGCGCTGGCGGTCGGGCATGGCGTCATCTCCAGGTTGCTAAGTGGCGGGCCCCGCCGTATCGTACCGCGGAGTAAACGGCGGGCCCCGCCGTTTAATGCCTCAGCGTGAACGGCGAGCCACGCCGTTCAATGGGCGAACACCCGAGGAGCGCCATGTCCACAGATTCCGCACCCGTCCTGGTAACCGGCGCCACCGGCAGGCAGGGCGGGGCCACCGCCCGCGCCCTGCGCGCGGCGAATGTTCCCGTACGCGCCCTGGTGCGCGACCCGTCCACCGATCGGGCCAAGGCCGTCGAGGCGCTCGGCGTCGAACTGGTCGCCGGCGATCTGCACGACCGCGATTCCGTGATCCGGGCCGTCGAGGGCGCCCGCGCCGTCTTCTCCGTGCAGATGCCCGGCATGACCGCGGAAGGCTTCGACTTCGACGGGGAGGTGGCCCAGGGCGTCAACCTCATCGAGGGCGCGAAGGCCGCCGGAGTGCCGCAGTTCGTGCACACGTCCGTCTCCGGCGCCGGCCGGCACACCGAAGATCCCCACTGGGCCGAAGGCCGCTGGGCGGTGGGACCCAGCCTGCGCGCCAAGAGCGCGATTCAGGAGCGGGTCCGCGCGGCCGGCTTCCTCCACTGGACGCTGCTCAAGCCGGCCTTCTTCATGGAGAACTTCCTGCCGTCCATGGCGTTCCTGTTCCCGCGTGGCATCGAGGGTGGCCTGGTGAGCATCCTGAGGCCCGAGACCCGGCTGTCCCTCGTCGCGGTGGAGGACATCGGCAGGGCGGCCGCCGCGGCCATCGCCGAGCCGGAGCGGTTCGACGGGGTCGAACTGGAGCTGGCGAGCGACTATCTGTCGATGACGCGGATCGCCGAGGTCCTCTCCCGCGCTCTCGGCACGCGACTGTCCGCGCCCGACATGACGGAGGAGGAGGCCATCGCCGCCGGGATGCCGGCGATGGGCGCCTCGCACGAGTGGCTGAACGTGGCCGGCCAACCGGGCCGTCCGCAGTACGCGAGGGACCTCGGCATCCCGCTCACCAGCTTCGAGGAATGGGCCCAGGAGCACATGCGACCCCGAGGCTAGCGGGCGTCCTCGAGGAGCGCGCCGGAATACGACTGCCGTCCAGGCGGGCGCCGGACGCCAAGCAGCAGGCGCCGGACGGCATGCATTTCTTATGTAATTCTGTCGGCGCCGAGGCGGCGGGCCGCCGATTCTTCCGTGCCCGGAAATGGTGGATTAAAGAGTCTGTACGGCATGTATTGCGCTGATCGCAATGGGTAGGTCCGATCCGGGCTGTCGTGGCCGTGGTACGAGCCGCGAAACCCGGCAGGTGGGCCCATCAAACAGGAGAAAGAGATGTTCGGCAGACGCGCAGCCGCACGTGAACGGCGGATCGCCGCCGCGGAAGAAGCCTTTTCCCGGCCGGTCCAGGAACAGCTCGGCAATGGGGAGGAGGCGGATTATCCATTTATCGCCAATTACGGCAAGGCGTTGCCGCACGGCGAAGACGGGGTGGTGCTGCCCGAGGGCTACCGGGGTCTCCTTCGAGCTCTGTCCACCCGGCGTGCGGAGGACTTCGAGCGTATTCCACGCGGCTCCGGCGAGAACACCGTACGCCTGACGAACCCCCAGGCCGGGCTCTCCTTCGATCTGGAGGGGCCGGACGCGCAGGCCCTCGCGATGCCGCCGGCGCCGAGGATCGACAGCGCGCAGAACTCCGCTGAAATGGTGGAGTTGTACTGGATGGCATTGCTGCGGGACGTCCCGTTCGCCAACTACGACAGCGATCCGATGGTCATGCGGGCGGTGAATGAGCTTTCCGACATGATGGACTATCGGGGGCCGAGGAAGAACGGCCGGGTTACACCGGAGGTGCTCTTCCGTGGCGGTGTCCCCGGTGCTCTGCGCGGCCCGTACATCTCGCAGTTCCTGCTTCGCGACATTCCCTTCGGCACATTGCCGCTCCCGCAGCTGCACGACACCGTACGCGTCAACCAGGAATACCTGACCGACTGGCACGCGTGGCTGGACGTCCAGAACGGGGTGAAGCAGCCGCCGCAGGATCGGAACCCGAACGAGCGCAGGTATCTGCACACGGCTCGGGATCTCGCCCACTACGTTCACTACGATTTCCTGTACCAGGCACATCTCGGCGCGTTGCTCATCCTCCTCGGCATGAAGGCCGAAGCGGACGTCGGAAATCCGTATGAGAACTCACGGAACCAGGCGGGCTTCGCCACTTTCGGGCCGCCGCACATTCAGTCGCTGCTCGCGGAGGTCGCCACCCGCGCGGCGAAGGCGGTGTGGTACTCGAAATGGTTCGTGCACCGGCGCCTGCGTCCCGAGGAGTTCGGCGGGCGCGTCCACGCGCACGTCTCCGGGATCAGGGAGTTCCCCATGATCCAGTCCGAGGTGCTCGGCTCAGAAGCTCTGAAGACGTCGTTCGACCGCTACGGGTCTTACCTGTTGCCGCAGGCGTTCCCCGAGGGCTGTCCGACCCACCCGGCATATGGCTCAGGTCACGCGACGGTCGCCGGCGCGTGTGTGACAGTGCTCAAGGCGTGGTTCGACGAGTCCTTCCCGTTGCCCAACCCTGTGGTGGCGGACAGCTCAGGGACGAAACTCGTGCCGTACAAGGGGCCGGCTCTTCTCATCGGCGGGGAGCTGAACAAGCTGGCGGCCAACATCGCGCTCGGCCGCAGCATGGCCGCCGTTCACTGGCGGACCGATTTCACCGCCTCCGTCAAGCTGGGCGAGGCGATCGCGATCGACATGCTCCGTGAGCAGAAGGCGGTCGCCCACGAGGACGTCTCCTTCACCCTGAGCCGCTTCGACGGTATGTCCATCACCATCTGAGGCTAGCGGGCGTCCTCGAGGAGCTGGGCGGCGAGGGTTTGGTGGGTCCAGTCCTCCCAGCGGCCGGGGGACCAGCCGCGGTGTTCGACGAACTGCAGGTAGAGCTCCGGGCTCAGCAGGGAGTAGAGGACGTCGGCGGCCTGCTCCACGGGGACGCCGGCCCGCGCGCCCGGCTTGGTCATCAGCGACTCCGCCGCGGCCCGTTGCACCGTGTAGCGGGGGTCGGAGTCCTGCGGCCACAGCGCCGCCACCTCGGGGTCCATCGCCACCGCCGTGTCGAGGACCCTGGTCATGGGCGCGACCCGCCCGAGCACGCCCCGGGTCCCGTGGACGTGCGCCCGCAGGTGGTCAGCGGCGCTCGCGGTGGCCATCGCCTCACGGAACCACGCGCGGTCCATGGTCGCCACCGGCTCGTCGTCGCCCGCGACCGTCACGTCCACCAGTTCCTTGAGCAACGACCGCTTGTTGCCGAAGACGAAGTAAATGGTCTGTACGGCCACGCCCGCCTTGTCCGCGACGTCCTGCAGGTTCGTCGTGCCGTACCCATCGCGGACGAACAGCTCGCCGGCCGCCTCCAGGATCCGCCGCCGGGTCTCCCTGGCCTTCTGCGTGCGCTTGCTGACCCGCCTGACGTCGCTCATGGCTATAGTCTAACTCTAGAATTAACCTCTAGAGACGGTCGGCGAGGGTGTCGAGTTTGCGTTCGATGCGGTCGAGCCGGGTGCGCAACTCGTCCACGTCCTGGCGATCGGCGTTCTCCTCCTCGGGTCGCAGCCGGACGAACAGGGCTCCGCCCGGCTCCAGCCGTACCAGGGTCGTGTCCCCCACGCTCGTGCAGCCCCGGTGCTGGATCGTCGCCTCCAGGTCGGCCTGCCGCAGGCCCTCCCTGCGCAGCGCGGACCGGAGGTAGTGCCCGTCGCGGGCCAGCACGGTCGGGGTGCCCTCCACGAGCGTGCCGATCGCCGGCACCGCGGCGGCCAGCCGCACCACCACCGCGTTGACGGCCATCAGGATCGCCACCCCGGCCAGCCCGCCGGTGAGGGAGTCGTCAGGACCGATGATCGCGTTCTGGACCACGTTGCTCATCAGCAGCATGACCACGAGGTCGAAGTTGTTGAGCTGCGCGATGCCCCGCTTGCCGCCGATCCGCAGCAGGGCCGCCACGGCGAGGTAGACGGTGATGGTACGCACCGTCTTGTCCGCGAGCGAGACCCCGGTGGTGAAGAGGTCGTCGCTCATCGGCGCCGGAGTCTCGAGAGGAGGCCCAGCTCCTCCGCGCACCGGCCCAGGCCGAGCGCGACCGATTCCAGGGGGCGCTCCGACCGCCGTACCGGCATGCACAGTGCGGCGCGCAGCCGCCTGCCGAGTCCGCGGAGCAGCGCGCCGCCGCCGACCAGCACCGCGCCGCGTTCCCCGAGGTCGGCGGCCAGCTCGGCGGGGCAGCGCTCCACGGCGTCGACCGCCGCCCGCACGATCGCCTCGACCGGCTGCCTGGTCGCCTCGTAGATCCCGTGTACGGCCAGCGGCACCGAGCGTTCCCTGCCGGTCTCCCGGTCCCTGCCGTGGACGACGACCTGGCGGTGCAACGGCTTCCACGCGCTGCCCGCGTTCCGCTTGGCCGCCTCCGCCTCGCGCTCATCGATCAGCAGCCCGTGCTCGCGTTCGACCAGCCGGGCGATCGACCGGTTCATGGCGTGGCCGCCGCCGGTCACCCTGGTTGCGGCCACCACGGTCCCGCGCGAGAGCACCGCGATCCTGGCGGAGTCGCAGCCGATGTCGATCACCATGTGCCCGGCCCAGTCCCTGACCGGGACGCCCGCGCCGAGCGCCGCCGCGACCGCGTGCGAGACCAGCTCGATCCCGCGCACCTCCGCCTCGAACGCCACGTCCCGCAGCGCCGCCCGCTCGATCCTGGTGGAGTCGTCGGGCAGCGCCATGACCACGCGCGGCCTGGCGAACGGATGCCGGTGCACCTTGCGCAGGAAGTGCCGGATCATGCGCCGGGCGAGCTCGCCGTCGACCGGCAGCCCGCCGCTGACCGGCCGGCAGCACTCGCCGCCGGTGCCGCAGGTGGCTTCGGCGCCGTACCCGAGGATCCTGCCCGTCACGCTGTCGCGCATGACGACCGAGGGCTCGTCGAGAACGATGCCTCTGCCCTTGACGTAGATTCGCGTGCTGGCGGCGCCGAGATCCACCGCCAGGTCACGACCCAGGAGGCTCATTGCCGAGGACTATTTCCTGCGTCGTTCCAACGCAACACCACGAACCGAACGGTTCCGCTTTACCCGGCCGCTACGGCGCCGCGGCCCGGTTTCGCATCAATAGCGGCGCCATGCGAAGCTGTCAGTGTCCCTACACCACGGAGGTCCTCAATGGCGGAAACACCGGAGCCGGAAAACACGGAAACTTCCGAGGACGACGAGATGAAGCGCAAGTTCCGTGAGGCGCTGGAGCGCAAGCGCAACCAGCACGCGGGGTCGGGCGCGGGTGGCAAGGGCGTCGACCCATCGAAGATCCACGGGGCGCACGGTCCAGCCGCGAGTAAAAGATCCTTCAGGCGCAAGAGCGGCGGCTGAGACGGGGATCCGCAGGGGGGTACGGCATGCCGTACCCCCTCTTTCTTTGCCGGAGAAGGTAGATCTTCGCCCGATTCATGACTGTTCGTTTGCTTGTGTCCGGAATGCCGGTATACAGTCATGGCCACTACCAGCCGGTGACGTTGGACCTTGCTAGGGAGGGACAGCCGGCTGGCGCCGAATCCCGATCAGTCGGGAACCGGGGACCCACCTTGTTGGGGTGCATCCGGCCATCGCCGGTAGGGCTTCTCCACCGCCCGAACCCGTCAGCTAACCCGGTAGGCGCGATGGAGAGGACGAACTAACCCCATGGATCACCGCGTCGTACCCCCAGACCGCGTCGTGATGGCCGTCATCTACCACTAACGGCTGACAACTCCCCCACTCTTTCGCGCTCACGCGTAGTGACCGTTCGGCGTTCTGCCCGGATACGCCTTTTCTGTGAGCGTGCAGTCCACCGTCCCCTCGCGCGAAGGACTTCTCATTTTCATGTCTGCTCGTTTCGGCCTGCGCTCCCTCGCCCTGCTCTCCGCCTACGCCGTCGGCACGCTCGCCGTCGCCGGCACCGCCGCTCACGCCGACTCCGACGAGAAGGCCCTGCTCAAGGGCTCGACCACGGCGTCGTACTTCTGGGACGACGCCTCCGGCCGCGCCGGTGACACGGGGCTGCCCGCCAGCGGCAAACCGATGCAGAAGGGCATGGCCGCCAGCCCGAGCTGGCCGCTCATGACCGAGGGGTACGTGGTCTACGAGGGCAAGAAGATGCCGTTCTTCGTCGGGGACCGCGGTCCAGGTGAGCCCTCCAGCCGGGGCATCATGCTGGACCTCGACGGCAAGACGTTCGCCGAGCTGACCGGCGGCACGTTCAACACCGACTCGCTGTACATCAACGGCAACGGCGGCAAGGGCCACATCAAGCTCGACTACGTCATCACCAAGTGGGGCGACGGCCCGGGCAAGAAGAACCACCCGGTCCCCTTCTCCACCGGCGCCTACGCGAGGCATGACGACAACCCCGCGAAGCCGCCGGAGGCCGAGTCCGGGGGCGGCCAGGCCGTTCCCCGGCCGCTCACCGACTACCTCCGCAGGTACGCCAGGCCCTGACTTTACGCATCGGCACCAGAATGTCATTCTGGTTCGCGTGACCACCCGCGTAGCCGTGAACGGCATCGACATCGCGTACGAGAGCTTCGGCTCGCCAGAAGGACGGCCCCTGCTCCTCATCATGGGGCTCGGCGCCCAGCTCGTCCAATGGGACGAGGACTTCTGCCGGCTCCTCGTGGAGCGGGGACACCACGTCGTACGGTTCGACAACCGCGACGCGGGCCTGTCCACCCACTTCCACGAGGCGGGCGTTCCCACGAAGGGGACGCCCGCGCCGTACGTCCTCGACGACCTGGCCGACGACGTGGCCGGACTCCTGGACGTCCTCGGCTGGCCCGCCGCCCACGTGGTCGGCGCCTCCATGGGCGGCATGGTCGCCCAGACGCTGGCCATCCACCACCCCGGACGCGTGCTCACCCTCACCTCGATCATGTCCACCCCCGGGCCCCAGGTCGCCCCGCCGGCGAAGGAGGCGGCCGCGGTCCTCATGAGCAGGCCAGCCGCCGACCGGGAGGGAGTGCTGGCCCAGGCGCTGGAGACCTGGTCCACCATCGGCTCGCCCGGTTACGACCTGGACCGGGAACGGATCACCATGCTGGCGGGCCTCGCCTACGACCGGTGCTTCGACCCGGCGGGCACGGCCAGGCAGTTCGCCGCCATCGCCGCCTCGGGCGACCGCACGCCGCTGCTCGCCAAGCTGAACGTGCCCACGCTCGTCCTCCACGGTGAGGCGGACAGGCTGATCCCCGTCGCAGGGGGTCGCGCCACGGCGGCGGCCATCCCCGGCGCCCGGCTGGTGACGTATCCGGGCATGGGGCATGATCTGCCGCGCGCGCTCTGGCCCGACATCGTGGCCGAGATCACCAAGCACACCGCCGCGTAGGGGGGTCACGCCAGCTTCTCGAGCCCGTCCTTGAGCCGCATCAACAGCGC